>DATBMD010000085.1:0-6619 GCA_036555085.1 Gaiellaceae bacterium
CACGCGTTCTCCTGCGACGGGATGGAGACGATCATCCCGGCAGTCCAGGCGCTCAACGAGGCCGGGCGCGCGAAGGGCATCCCGATCGTCTACACGACGACCGCGTACGCCGACGTCGAGGGGCCGAACTCCGACATGGGCCTCTGGGTGCACAAGATCCCGGTCGAGCTGCTCCAGCTCGGGTCGGAGGACGTGGCGATCGACGACCGGATCGCGCCCGGGCCGGGGGAGCTCGTGCTGGTGAAGAAGCGGGCGAGCGGCTTCCACGGGACGCCGCTGTCGAGCTACCTGAACGCGCAGGGCGTCGACACGGTGATCATCACCGGCGTCACCATGGCCGGCTGCGTCCGCCACACGACCGAGGACGCGATCGCGGAGGGCTTCCGGCCGATCGTCGTCACCGAGGCGGTCGGGGACCGCGTGCCGGGCGTGGTCGAGTGGAACCTGTTCGACATCGACGCGAAGTTCGGGGACGTCGAGCCGCTCGAGCGGGTGCTCGAGTACCTCGCCGCGATCGAGCCGTTCGAGAGCCGCGCCGGAGCAGCCGCCGCGGTCGCCTGACTAACCGGCGCCCTCTGCGGCGAGCGACTCGCGGAAGAACTCGCCGACGATCCGGACGGCGTCGTCCGGGCACTCGAGCAGGTCGGCGTGACCGATGTCCGGGAACTCGACGACGCGGACGTTCGCGTTCAGCTCGGCCATCCGCCGCGCGCCGAGGCCCGAGGGCGCGAGCACCGGCGGGCAGAGGATGTCGTACGTCCCGTTGGTCATCAGCAGCGGCCGGCTGATCTCCGGGACGAGCGGCGAGAGGTCCATCTGCTCCATCGCGAGGCACGCCTGCCGCACGGTGTACGGGTCGTTCCAGCCGATCACCGTGCGGACGAGCGAGAACGTGTCCCTCCCCTCGTCGCTCTCGAGGAAGCGCGCGCCGACCGCCTGCGTCGTCACGTGGTCGGAGAAGTCGTCCCACGGCATCGACTCGGCCATCCGCCGCCAGACGCGGAAGAGCGTCTGCCGGTAGACGTCGGGCTTCGCGAACGCGACGTCCGCGCACGCGGCGATCACGCGCTCCGCGTGGGTGGCGGTGAACGCGATCGCGATCATGCCGCCCATCGACGTGCCGTGGACGAGCACCCGCTCGAGGCCGACCGCGTCGAGCAGCCGGGCGCCGTCGTCGGCCCAGAGCTGGATCGTGTACTGGTCGCGCGGGTGGTCGGAGGCGCCGTAGCCGCGAGCGTCGAAGGAGAGCAGCCGGAAACCGTTCGCGCGAAAGCCGTCGTTGACGGCGCCGAAGTTGTGGCGCCCGAAGAGGCCGCCGCCGAACTGCAGGACGACGGGCCCGTCCTCCGGCCCCGTCAGCTCGTAGTAGAGCCGGATCCCGTCGTCGAGCTCGGCGTACGGCATGGAGCCGCACTCTGACACACGGTCAGTCCCAGCTGCGTCCGACGCGATCCCAGGCGACGTCGCTCGGGAGCCACTCGGTGCTGAAAGGCGACCAGAGCCGCTCGACCTCCGCCGAGCCGCATTTCGGACACGGCGGCGCGGGCTTGGTCGAGAGCGAGAGATACTCCTCGAAGCGCTCGTCGCATTTCCCGCAGCGGTACTCGTAGATCGGCATGCAGCATGCAGCATAGCCCCGTCCCCTCGCTCGACGAGCTGCGCGCCCTGGCGCGCCTGCAGGGCGTGGATCCCACGGACGAGGACCTCGTCGCCGTGACCGGCTTCCTGGCGACGATCCTGCCGGCGCTCGCCGGGCTCGAGGCCCGGCTGGGGCCCGACGCGGCGCCGGCGCTCTTCCTGCCGGAGCCCGACGGCGAATGACGCTCGCGGCGCTGGCGGGACGGATCCGGGCCGGCGAGCTGTCGCCGCGGGAGGCGGTCGCGGAGAGCCTGCAGCGGATCGAGAGGCTGAACGGTGCCCTCAACGCGTTCCTCTCGGTGCGTGCGGAGGAGGCGCTCGCCGAGGCGGAGGCGCTCGAGCGAGCGCCCTCGCGCGGCCCGCTGTACGGCGTGCCGGTAGCGGTCAAGGACGTGATCGACGTGGCCGGGGAGCGGACGACCGCGGCGTCGCGCATCCTCGCCGACAACGTGGCAACCGCCGACGCCGCCGCCGTCGAGCGGCTTCGGAAGGCGGGAGCGGTCGTGGTCGGCAAGCTCAACACGCACGAGTTCGCCTTCGCCGCGACCACGACGAGCCCGCACTTCGGCCCGGCCCGGAACCCGTGGGACACGGAGCGGATCTGCGGCGGCTCGAGCGGCGGCAGCGGCGCGGCGGCGGCGGCCGGCCTCGTGCCGGGGAACCTCGGCACCGACACGGCCGGCTCGATCCGCATCCCCGCCTGCCTCTGCGGCGTCACCGGGCTGCGGCCGTCGACGGGGCGGGTGCCGAACCGCGGCGTCGTCCCGGTCTCGTGGTCGCTCGACACCGTCGGTCCGCTCGCTCGCACGGCCGAGGACTGCGCGCTGCTGCTGCAGGCGATCGCGGGTCACGATCCCGCCGACCCCTCGACGGCGGCGACGCCGGTCCCGGACTACGGGCGGGAGCTGGCCGGCGGTGTGAGCGGCCTTCGGGTCGGGGTCGTCTCGCACCTGCTCGAGGGAGCAATCGACCGGCGGGTCGCAGCCGCGGTCGAGGAGGCCGTGGGCGTGCTGGCCGCGTCGGGCGCGAAGGTGGAACGCGTCGACGCCTCGTTCCTGCGCGACTCCCACGTCGTCACGCAGCTCGTGATGCTGCCCGAGGCCGCCGCGGCCCACCTGGAGTGGCTCCGAACGCGGCTCGGCGACTACGGCACCGACGTCCGCGCGCGGCTGCTCGCCGGCCTGCTGCTGCCGGCGACGGCGGCGGTGACCGGCCAGCGGGCGCGGCGCCGGCTGTTCGACGAGGCGCGCGCCCTCTTCGACCGCTTCGACCTGCTGGCAGCGCCGGAGCTGCCGGTGACGGCTCCGCGAATCGGCGAGGACACGGTCGACGCGGGCGGCAGCCGGCTGCCGTACCGCCTGGCGCTGATCCCCTACAACTCGCCGTGGGCCTGTCTCGGGCTCCCCGCCGCCAGCGTGCCGTGCGGGCTGGTCGACGGGTTGCCGGTCGGGCTCGCGCTGGTGGGCCGTCGCTTCGCGGAGGCGACCGTCCTGCGCGCCGCCCACGCCTTCCAGCAAGTAACAGACTGGCACGAGCGCCGGCCGCCGGTGGCCGTTTGACGCCGTTGGCGGGCCGTCGTATACACCACACAGCAGATCTCGAGGGAAGAAAGGGAGTGACCGCATGTCCGTGCTGATCAAGGGCGGCCGGATCATCACCGCCGCCGACGACTACGTCGGCGACATCTACGTCGAGAACGGGTCGATCTCGCTGATCGGCGAGTCGCTCGACGTGTCCGCCGAGAAGACGATCGACGCGACTGGGAAGATCGTGTTCCCAGGCGCAATCGACCCGCACACGCACCTCGAAATGTTCTTCGGCGGCACGACGACCTGCGACGACTTCACGTCGGGCACGACGGCGGCGGCGTTCGGCGGCACGACGACGCTGATCGACTTCTGCATCCAGACGCCCGGCGACACGTTCGCCCAGGCGCTCGAGAAGTACCACGAGAAGATCGAGCGCTGCAAACCGGTGATCGACGTCGGCTTCCACATCGCGGTCACCGACCTGCACACCGGCGGCACGCTCGACGACCTGGCCAGGCTGCCCGACGAGGGGGTCACGTCCTACAAGCTCTTCATGGCCTACAAGGGCGCGGTCATGGTCGACGACGAGACGCTCTTCCGGGTGATGCAGACAGCGCACGAGACCGGCGGGCTCGTGATGGTGCACGCCGAGAACGGCGACGCGATCGACATCATCGTCAAGGAGACGGTCGCGGCCGGCAACACGGACCCGATCTGGCACGCGCGCAGCCGGCCGATGGAGACGGAGGCGGAGGCGACGAATCGCGCGATCCAGCTCGCGCGGGTGGCGGGCGCGCCCCTCTACGTCGTCCACGTCTCCTGCCAGCCCGCGGTCGAGCCGATCGCGCTCGCCCGCGAGAAGGGCTGGGACGTGTGGGGCGAGACGTGCACCCAGTACTTCTTCGTCGACGAGTCGATGATGGAGGCGCCGAACTGGGAGGGCGCGAAGTACATCTACACGCCGCCGCCGCGCCCGAAGGAGCACCAGGAGCACCTCTGGAAGGCGATCGCCACCGACGCCCTCTCGGCCGTCTCCACCGACCACTGCCCGTTCAACTGGCCGGACCAGAAGGGCATCAACGGCCGCGAGTTCCAGGTCGTCCCGAACGGCGGGCCCGGGATCGAGAACCGGCTCCACATGCTGTGGACGTTCGGGGTGGGCAAGGGGCGGATCACGCCCAACCGCTTTGTCGAGCTCGTCTCGACGAACATCGCCAAGCTGTTCGGGCTCTACCCGCGCAAGGGCACGATCGCGCCCGGCTCGGACGCCGACCTCGTCGTCTGGGATCCCGGCAAGAAGCTGACGATCTCGGCGGACACGCACCACACGAACGTGAACTACAACCTGTTCGAGGGCACCAAGGTGACCGGTGCGCCGGAGGTCGTGCTCGTCCGCGGCAAGGTGATCGTCGAGAACGACGAGCTCGTCGGCCAGCCCGGCGACGGCCAGTTCGTCAAGCGCGCGCGCTTCGGCGAGGAGCTCCTGCCGGCCCAGAAGGCGACGGCCTGAGCACCGTGTCCGACGAGGCTGCTCAGCGGATCTACCAGGCGTCTGGGCTCGGCGAGAGCGTCTCGCTGGGCACCCGACCCGCCGTGCTCGTGATCGACTTCTCGTGCGGGTTCACCGATCCCGAATGCCAGCTCGGCTCCGACCTGACGGGGCCGGTCGAGGCGACGAAGCGGCTCCTGGACGCCGCCCGGGCGAAGGGCCTGCCGGTCGTGTTCACGACGATCGGGTTCGAGGCGAGCCTGAAGGACGGCGGGCTCTGGCTGCAGAAGGTGCCCACGCTCGGCGCGCTCCAGCTCGGCGGCCGCTGGGTCGAGATCGACCCGCGGCTGGAGGCGGGCGAGGACGAGACGGTGATCGTCAAGAAGGGGGCCTCGGGCTTCTTCGGCACGAACCTCGCCTCGGTCCTCGTCGCCCAGCGCGTCGACACGGTGATCCTGTGCGGCGCCACGACCAGCGGCTGTGTCCGGGCAACGGCGATCGACCTGCTCCAGTACGGGTGGCCCACGCTGGTCCCGCGCGAGTGCGTGGGCGACCGGGCGCAGGCGCCGCACGACGCGAACCTGTTCGACATCCAGGCCAAGTACGCCGACGTCGTCTCGCTCGAGGAGGCGCTCGCGTACGTGGAGAGCGTGCCGTCGGCCGTGGGCGCCGCGGTGTGAGCCGAACGTACAGGGTCGCCCTGCTCCCCGGCGACGGGGTCGGCCCGGAGGTGACCGCGGAGGCCCGGCGCGCCGTCGACGCGCTGGGCCTTCCGCTCGTCTGGACGGAGCTCCCCTGGGGCTCGGCCTTCTATCGCGAGCACGGGGCGATGATGCCCCCGGACGCGCTGGAGCTGCTGCGCGGGCACGACGCCGTCCTGCTCGGCGCCATGGGCGACCCGTCCGTGCCCGATGACGTCTCGCTCTGGGGCTCGATCCTGCGGCTGCGGCAGGGGCTCGACCTCTGGGCGAACGTCCGGCCCGCGCGACTGCTGCCGGGCGTGCCCTGCCCGCTGGCCGATCGCTCGCCGGCGGACGTCGACATGCTGTTCGTGCGCGAGAACACGGAGGGCGAGTACGCCGGCGTGGGCGGGCGCGCCCACCGCGGCCTGCCCGGGGAGGTCGCCCTGGAGACGGCGGTGTTCACCCGCGCCGGCGTCGAGCGGGTGGTGCGCCACGCCTTCGGACTCGCGGCCTCGCGTCGAGCGGTGCTCACGAGCGCGACGAAGTCGAACGCGTCGCGCTTCGGCTACGTGCTGTGGGACGAGGTCGTGGCGGAGGTCGCCGCCGGGTTCCCGGACGTCCGGGTGGAGCGTGTCCTCGTCGACGCGCTCGCGGCCAGGATGGTGCGCGACCCGGGGAGCATCGACGTCGTCGTGGCGTCGAACCTCTTCGCGGACATCCTCACCGACCTGGCGGCCGCCCTGCAGGGCGGGATGGGCATGGCGGCGAGCGCGAACCTCGCTCCCGGCGACAGCGGCCCGGGCGTGTTCGAGCCCGTGCACGGGTCGGCGCCCGACATCGCCGGGCGGGGCGTGGCCAACCCGGTCGGCGCCCTGTGGAGCGCGTCGCTGCTGCTGGATCACCTCGGCGAGACGGAGGCCTCGGCGGCGTTGCTCGACGCCGTCGAGGCGGTCTGCGCCTCGGGCCCGCGCACGCGGGACATCGGCGGCACCGCGTCGACCCGCGAGGTGGGCGACGCCGTCGTCGCCCACCTGGCCTGAGCGTGCGGCTGCGCGGACCACGGTGAGCGCGAGAGCGGTCGCCGGCGGCAGCGCCGTCGGCTTCGCGGCCGGCTGGAACATCGCCGACACCGGCGCCGTCGCCGAGCAGCTTGCCGACGCCTACGGCGTCGGGCTCGGGGTCGTCGGCCTGTTCACGGGCGTCCTGTTCCTCGTGCACATGCTGATGCAGCTGCCCGCGGGACGGCTGAGCGACCGGCTCGGGCCCGCGCGGGTGTGCGC
>DATBMD010000089.1:0-10325 GCA_036555085.1 Gaiellaceae bacterium
GCGACCGGCGGGTCGTCCGCTCCGGCCAGGCGGGCCAGCTCGCCGTAGCCGCGGCGCAGCTCCTCGCCGAGCACCTCCGGCAGCGGTGCGAAGCGCATCGCCTCGTCGATCGTCTTCGCGGCGGCGCCGACGGCGCTCACGTCGCCGGCCGGCGCGCGGGCGAGCGCCCCGGCGATCGTTCCCTCGAGGCCGGTCTCGCGCACGAAGGCACGGAACGCGTCCGTGCTGATCGCGAGCCCGGGCGGGACGCGGAGCTCCGCGGCGAGCAGCTCGCCGAGGTGCGCGCTCTTGCCGCCGAACGCCGGGGCGTCCTCCCGGCGCAGGTCGGCGAGCCGGCGGGTGTAGGCGGTCGTCGGCGTTGCCGTCTCCTTCCTCCGTCGGGCCTCGCGCCTGTATACAACAACCGGATGAGCCGCGAGACGACGATGCGCGCCGTGCGCCAGCGAGCGCTCGGCGGGCCGGAGGTGCTCGAGCTCGTCGAGGTCGCGCGCCCGGAGCCGGCCGCGACGGAGGTGCTCGTGCGAACGGCGGCGGCCGGCGTCAACCCGGTCGACTGGAAGGTCCGCAGCCGCGGCGGCCTGCTCGGCCGGCCGCCGTTCGCGGTCGGCTGGGACGTCGCCGGCGTCGTCGAGGAGGTCGGCTTCGGGGTGACGCGGTTCGTCCCGGGGGACCGCGTCTTCGGGATGCCGCGTTTCCCGCGCGAGGCTGCCGCCTACGCCGAGTACGTGACCTCCCCTTCGCGCCAGCTCGCCCGCGTCCCCGACGCGCTCGGCGACGTCGAGGCCGGTGGGCTGCCCCTCGCGGGGCTGACCGCCTGGCAGGCGCTCGCCGAGACGGCGGACGTCGGGCCGGGCAAGCGCGTGCTGATCCTCGCAGCGGCCGGCGGGGTCGGGCACCTGGCCGTGCAGATCGCGAAGGCGCGCGGGGCGGAGGTGCTCGGGACGGCCCGCTCGGCGAAGCACGCGTTCCTGGCGGAGCTCGGCTGCGACCAGGCGATCGACTACGCCAGCGAGTCGATCGAGGAGCGCGCGCGCGACGTCGACGTCGTGCTCGACCTGGTGGGCGGGGACGCCGGTGCCGCCGCGCTGCCGGCCCTGCGCGACGGCGGCCTCTTCATCGCGGTGCCCTCCGGCTCGGGCCTCGAGTCGCTGCGGGAGCTCGCCGCGGGGCGCGTGCGCGTGACGGGGATCCTGGTCGAGCCGGACCGCGCCGGCCTCGAGGCGCTCGCGGCGCTCGTCGACGCGGGCGCGCTGCGCGTCCACGTCTCCGGGACGTTCCCGCTCGAGGAGGCTGCGCGCGCGCACGAGCTGGGCGAGACCGGCCGCACCCAGGGCAAGCTCGTCCTGACGGTCGGCTGACGGCGAGCTACGAGACCGCGGCCTCGGTGCGCCAGCCTTCCGCGTACGACGTGCGGGCGACCTCGCTGTACGGGACGGGGCTCACGATCGCGCGGATCTCGGCCTGCGCGTGGCGCTCGACCACCGGCTTCGCGGAGCCGCCGCCCTCCTCGCCCCAGACCAGCGTCACCTCGGTGCCGATGTCGAGGTCGGCGTCGACCATGCCCAGCGAGAGGTACGAGCGCTCGTTGTAGCTGTAGCCGGAGAACGTCGAGACGCCGACCGGCTCGCCGTTCAGCAGCAGCTTGTCGAACGGCCACGTCGCGTAGTTCGAGAGCGGGACGTCGATGTACTTGGCGTGGTCTCCCCGCTCGAACAGCGTCCCGACAGCGCGGGCCACGTCCTCGCCGTTCCACGCCAGCGTGACCTTCTTGAACCGCGGGCGGTCGGCCATCGCCTCGAGCGCCTCGCGCCCGACGAAGTCGTGGTCGAAGTTGACGAACGGCCAGTAGCCGAGGTCGTGCGGCGTTCGGTAGTAGTCGGCGATGTCGTCGGAGTAGTAGCTGCCGCCGAGCGAGCCCGTCCCCTCGTAGCCGTTCGCGGGCAGCCACTCCCGGTACGCCTGCATCTGCTCGCCCGTGAACACGGCGGGCAGCGGGCACGGGATCCAGCCCGACTCAAGCGTGTTGGTGGCGTAGACCCTGGAGCCCACCTGGCGGAGCCCGTAGTCGGCGCCGGCCTCGACGATCGCCGCCCGGACGTCCTCCCGATCGTCCCAGGGGCCGAACAGCTCGAGCCCGGGGACTCCGGACATGCCGTGGTGCAGGGCTCGGACCTTGTGGCCGCCGAGCGTGAGCTCGCCCATGTTGAAGAACTTGATCTCCGGCAGCGAGCCGCCGTTCGCCTTCGTCAGGACGTCGAGCGCGGTCGGGCCCTGAACCTGGAAGCGGTAGAGCTTCCGCTTCCCCGTCGGGTTCGCGGCGGTCCTTTCGTCCCGCTCGACCTGCACGTCGTAGTCGCCGGTCTCGGCGTGGAACTGGACCCAGTTGTGGGCGGACGGCCGCCCGACGAGGCTCACCCGGTTCTCGTCGAGGAAGAAGAGGATCCCGTCGCCGATCACGTAGCCGTCGTGGTTGCAGGCGACGAACTGCTTCGCCTTGTCGACGGCGAAGCTCGCGAACGAGTTGACCCCGAGGTCGGAGAGGAGCCGGATCACGTCCGGGCCCTCGACGTACAGGTCGGTCATGTGGTGCGACTGGTCGAAGAGCGCGCTCGTCTCCCGCCAGGCGACCTGCTCGTCGCGCCAGTTTGAGAACTCGGCGGGGACGGCGGGGTAGACGTACGGCCCGATCTGCGAGTTGCGGGCCATCTCGACCGCGCTGCCGACCGCCTTCAGCTTCTCCTCGAGGTTCTGGTAGCCCATCTGAACGCTCCTCCTCTCCGGACGGGCAGCCCCGCCCGCCGTGCACGATTATGACGGTGGGGCGCCGCCCGCCTCGCGGTCGGCGTCGTGGTGCTGTGCCAGGTGGTCGCGGCCGAGGAGCGTGTTCGCCCACGCGCTCGTCCCGGCCAGGGCGTTGTCCTTGACCACGACCGGGCCGTCGAGCATCGACTCCTCCTCCCCGTAGGCCTTCAGCCGCTCGTAGGCCTCCGACCAGATGCACTCCGAGTCGTACACCTCGCAGAGGCCGTCGCGGGTGCCGCCGCAGGGGCCGTTGCGCTGGTTCTTCGCGCACTGCGACTCCGGGCACACGTAGGCGATCTCCGGGAGCGAGCAGTCGCCGCAGTCCTGGCAGCCGAACAGCGGGACCTTGGCGGCCTGCTCGAGCGCGTGCGCGACCTTCCGGACCGGCTGCGGCGCCCGGTCGACTCCCCGGTAGAGGGCCCGTGCGGCCGGGAAGAGCGGTGCGTCGGCGGCGAACACCGAGTCGTGGAAGCGCCGGCTGAACCGGTACTTGAGCGGGACGCGCAGGTCGGTGCGCCGCTGCCGCTTCGACTCGAGGTACGCCGCGCTCACCACGTCAGACGAGAGCCCCGTCTCCGGATCCCGCTCGAAGAGGTAAAACTCGTCGGGGAAGGGGAACCGGAGCTCCCGCGCGAGCCCCTTCCAGTCGCCTCCGAACGTCTCCGACAGGTCGAGGATCTCGCCGAAGGTCTCGGCGGGCATGTGCCCCCCGAGGTACACCCCGTGGAAGCCGAGCCCGCGCGCGATCGCGACGTGCTTGGCGGCCAGGTCGACGAAGAACGCGCGACCCTTGTCCTCGCTCGCGCTCTGGCGTTCCGCGAGCGCGAGCAGCTCGTCGGTGACGATCACGCCGGGTATCACGCCCCGATGGAACGCGCGGGCGGCGACGCGCGACAGCAGGTAGACGTTGGCGAGCGCCCGGAGGCCCAGGGCCTCGTGCCGGATCCAGCGCAGCAGCTCGTCGTCCTTGCGCACGTCCCAGCCGATCTGGTTGATGACGAAGCGCGCGCCCGCCTGCGCCTTCTTTCGCAGCTTGAAGTACTGGGGCATCACCTCGCGCTCGAGCCGCTTGTGGTTCGTGACGACGCAGCCGAGGAAGAAGTCCGTCCGGTCGAGCCGCGTGTCCGGCCGCCGCGTGTCGCGCAGCCCCGCGTTCATCTCCGAGAACAGGCTCAGCAGGCCGACCGAGTCGATGTCGAACACGGGCGCGGCGAGCCCTCGGTGCCCCATCACCGGGTAGTCGCCGGACAGCGCCAGCACGTTGTGGAAGCCCTGCGAGGAGAGCTGCCAGCCGCGGCTCTCGAGCGCGTTGCGGTTCCAGTCCTTGCAGGCGAGGTGGATGATCACCTCCTGGCCCCGGGAGATCAGGTCCGTGCCGAGGGCGTCGGGCGAGAACATCGCGTGCCCGCCCGGGTTGTCCGTGATCGAGAGGACGTGCACGCGCGGGTCGGCCGCGAGCTCCCGCGCCAGGCCCAGCACCTTGCCGCCGCCGTCGGCGGAGATCACGCCGCGGCTCGTCACGATCTCGGCGGCGACGACGAACGCGCCCGGCTGCGCGAAGCGCTCGCGAAGCGGGAACGTGGCGTCGGTCGTCACGGCCGAGCGACGTCGGGCGTGCCGTAGGTGTGGAAGCTCTCGATCGTCTTGACGCCCCAGAACTGCCCCCGGGCGCGCTCCTGCGCCGTCCAGGTGATCGGCTCGAAGTCGGGGTCGTAGACGAAGTACCCGCCGGTCGTCACCTCGATCCGGTTGCCGCCCGGCTCGAAGCCGTAGAGGAAGAAGCCCTGGGCGACGCCGTGCTTCGACGGCGCGGCCTCGATCGGGACGTCGTTGTCGACGAAGAGGTCGGCCGCGCGCAGGCACTCCTCGCGGGTGTCGACCCAGAAGGCCAGGTGGTGGAGCCGTCCCCTGGCGCCGTAGGCGTCCGCGACGTAGATCAGCTCGTGCGCCGCGATCGACAGGCTCAGCCAGGCGCCCGTCTCCGTGCCGTCGTCCTGCTCGATCCGCTCGTACAGGCGATAGCCCAGCGCCTCCTGCGCGAAGACGCGGTTCGCCCGCACGTCGGCGGCGAGCACGTTGACGTGGTCGAGCCGCTTCACCGCGGCGCCGCGCCCGACGTAGCGCTGCGGCTGGTTCCGCCATGACGGCCGGAGGTGCTCGGGCGGCGCGTACTTCTCGGCCTCGTAGTAGAGCTCGAAGAGGTGGCCGTCCGGGTCGGTGAAGCGGTAGGCCGGGCCGTGGCCGACGTCCCCGTCGATCCAGCCGAGCCCGAGCCCCGTCGCCTCGATCGCAGCCGCCCGCCGCTCGAGCGCCGCCGCGCTCCAGGCGCGCAGCCCGACGTGGCCGAGGCCGGCCTGCGCCGACTCGGTGAGCACGAGGCTGTACCGGAGGTAGTCCCCCCAGCCGCGCAGGTAGACCGATTGGCCCTCGCGCGCCTCCTCCTCCAGCCCGAGCACGTCGACGAAGAAGCGGAGGCTCTCGTCCGGCGTCGGGCTGAGCAGCTCGGCGTGCCCGATGCGGGCGACGTCGTGCATCGGCTCGGTCATGCCGCCTCCGCAGATTGCGAATCTGCAGAAGCAGATTCCCAATCGCGAGAACCCCTGAAGCGGCCGCGGACGCGGCCGGCGTCGGCGGTACACGTGAAGCGCCGGGTTGACACAGGACGTCTCATTTCTCGACCAGCTCCCGCAGGCCGTCGAGGTCGTAGGAGAGCGCGCCCGCCTCCAGCTGGGCGCGCTTCACCCGCTCCCGCGCGGCGCGCTCCCGCGCGGCGGCGAGCACGTCAGTCACGCGCTCCCGCTCGACGACGACGACGCCGTCGGCGTCCAGCACGACCACGTCTCCCTGGCGGATCGCGGCACCGCCGACCACGACCGGCTCGCCGATCGTGCCGGGGACGCGCTTCTCGGCGCCGCTGACCCGGACGTAGCGCGCCCAGACCGGCAGCCCGAGCTCGCGCAGCTCCTCGAGGTCGCGCACCGCCGCGTCCACGAGCAGCGCCGCCGCGCCGCGGCCTTTCGCCTGGGTCGCGAGCAGCTCGCCGACGAGGGCGATCGGCGCCGGCTCGGGCATCGTCAGCACGAGCACCTCCCCGGGCAGCGCCTCCGCCACCGCCGCGTGCACCATCAGGTTGTCCCCCTGGCCGCAGCGCACGGTGCGCGCGGGGCCGGCCGCCCGGGAGCCCGGCACGACCTGGACGAGCGGGAGGTCGACGACCGGCGAGCGGCCCGCCGCCTCGTGGACGGTCGCCGTCCCCAGCTGCGCCAGCTCCGCGAGGTCCGTCGAGCTTACGGTCACAGAGCGCTCACGACCTGCGGCGTCACGCGCTGGAACGCCTCCGCCTGGCGGATCTCGTTGTTGCCCGAGGAGCGGCGGGCATGGTTCCCGCGCGCCTCCGCGCGCTGGGAGTAGTACGTCACGAGGTAGGCCTGCGCCTGCATCTCCGCCATCGCGGCGTCCTTCTGCGCGACGACCGGCGTGATGTCGACGAAGGTCGTCGGAGTGAAGTTGCAGAGCTCCGGCTGGTGGGGCTCGAACAGCAGCAGCTCCGGCGGCTCGACGGTCGGGAACGCGCTCGGCACGCCCGCGCCGGCGGCGAGCGCGCGCGCCCGCTCGACGGCGAAGAACGCGGCCGCGTGGTCGGGGTTGAACGGGTCCCGATCGGTGTGCGTGAGCACGACGTCCGGCGCGAGCTCGCGGATGCGGTCGGCGATCGCGACCAGCGCCTCGCGGTCGACCTCGAGCGGGTAGTCGCCGAGGTCGAGGCACTCGAAGGACGCCCCGAGCGCGGCGGCAGCCCGCTCCGCCTCCCCGTGCCGGACCTCCTTCACCCGCTCGACGGTCTGGCCGGGCTCCTTCCAGAGCTCGCCGGACTCGCCGCGCTCGCCGTACGACAGGGCGAGCACCCGCGCCTCGCCTCCGCCGGCGGTCGTGACCGCGATCGCGCCACCCGCCCGCCAGACGAAGTCGGCCGAGTGGGCGCCGATCACGAGCAGCCTACGTCTCACTCCGCGCCGGCCAGGCGACGCGACTGGCCCACGATCAGCTCGCGCACCTCGTCCTCCTCGAAGCCGTCGCCGAGCAGGCGGTCGGCCCAGAGCGCGAGGCCGTCCTCGACGGGTGGGTAGTCGGGGTTGCCGCAGTCGCTGGAGAAGAGCGTGCGCTCGACCCCGACCGCGCGCACCCCTTCGAACACGTGCTCCCAGGTCGTCTTCCCGCTCAGCGGCGTGCTCAGGCAGCGCTCGAGCAGGCAGCCGCGTGCCGCCAGCTCCCGCTGGTCCTCGAGCGAGAAGTCCTGGCACGGGAACTCGGGATGCGTGACCACGATGTGCGCGACCCCTTCCTCGAGCGCGCCGTCGACGACCGCGAACGTGTCGTCGCGGGCGACGTGGCCCGTCGCGAGGATCAGGTCGTGGCGGGCGATCGCGCGCAGCACGTCGCGGGTCTCGGGCAGCAGCCGGCCGTCGGGGCCGGTCACGTGCACGGGCTCGACCCCGAGGCCGAGCTGGCGGAGCTCGTGCTGGAGGCGGGCCCACTGCGGCACCTTGTCGCCCGGCTTCGGCTCGGTACGGCCGGCGGTCTCGGCCGGCGAGTCGACGGTCGGCATCCAGACGATGCGCGCGCCCTCGCGGGCGGCGATCTCCACGGCGAGGGCGTTCATCCCGCCGACCGCCTGGTTCAGCGCCAGCGCCCCCACCGCCTCCACGCCCGGGACGAGGGCCGAGACGACCCGCGCGCGCTCGGCGGTCGAGGTGTAGTGGGACTTGAGGGCGAACCCCGCCAGGCCGAGCTCGGCGAACCGGTGCGCGAGCGTCGCGTCGTCGATCCGGCGCGGGGGCACGTCGGGAGCGACGTGGACGTGCAGGTCGTACGCGCCGCGCACGAGCACCCGGGCCCGCTCGCTCGGCCGGAGCTCGTCGGCGGCTTTCGCCTCGGTATGGGTCGTCATCGCCTCACCCTATCCTCCGTCGTCGCTCGCTCGGCCGCCGCCAGGTCGGCGAGCACCGACGCGCTCGCGGACGCGATGCGCGGCTCGATTCCGAGCCCGAGCAGCAGCTCGCGGGCCGCCTCCAGCTCGTCCACGCGCCGCACCGCATGGGCCCGGCTGCCCTCGAGGAGACGCTCGAGCAGCGGCTCGCCGATCACGTCGGCGAGCTCCTGCCGCAGCCAGTCCGCGTGGCCCGCGGCCTCGCCGGCCCGGAGGCTCTCGACTGCGGCCGCGGCCAGCCCCTTCATGAACACCGAGCGCAGCAGCTTCAGCGCGGCGGCATCGCCCGCCCGCTGCGACACCACCTCGACCGGCATGCCGAGCGGCCCGAACGCGTCCGCGAACGCGCGCGCGCCGTCGCCGGAGGCGAGAGCGGGCGTGCCCAGTCCCCGCGCGGGCACGGGCCCGAGCAGCGCGACGTCCGCGAAGCGGGCGCCCGCAGCCTCGGTGAGCGCCGCCAGCCGTCGCTTCAGCTCCGGCGAGGCCGTGTTCAGGTCGGCGTAGATCGCTCCGTCGCGCAATGCGGGCGCCGCCGCCGCCGCGACCTCGAGGGCCACCGCCGCCGTGTTGACGCTCAGCACCGCGTCGCAGCCCGCCACCGCGGACTCGAGGTCCGGCGCGCGCACGGCGATCTGCACGTCGCCGGCGTGCGGGTCGTACCCGCGCAGGTCGATTCCCGCGCCCCCGAGATCGGCTGCGAGCCGGCGCCCCGCCTCGCCGAGCCCGAGCAGGGCGACGCGCCGCACGCTCGCTGCGCTCGCCGCTCGCTGGTCTGCTGCGCTCCCGGTCATCGGAGTCCTCGGTCGGTGACGCTCACTGAGAGTGAAACAGAATTGTTGACGATCTTCCTAACCGTTCGGCAGTATGCGTGTCGCATGGCGACGAACGCCAACTACGACGCCCTCCGCGAGGCGATCGTCCGCGGTGACATCGCCCCCAACGCCCGGCTCGTCGAGGCCGACATCAGCACGTCGTTCCAGATGTCGCGCGGCGCGGTACGGACCGCGCTGATCCGGCTCGAGCAGGAAGGGCTGATCGTCCGCGAGCCGCACCGCGGGGCGCGCGTGCGGCACGTCTCGGATGCCGAGGCGGTCGAGATCATCCAGGCCCGGGCGGTGCTCGAAGGGCTCGCCGTCCGCCAGGCCGCCGGGCGGATCGACGAGTCGGGCAGTGAGCGGCTGCGGGCCTGCCTCGCGCGACAGCGCGAGCTGCTCGAGGTCGGAGACCTGCTCGGCGCCTCCGACGCCAACGCCGACCTCCACGCGACGCTGCTGGAGCTCTCGGAGCACGCCACCGCGCTGCGCCTCATCCACGCCCTCAACTCGCAGTCCGTGCGCTACCAGTACCGCACGATCCTGATCCCCGGGCGCTCCGCCGCCTCGGTGGCCGAGCACACGGCGATCGTCGACGCCGTCATCGCCGGCAGGCCCATCGACGCCGAGAACGCCATGCGCGACCACCTCTTCAACGTCGCGGAGGCGCTCCAGCGCGGGTCGCTGCCGGGCGGCATCGACACGGCGAGCCGCGGTGTTCTCTGACCGGCGCCTCCAGGCGATCTGAGAAGGGAGGATCGACGTGAGTCATCGGAGCCTCGAAGACCTGCTGGGCACGGTCGCGAGCCCCGTCGAGCTGCTGCGCAACTCGCAAACCGGGGCGAACGTCTTCCCCGGCGTGCCCGAGTTCACCAACTGGCGGGACGAGCAGCGGGCGTGGCAGACGACCGCCGTCCTCTTCAACCAGTCGTTCCACATGAACGACCTCGCGGTCGAAGGCCCCGACGCGCTCGCGCTGCTCTCCCACCTCGGCGTCAACAGCTTCGAGGGCTTCAGCGGCGAGCGGGCCAAGCACTTCGTGCCCTGCAGCCCCGACGGGTTCGTGATCGGCGACGTCATTCTCTTCGCGCTCGGCGAGAACCGCTTCAACCTCGTGGGCCGCGCTCCGGCGCTCAACTGGGTCACGTACCACGCCGAGACCGGCGGGTACGACGTGCAGGTCGAGCTCGACGTGAGGACGCCGCTGCGCACGGACGGCCGCCGCCGCTCCTACCGCTTCCAGGTGCAGGGCCCCACGGCGATGCAGGTGATCGAGAAGGCGCTCGGCGAGTCGCCGGCGGAGCTGAAGTTCTTCCACCTGACGACGTTGACGATCGCGGGCAAGCCCGTTCGCGCCCTGCGGCACGGCATGGTCGGACAGCCGGGCTGGGAGCTGTTCGGCCCCTGGGACGACGGGTCGGCGGTGCACGAGGCGCTCGTGGCGGCCGGCGAGGAGCTCGGCCTCCGGCTCGCCGGCGCCCGCGCCTACTCCTCCAACACGCTGGAGTCCGGCTGGATCCCCTCCCCGCTTCCGGCCGTGTACTCCGGCGACAGCATGCAGGCGTACCGCGAATGGCTGCCCGCGGCCGGGTACGAGGGGTCCGCGTCGATCGGCGGCAGCTTCGTCTCGGACGACATCGAGGACTACTACTTCACGCCCTGGGACATCGGCTACGGGCACCTGGTCAAGTTCGACCACGACTTCGTCGGGCGCGAGGCGCTCG
>DATBMD010000151.1:0-4089 GCA_036555085.1 Gaiellaceae bacterium
CCGCGTCTGCGGGCCTTTCTGTTCGGCGGGGAGAGCGCCCGGCAGCTCGTCGACGCGGTGGTCGCGGCTGATATGCGCGGGTTGGGACCGCATGACCGGGTGTGCGATCGGGAGCGGAGCCGCCCTCTAGAGTCGAGCGTCGCCCGGTGGCTGCTCGTAGCTGTGTCGCGGGTCGCTCCTCGCGTCTTCGCCGGCGCGCTCTCCTCGCCGAGCCGCTGAGGCCGAGCACTACCTCATCGTCGCCAGCGCCCAGCAGTGGCCGGCGAGTTCGCGGGCGACCGCGACGGCCACGATCGTGCGCCGCTTGCCGCGGCCCTCGAGCGCGTGCCAGCGCGCGTGCAGACGGCGCGCTGACTCGTCGGCGCGGGCTCTGACCGCCGCCGACTGGCCCTGCCGTCGGCGCTCGAGCGCGGCGCTCGCTCTGAGCGGTCGGCGCTGGTGCCAGGCCGCTTCGACGAGCAGCCGGCGGGCGTGCGTGTTGCCGGTCTTTCGTGATCGCGCCCTGGCGGCGGCGTTCGCCCGAGGAGTCCTCGCTGGGGACAAGGCCGAGGAAGGGACCCAGGCTCTGCGGCCGGAAGCGCTCCCAGTCGCCGAGCTCGACCGTGAGTGCGAGTGCGGTCAGCGTCGAGACGCCCCGCAGGCAGACAAGACGGGAGACGACGTCGCGGAAGGGCGGCTCGGCCGCGAGCTCGGCGATCGCGCGGTCGAGGGAGTCGCGCCGACCCTTCGCCTGCGCGACGGCGCCATAGCACTCGTCGAAGGCGAGCGCGAGCGGCCGGTTTGCGAAGCGCTGCCGGCGAAGCCAAGCGTCGTGGGCGAGCGTCCAGGCGGAGCCCTGGAAGACGAGCCCGTGCCGCAGCAGCAGCTTCGAGAGCCGCTGGCGGGCACGCATCAGATCGCCGCGTGCGTCCTCGCGGGCACGCACGAGATCACGGACTGCCTCCTCGAGCGGGTCGGGCACGCGCACCGCCACGAGCTCGCCCAGGCGCAGCAGCAGCGCCAAGCGCTCGGCGTCGCGGCGGTCGGTCTTCACTCGGTCACCTGGTGCACGCGGGATCTTCGAGGGCGCTGCGACCGTGCACGCGATCCCTGCCCGCACGCAGGCACGCGCGAGCCCGTATCCGGTCGGCCCCGCCTCCTAGGCGACCCGCACCGAGCCCGGCAGGCTCCCTAACCACGCGACCGTCTCCTCACTACGCGGCGGGACGCTCTGCACGCGCAACTCGCCGCTCCTCGCATCAAGCACGCCCGCCAGCGTCGTGCGGGCATGCACATCCAGTCCAACCCAGCTACCTTCGCTCATTCCGGCGCCTCCCGTAATTGCGGCTCTACCGCCGGGCCCATCCCGACGGCAACCCGCGCCAACTTACGAGCGAGGCGCCGGGCACTCCATACGGTCTAGAGAATCGCCGCCGCGGCCCGCGCGAGGTCGACGCCCGACCGGAGCGTGACCGCGACGAGGAGGACGGGGACCGCGATGCGCGCGGCCGCGGCCAGAGGACGCCGGGCCCGCTGCGGCACGCGCCGCCAGGCGATCGTCGCGGCGGCGAGCGCCATGGCGACGACCAGCCCGAACGTCCCGACGAGTGCCCCGGCGAGAACGATCGCGGTCAGCCGCGAGCTCTCCACGGCGAGCCACCGCTCGACGAGCAGCACCACCGTCAGCGCGGCGACCGCGAACAGCAGCACGAAGCTCGCGACCGCGAACCAGCGCGGCTCCAGCACCTGGAAGTCGACTCCGTCCTCGTTGACGACGCTCGCACCCCCGACGGCGGCCGCGAACAGCGGCCAGATGAGCGAGCGCAAGCGAGTGGGGATGCTCTGGCGGAGCGCGACGTACAGGGCGCCGTTCGCGGCACCGAGGAATGCCATCCCCAGCAGCAGCTGGAACGTGGCGGCGCTGACGACGCCGATCGTGAAGCCGTCGTCCGACTCGATCCCGAGCACGTAGTCGGGCGAGGTGAGCCGCAGCACGAGCATGACGAGCCGGCCGCCGACGCCGCCGACCACGAGGCCGGCGAGCGCCCCCGCCGCCGTGCCGACGAGATACGCCCAGACGATGCGGCCGTCCGGGTGCGCCCGCAGTCTCGCGATCGTCTTCACGAATAGGAAGATATAGTCGTTTTCCTCTCGGGCTGCAATACTCGTGCGCGGTGCGTCGGAAGCCCGGAGCGCTCGTGCCGCTCGAGGCGGCGATCCTCGAGGCCGCGGCGGCCCGGGGCGAGCCCTTCCACGGCTTCGAGCTCGCGAAGGCCCTGGCCGACGCGGCCGGCTCGAGGACGCTGACGGCGCACGGCACCCTGTACAAGGCCCTGGCCCGGCTGTCCGACGCGGGCCTGCTGGACGACGAGTGGGAGGACCCCGAGACGGCGCTCCGGGAGGGACGCCCGCGGCGGCGCCTGTACCGTCTCACGGGGGTAGGGCAACAGCGCCTGGCCGACGAGCGGCGGCGAAGGCTGGAGGCGGCCTCGACGTTGCGGGCCCAGCCCGCATGACCGCCGCGCGGCTGGTCCGGTCGTGGGCGCGCCTCTACACGCGCGGGCTCGATCCCGACGTGCGCGCGAGCCGTGCGGCGGAGCTCGACAGCGACCTCTGGGAGCAGCTGTCGGCGGAGGGCGACAGCCTGCGCACGCAGCTGGCGATCGTCTCGCGCCTGCTCCGGGGCGCCGCTGACGACCTCTCGTGGCGGCGCGAGCGGACGCGCCCGCGGCGACGGCCCACGCCGGCCGGGGCGGCCCGCGCGCTGGGCTGGTCGGTGTGGGCCACAGCGCTGCTGTTTCTGCTCGTCACGCACGCCTGGGCCGCGTCGCCGCTCGTCGGGATCGAGCTGTACGGCGAGGACTGGGACAACGGCGTGTGGGTGTACGCCGGCATCAGCTCCGCCCTGCTCGTGCTGCTCGCCGGCGGCCTCGGGCTGCTGTGGCCCCGCCCGCGGCTCGGCGCGTCCCTCGTCGCCGCGAGCGCGCTCGGAACGGCGGTCGCGTTCCCGTGGGCGCTGGCCGCCTACGGCCCGGCGGCGCTGGCGATCACCGCAGGGACGATCGTGCTCGCCCGGCGGCGCTACCGGGCGAGCTCGGCGACGAGCTGAGCCGTCTCGGTCGGCGTCGTGCCGACGCGGATCCCCTTCGCCTCGAGCGCGTCCTTCTTCGCCTGCGCGGTGCCGGACGAGCCGGAGATGATCGCGCCGGCGTGGCCCATCGTCTTCCCCGGCGGCGCGGTGAAACCGGCGATGTAGGCAACGACCGGCTTCGTCAGCTCCGCCTCGATGAACGCGGCCGCCTTCTCCTCCTCGTCGCCGCCGATCTCCCCGACCAGCACGACGTGCTCGGTCTCGGGATCGGCCTGGAAGCGGCGCAGCACGTCGATGAACGAGGAGCCGACGATCGGGTCGCCGCCAATGCCGACGATGGTCGAGTTGCCGAGCCCCATCTGGGTCAGCTCGTGGCCGATCTGGTACGTGAGCGTGCCCGAGCGCGAGACGAGGCCGATCGAGCCCTCCCGGAAGATCTCGGCGGGGATGATCCCGACGTTCGCCTTGCCGGGAGAGAGCGCGCCGGGGCAGTTCGGGCCGATCATCGTCACGCCCTTGGTGCGGATGTAGGCGTGGAGCCGCAGCAGCTCGTGTGCCGGCACGCCCTCGGTGATGCAGATCACGGTCGCGATCCCGGCGTCGACCGCCTCGTAGACCGCGTCGGCGGCGAACGGCGCCGGCACGAAGACCATCGCGGTGTTGGCGCCGTGCTCGTCGACGGCCTCGGCGACCGTGTCCAGCACCGGGATCCCCTCGACGTCCTGGCCGCCCTTCCCCGGGGTGACGCCCGCGACGACCGTCGTGCCGTAGCCGCGGTTGCGCAGCCCGTGGAAGCGCCCCTCGCTGCCGGTCAGCCCCTGGACGACGAGACGCGTCTCGCGGTCGACGACGATCGCCACTAGAAGCCCTTCAGCGCTCTGATCGCGATCTTGTCGAGCGTCAGCCGGCCGTCCGCGACGCGGTCTCCGAGCAGCGAGACGGCGCGGTCGGCCTCCTCGCCCTCGCAGCCCGTTCGCGCCAGCCACGCGGCCAGGTCGATCGCGTGCTCGACGAACCGC
>DATBMD010000153.1:0-2044 GCA_036555085.1 Gaiellaceae bacterium
GCGAACGCGATGCCGTTCAGGACGTCGACGCCGTCGCGCTCGTCCTCGGCGAGGAGGCCCGACGCGTCGATCACCGCCGTGACGCGGCCGGTGGCCGGGTCGATCTCGACGATCAGGTCCGTGTGCCAGACGTTGGCGTAGACGCGCGCGCCGACGCACTCCAGCTCGTTGAGGAACCGGACCGTTCCGGCTGCGAGGCCGGCGCGGGCCCGCGCCGGCCCCCGCACCACGACCTGCACCCGCCCCAGTACCCGGAAGCTCGCCGGATCGCGGAAGGTCAGCCACGACGATCCGTCGCTCTGGACGAGCCGTGAGCCGTCGTAACACAGCCCCCAGCCCTCGCCGCGGTAGCGGCGGGTGCCGACCCGGCGGAACGTCGCCCGGTCGAAGACGTTCGCGACGCCCTCGCGGTACGTCAGCTGGAACAGGCGGGAGCCGACGAGCGCCAGGCCCTCGCCGAACTGGCTCGGCGGCAGCCGGCGCAGCCTGCGCACACGCCCCGTGCGCCGGTCGACCTCGCGGAGCTCCGAGCTGCCGTACAGGCCCGTGCTCTCGTACAGCCTGCCGCCGTCGAGGACGAGCCCCTCGGTGAACGCGCGGCGATCGTGGGGAGACGAGCGAACGACTTCGACGCCGAGCGCCCGGAGCGGCTCGCCCGCGGCTTTCGCGGCCGTCGTCAGGCCCGCCGCGGCCAGCGCGGCGAGCAACGCGGCGGCGCCGAGCCCGATCCTCACGCGCCCCCGTGGCGTCGCGGTCGGGTTTCGACCGAGCTCGCGACCGGGTAGGGTCGAGCCCACGGGGCGGTACGCACCGTGCGCAAGGGCCCAGCGAGCGGAAGGAGTCGGCAGATGGCGGAGCAAGGCGGCATAGCAGGGATCGGCCTCGGCGGCATCATCGTCATCGTCGGAATCATCCTGATGTTCGTGTGGGGCTTCTGGTGGGGCCTGATCATCGCGCTGATCGGCCTGGTCGCGTTCGGCGGCTTCGCGCGAGGGCGCTGGTTCTGACCCGCGCCGCGAGCGGTCGTCGCGGCTCGCGGCCGCGCCGGCTCAGCCGTCGTACGTGAGCGACAGCCGGTCGCCTAGCGACTGGTACGTGCTGAACGTGAACAGCGAGCAGGTGACGCGGACGAGGACCTCCCCGCTCGTGCTGCGGAAGCTGGAGGCCGCCCCGGGCGGGACGAGATCCGCGAGGACGACGTCGGTCGTCCCGACCGACTGCTGCGCCAGCATGCTCCAGTCGCCCGTCGCCCAGGAGTAGATCGAGACGCTGAGCGTGCAGGTGCGCGACCCGCGGCCGACGTAGCCGACGCGGAGGTTGGTCGCGCCCGCCGGCACGCCGGCAAAGCTCCCGTACCAGCTCGGTGACGTCAGGAAGCCGGAGCTGACGGCGAAGTACGCGCCGTCGTCGGCGGCGAGGCTCGCCGCGTTGCCACCGGCCGCGCGGCCCGCGAGCAGCGTCGTCTCGGCCGGGAACACCGTCACCGTCCCGTTCGGCGGAGGCGGCGGCGGCGGCGGCGGAGGCGGAGGCGGAGGCGGAGGCGGAGGCGGAGGCGGAGGCGGCGGCGGAGGCGGAGGAGGCGGCGGCGGCGGAGGCGGCGGAGGCGGAGGCGGAGGCGGCGGAGGCGGAGGCGGCGGCGGAGGAGGAGGCGGCGCAGCGCCGCCGAGCGCGCGGGCCATGTTGATCCGGCCGTAGCCGTACTGCTGGTGCCACGTGCAGCCGGCGCAGGTTCCCTTCGGGTCGGCGCCGTAGGTGACGCCGCCGATCTTGTCGGTCGTGGAGGCGACCTTCGCCTTGTAGGCCGCCGGGGTCTGGCCGGGCGCCTGCGCGATCAGGAGCGCGAACAGGCCCGAGACGTGCGGCGTCGCCATCGAGGTGCCGGACATCGTCGCGTACGAGCTGCCGTCCGTCGTCGAGAGGATCGACGAGCCGGGCGCAGAGACGAAGACGTGCGAGCCGTAGCCGGAGTACGACGCCCGGCGGTCGGACGAGTCGGTGGCCGCGACGCCGAGCGCGCCCGGGCAGGCGGCCGGGTAGCGGGGCG
>DATBMD010000180.1:0-3687 GCA_036555085.1 Gaiellaceae bacterium
CCCCGGCTGCAGCACCTGGATGTTGACGCCGAGGGCGGGGAACGGCGTCTCGCCCTCGAAGACGCACGCCGAGCCCAGCTCGTCCGAGTGCTCCCAGCGCGCGTCGCGCGCGTTGACCACGAACCAGCCCTCGCCCTCGGGGACGAGGCCGTCGCCCGTCTCGCGGAGAGGCGCTTCGGGGATCACGCCCAACATCTATCAGAGCGCGGCCGCGCGGCGGCCTTCAAACGCTTCGGCGAGCGTCGTACGCTTTGCCACGTGCCAGACGGGGTCACCAACTTGGCCGAGGACGACACGGGCAACCCGGCCGGGGCCGCGCTCCGCACGTTCCTGATCGCCGACGTCCGCGGCTACACGCGCTTCACGCAGGAGCACGGCGACGAGGAGGCCGGGCGCCTGGCAGCCCGGTTCGCCGAGCTGGCGCGCGAGGCCGTGCTCGCGAGCGGCGGCGAGGTGATCGAGCTCCGCGGCGACGAGGCACTCTGCGTGTTCGATTCGGCCCGTCAGGCGCTGCGCGGAGCCGTCGGGCTGCAGGCGACGTTCCGTCGGCGCTCGGAGGACGGCGGCCCTGCGTTCCCGCTCGCGATCGGGGTCGGGCTCGACGCGGGCGAGGCGGTCCCGATCGAAGGGGGCTATCGCGGCGGCGCCCTCAACACCGCCGCTCGGCTCTGCAGCCTGGCCGCCGGCGGCGAGATCCTCGCGACCGAGACGGTGGTCAACCTCGCCCGCCGAACCGATGGCATGCGCTTCGTCGAGCGGCGCCCGGTGAAGCTCAAGGGGCTGGAGCGGCCGGTGCGCGTAATCGAGGTCGTGCCGGAGCCGGCGCTCCCCCCGGTTCCCGACGCACCCGCCCCGAAGCGGCGCTGGCTCACCCCGGTGCGGCTCGTGCTCGCCGGCGCGATCGTCGTCGCGGCGGCGGTGGGCGCCGCTGCGTTCCAGGTCACCCGCGACGACGGCGGCGGCGCCGTCCCGGGCAGCGGCGTCGACCAGCTCGATCCGGCGACCGGGGAGCTGCTGGCGGCCGTACCGCTCGGAAGCGCACCCTCCACCGTCGCCGTCGGAGAGGGCGCCGCCTGGGTGATCGACGCGAACGACAGGACGGTCTCGCGCATCGACGTGGCCGAGCCCGGCGATCCGCGCACCTTCAGCACCGCCTCGACGCCGACGGCCGTCGCCGTCGGCGTCGGCGGTGTCTGGGTCGGGAACGGCGACACGTCACGCGGGGATATCTTCACGGAGAGCGTCTCGCGACTCGATCCGGAGTCGGCAATCACCGTCGAGACGATTGAGCTTCCCCGCGGGCGCACCCGTCCCTCCGGTTACGAGTTCAGCCGCAGGCAGATCGCGGTGACCGGCAGCGCGGTCTGGGCGATCAACCCGGACCTGAGCGTCTCCCGGATCGACCCGCGAACCAATCGCCTCGTCGCCAGGGTGGCTGGCATGCGGGCGGCGAACATCGCAGCGGGTTCCGAAGGCGTGTGGATCGTCGAGGAGGGCGGCATCGCCGAGATCGACCCCCGGACGAATGCCGTCGCGAGGAGGATCGACGTTCCGGCCGAGAGCCTGGCCGCGCTCGCCGTCGGCGCCGGCGCCGTGTGGATCGCCGACCCCGAGGGCGGCAGCGTGTGGCGCGTCGACCCGGCCGCGAGGCCTGACGACGTCGTCCTGCGCCAGATCCCCCTCGACCGCTGGGTGGGCGAGGTCGCGTTCGGCGAGGGGGCGGTCTGGGCGACGAACGAGATCGCGGACAAGGTCTACCGCATCGATCCGCGCACGAACGAGCCGGAGGTGTTCACCGGGCTGACCGCGCCTCGCGGCGTCGCCGTCGGAGAGGGCTCGACGTGGATCACCGCGGCCGACCCGCCCTCGGACGACGCCGAGCTCCCGGAATCCCTCTGCGGCGGCATCGTCTCCGGCGCCGTGACCGCGCCGCGGTTCCTCATCGTCTCCGACCTTCCGCTCCAGGGCAGTGCCCGCACCGCCACGTCGCCGATGGTGGAGGGGATCCGGTTCGCCCTCGAGCAGCGCGGCTTCAAGGCGGGCTCCCACACCCTCGGCTTCCAGTCGTGCGACTCGTCGACCGCTCAGGCGGGGCGATCAGACGAGTACCGCTGCGCCCTCAACGCGAAGGCGTTCGCCCGCAACCTGGACGTGATGGCCGTGTTCGGCTCATACAACTCGTACTGCTCCTCCTTCCAGATCCCCGTGGCGAACGTGGCCCCGGACGGGCCGCTCGCGATGCTCAGCCCGTCGAACACCTACACGGGGCTCACGCGCCCCTTCGACGGGCACGATCCCGACGAGCTCGCGTCGCTGTACCCGTCGGGCGAGCGGAGCTTCGTCCGAATCGCGGCCGCCAACCACCTGCTCGCGGCAGCGCAGGTGCAGCTCGCGAAGGACCTGGGAGCGGACAGCGTCTTCCTGCTCGGCGACATCGACGGCATGGCGGCTGACGCGCGCACGGCCGCGGGCAATCTCGGGCTCCGGATCGCCGGCTCGACCGGCTGGAGCTTCGACGCTCGGACCTACGGCGCGCTTGCGCGCAGCGTCTCCCGCACGCGGCCGGGGGCGGTCGCGGTGTTCGGCTTCTTCGAGCGGAACGAGGATGCGCTCTTCCGGGAGCTTCGCGCGGCACTCGGCCCGGAGGTGCCCGTCATCGCCATGGACGGCTTCCTGGTCTCCGAGTTCGTCGAGGCCGTCGGCCCGGCCGCCCAGGGCATGTACTTCGGCGTGTACGGCCTCCCCAACGACGAGCTCCCGCCCGAGGGGAAGCGATTCCTCCGTGCGTTCGAGGCTGCTCACGGGGGCGAGCCGACCTCGGACTACTCGGCCACCTACGGCGCCCAGGCGGCCGAGATCGTGCTCGACGCGATCGCTCGCTCAGACGGCACGCGCGCGTCGGTGAATCGCGAGCTCCGGCGGACGAGCGTCGAGGACGGCATTCTCGGGGACATCCGCTTCGACCGGAACGGCGATCTCCTGCGAGGACCGATCACGATCGTCCGCGTCGCCGGGAAGGGGCCCGGCTTCGTGCCGGGCATGCCGGGCACGGTCTTCGACCGGGTGGTCGACGTCCGGAGCGCGCTTCTCCGCTGAGCCCCTTCTTGGGGGCGAGAGCTCGTGATGTTGTGACGAGTTTGGTCGTGAGGTGTTCCGTGCGCGGACTGAGGGATGCGGCGTGTGCCGTGCTGCGTGGAGCGGTCACAGGAGAGCTCCTGTGGATCCGCGGTTGCGGCCGGAGGCCGGCTTTGCCGGCCGGGAGGCCAGTTGCGAGTTGTCCACTGCGCTGTGGCGGAGAGGGGGCCCGTGGGGGACCCATGGGTTCCCACACGCTTGACGGCGACCCAGATCGTGTCCTCGCCGCCCTCGAACGGGCGACGGTCGAACCACCCGTAGACGGTCTCCACCCGGAAGCCGGCCTTCTCGAGCAGTCCCCACCAGTCGCCGGGCTCGAGCCAGTGGAGCGTGAAGGACGCGGTCGCCTCGGCGCCGCGCACCGAGAGCCTCAAGGTTCGCGCAGCCTCGTCCCAGTCGGCCCGCTCGAAGATCCCGGGCTCGCGCTCGAGCCAGCGAGCATCCGTCTCCGCGATGTCCTCGCGGCTCGGCGAGAACACGTCGAACACGAAGCGCCCTCCTGGCTCGAGGAGCGCGTGCGCGCCGCGGAGAACCCTGAGCTTCTCGTCCGCG
>DATBMD010000190.1:0-19500 GCA_036555085.1 Gaiellaceae bacterium
TCGAAGCGGCGCGCGTCGATCGTGTCCCGGTCGGCGTGGAGCACGTAGCCCGGCGGCCGCGTCTCGAGCGTCTCGCGGCCGAGGGCTCGCCGCAGGCGCGACACGCAGTTGTGCACGTACGCGGTCGCCGTCCGCGGCGCCCGCTCGCCCCAGACGTCGTCGATCAGCCGCTCGGTCGGAACGACCTCGTTCGCGCTCAGGAGCAGCACGGCGAGCACGGCCCGCTGCTTCGCCCCGCCGAGCTCCAGCAGGCCGTCGCCCGAGTGCACCTCCAGCGGGCCGAGCAGCCGGTACTCCAAGGACCCCTCCTTCGGACGCTGCGGCGGAGACCGTACCACCGGCTTCGGCCGTTTGAAAGTGCGCGATTAGACAACTGTTAGCCGCGCTGCCGACATCGCGAGCAGAACCTCGAGCAAGGAGGAATGCGATGAAGAACATGCGTGCGCTCGGCGTGGTGATCGCCGCTTGCGCCGCGGCGCTGCTCCTGGCTACTGCGAGCTCCGCCGCGGGGTTCCACGCATACACCGACCCGGCAGGCGACGGCCAGGGCGCGCCCGACATCCGACACGTATCGGTCTCGAACGACGACAAGGGACGCATCGCCATCCGGATCACGGTCGACGCACTGGTGCGGCCATCAGACGCCGTGATCGGAATCGCGGTCGACGCCGACCAAGATGCGCGAACGGGTGCTCAGGCCCTTCGCGGTGCGGAGTACGCCATCACGTTGGACGCGTCCGACAACTCATTCGAGCTTCAACACTGGGATGGCGCAGCGTGGGTCGACGCCCCGTCCAAGTCCGTCGAGGTCTACTCGGATACGACCGGCGTGGAGATCTCCATGAGCCGCAGCGAGCTGGGCAAGACCGATGGATTCGACTTCTGGGTTCGAAGCACGACACTCGCCACTCGGACCGGCCCGTTCGAGAACGCGCCTGATCGCGGCGCCTGGCGTTACCACCTCGACCTCTCCACGCCTTCACCGACGCTGAGGCGTGCTCTGATCCCGCTCAATTGGCTGGCTCCGAAGGCCGGCAGGCTCTACACCTTCCGAGTCCCATACGTACAGCTCGGCTCCGGCGTCGTGGTCAAGCCCCACTCGGTCGTCTGCAGCGCGAAGCTCGCCGGCGTCCGGATCCGTGGCACCGGCGAGGGCGCCTGCGTCTGGAAGCTCGTTGCGTCGACGAAGGGGAGGACACTCGTCGTTACGGCTGATATCAGCTTCCGCGGGGTCACCGAACGCTGGATCTATCCGCTCCGCGTGGGCTGATGGCGTCCGGTAGCGCCGGTTAGCCACCTGTTAGAGGCGTCTGAAAGCCTGCGGGCGTCCCCGATGAGGAGGTGCACGATGCGACCGGCCGAGCGGACACTGCGGCCCAGCCGGCCCCGGTGCCAGAAGCCCGTCACACGGTTGCTCGCGCCGGCCGGCGTCGACTGGCCGTGCACCTTCGGGGGCTCGCCCGTTCGTGGGGTCGCGCTCCGCCCTTCACACCGGGGCGGGGCGCGACGGGCGACCTGCGCGACGTCGTGCGCGCCGTGACCGACGGAGCGCTGGCCATGTCCGATCAGGCGCCGAAGCCGGCACCGCGCGCCTCGTTCTTCGTCGCCGTGGCCGAGCTCTCCGTCTACGACGACCTCCGCGCGTACGACGCGTCGTTCGACCCGGGTGGCGCCGGCATCGAGAGCCACGCCTGGGACTTCGGCGAGGGCACGTCGGCCACCGGTCGGCGCGCGACCCACAGGTACTCGGCGGACGGCGACTACACGATCAGGCTGACGGTGACGACGCTCGACGGGCGGACGGCAACGGCGGAGCAGCTGGTTCGCGTGCGTACTCACGACGTGTCGATTACCCGCTTCGCGGTGCCGCGCCGTGCCCGCGCGGGCCAGCAGGGGCTGATCACCGTCGGGCTCGTCAGCGAGCGCTACCCGGAGGTCGTGATCGTGGAGCTGCTGAAGGGGAGGCCCGGCGGCGACTTCGCTGCCGTCGGCCGCGAGCGGGTCGCCGTCCCGGCCGGCGGCCCGCGCAAGGCGACCGAGGTGCGCTTCGCCGTCACGTTCGCCGACGCCGACGCCGCCGCCGGGCGGGTGATCTTCAAGGCGACGGCGTCGATCGTCGGCGTCCGCGACGCGAGCCCGGCCGATAACGCCGCGCTCGCGCTGCCGACGACCGTCCGGTAGCCCAGGGGGAGGCAGGGTGGGGCCGCTCGGGGGGAGCGGCCCCACCGTGGTCGGCGCCCAGGCATCCCTCGAACTGAGGACGCGTTTACGGCGGAGACGTCACGCGACCTGTCTAGAGTCCAGCCCTGTGACGGAGCACCTGTCCCGGCGCCGGTTCCTCCGCCTCACGGCCGGCGCCGTCGCCGCTCTCGCCGTGATGCCGCGCCCCGCCTGGGCGGCGCAGCTGCGACGCCGGCCGCTCGTCCGCCGGCTCAGCGTGCACAGCAGCGGCAAGGCGTTCCGGGGCGATCGCCGCCTCTTCTCGACGATCAGCCCCGGCGTGAAGCGGCGCGACACGGCGAGAGTCGCGTTCGACCTCAACCGGCCGGCCAAGGTGCGGCTCGAAGCGGTCCGTACGGCCCTGAACCAGCGGCGGGTCGTCTGGTCGACCGAGCAGGAGCTGTCGCGCGGCGAGCACGTCATGCGCTGGACGCCCGAGCCGAACACCCGGGTCGGCAGCTACGTCCTGCGGCTCACGCTCGAGGACGCGCGCGGCGGGCTGCGGGTCTACGGCGGCACGCGCCCGGCGAAGGCCGAGCGGAGCAGGGCCGCGGTCGTCCGGGTGCTTGGCGTCGAGGCCGCGTTCGAGAAGCGGAGCTACATGCCGCTGGAGCCCGCGCGCCTCTGGGTCTCGGCCGACTGCGACAGGCTCATCGTCCAGTTCCTGCACTGCGGCACCGAGCCCGAGTACACGGACCGCACCGACGAGATGCGCGGGAACCCCGTCTCTGAGCCGATCGTCGTCAACTGGCACCGGAACCGGCTGCGCCCGGCCCCGCTCGACCTCCAGCCGGGGGCGTGGGTCAGCGGCGTCTACGCCGCCAAGCTGACCACCGAGGACGGGCGGGTCGGCTTCGCGCCGCTCGTGCTGCGCCCGCCGGCGCTCGGCACCGTCCGCGAGGCGGTGATCATCCCGACCAACACCTGGCAGGCCTACAACTTCTACGACCGCGACGGCGACGGCTGGGGCGACACGTGGTACGCCGGCGGCACGCCCCCCGTCCGGCTCGACCGGCCCTACCGGGAGCGCGGCACGCCCCCGCGCTGGCGCCGCTACGACGTCGGCTACCTGAAGTTCCTGATCTCGACCTCGCGCACGCCCGACATGCTCGCCGACGACGACCTCGAGGCGATGCCCGACGGGGCGACGCTGCGGCGGCTCTACGACCTGATCGTCTTCCCCGGGCACAGCGAGTACATGACCGAGCGCGCGTACAACGTGACCACGAAGTTCCGCGACCTCGGCGGCCGGTTGATCTTCCTCTCGGCCAACAACTTCTTCTGGAAGGTGCGGAAACGGGGCAACGTGATGGTGCGCGGCCGGCTCTGGCGCAACGCCCGCCGGCCGGAGTCGATGCTCTGCGGGGTGCAGTACCGCGCCAACGACAACGGGCGCCGGCAGGCGCCGTTCGTGGTCGCCGACACGGCGGCGGCGCCCTGGCTGTTCGAGCGGACGCCGCTCCAGAACGGCTCCCTGATCGGCGAGGGCGTCGGCGGCTACGGGATCGAGATCGACATGGTGACGCCCACCTCGCCTCCGGAGACGCGGGTGATCGCCCGCATCCCCGACCTGTTCGGGCCGGGGCTGAGCGCCGAGATGGCCTACTACGAGACCGCCGTCGGCGCCCGCGTCTTCTCCGCCGGCGTGCTCGACTTCTGCGGCACGGTGCACTGGGAGCCGATGCGCACGCTCGTCGACAACCTCTGGCGGCACATGGTCAGCGACGTGCCGCCGCCACCGGCGGCGTAGCGCCCATCGCCGTGGATGCTCGCATCACACGCCGCCGGCTGCTCGGGCTCGGGGCGGCGCTCGCGGCGGGCGGCACCGCGCTCCCGGGGGCGGCGCTCGCAACCCGGCTCTTCGCACCAACCCTGCGCCGGATCGACGTGCGGAACGCGGGCCGCCGGTACGCGGGTGACCGGTCGCTGCTCGCCACGGTCAGCCCGGGGGTCGGCGGCCGGGAGACCGCGGCGGTCTCGTTCCGGCTCGACCGGACGGCGCGGGTCCATCTCGAGGCGGTGCGGAACCACCTGCGCAAGACGACGGTCGTCTGGGAGCGCGAAGCGCGCCTCCCGGCGGGCGCGCACGAGCTCTCGTGGACGCCCGACGTCGCCACCGCGCCGGGCAGCTACCTGCTGCGCCTCACCGTCGAGGACTCCCGCGGGCTGAGGCGCGTCTACGGCGGCCGCCGGCCGTCGACGCCCGACCGGGGGACGGCGCCGGTGGTCCGGGTGCTCGGCGTGGAAGCCGCCTTCGACCGGCGCTCCTACATCCCCGGCGAGGCGATGAGCCTGACGATCCTCGCGGATGCGGCGACGCTCTCGCTGACGTTCCTTCGCTGCGGGCAGGAGCTGGAGGCCACGGCGCGGAACGACGAGCTCAGCGGCGTCACCCTGGGCGAGCCGGTCGCGATGGACTGGAGCGGGAAGCGCTCGGCACCGGCGACGATCGCCATCCAGAGCGGCGACTGGCCGACCGGGCTCTACGGCGTGAGGCTCGAGACCGAGGACGGCCGCCTCGGCTTCGCCCCGTTCGTGCTGCGGCCGGTCGCGCCGGGGACGGTCCGCGAAGCGGTCGTCCTGCCGACGAACACCTGGCAGGCGTACAACTTCTACGACCGCGACGGCGACGGCTGGGGTGACACGTGGTATGCGGGCGGCGTGCCGCCCGTCCGGCTCGACCGGCCGTACCGCGACCGCGGCGTGCCGCCGCGCTACCGGCGCTACGACCTCCCGTTCCTCCAATGGCTCCGCCGGATGCACCGCTCGCCCGAGTTTCTCGCCGAGGACGACCTGGAGGCCATGCCGAACGGCGACGAGCTGCGGCGGCTGTACGACCTCGTCGTCTTCCCCGGCCACACCGAGTACGTCACCGAGCATGGGTTCGACGTGATCGAGCGGTTCCGCGACCTCGGCGGCCGGCTCGTCTTCCTGTCCGCCAACAACATCTTCTGGCGCGTCGACAAGCAGGGCTCCGTCATGCACCGCCGGAAGCTGTGGCGCGATCTCGGCCGGCCCGAGAGCGCCGTCGTCGGAGCGCAGTACATCGCGAACGACGACGGCGCGCGCCAGGCGCCGTACACGGTCGTCGGCGCCGCCGCGGCGCCGTGGCTGTTCGGGAAGACGGGGCTCGTCGACGGCTCGACGTTCGGCGAGGTCGTCGGCGGCTACGGGATCGAGATCGACGCGACGACCGCCGCGTCGCCCGTCGGGACCGTCGTGCTGGCACGCGCGACCGACGTCTTCGGCCCGGGGCTGACCGCCGAGATGACCTACTACGAGACCGCCGCCGGCGCCCGCGTCTTCGCCGCCGGCGCGCTCGACTTCGCGTCCTCCGTCATGACCTGGCCCGTCTGGAAGCTGCTCGACAACCTCTGGCGGCACATGCTCGCGGACCTGCCGCCGGCGGTCGAGCCGGCGCCGCCGGAGCCGCCTCCGACGCCTCCGACGGGCTGATCCGGACAGTGTCCGCTGCGGCCGGTGGTGGGCCGTGCCGGCGTCCGCGCGAGGGCCAGGGCCGTCGTCCGTCTCGAGCGGACAGGGTGCCCGGTCGGCGGCCGACCGGCGGATTCCGCTCTCCGAAGCCGTTTCCGGCAAGCGGACATGTCCCTTCGGGACATGTCAGGGGCCTGACCCCGGACACGTCCCGAACGGACGGTACGAACTGTGTCGAATCGGTGCCAATCGCTCCACAGTGCGTCGCGACGGCGGACGCGAGATCGCCGTACGCCCCGGGCGCGACCGCCGCGAGAGTCGTCAGCCGGCGTGCGCCGGCTGGGCGGGGCCCGGCCCGGCGGGGCTGCGGAAGGCCACGGCGAGGAACGGGAGCGTCGCCGCGAGCTGACCGGCGGCGACGAGCAGGAACACCTGGTGCGGCCCCCACGCCTCCAGCAGCTGGCCGGCGAGAAGCATGCCGATCGGTCCCGCGAGCAGCGCCGAGGTGATCACCGCGGTCATCACCTTGGCGCGCAGCTCGACCGGCGAGCGCATCGTGATGACCCCGATCAGGGGAGCATTCACCAGCGGACCGAAGAACGAGGACGCGAAGAGCACGAGCACGACGCCCCAGACGGGCAGGTCGAGGGCGAGCAGCCAGATCGGGATCGTGAGCAGCACGAAGGAGACGGCCCCGAGTCGGATCGGCTCGTAGCGCGGCACGATCTTGACGGCGACCACGCTGCCGGCGACGGCGCCGGCGCCGAACGACGCGAAGAGGATGCCGGCGACGCGCGAGCTGCCCCCGTACTCCTCGAAAGCGAGGACCGGTAGTCCGGCCGAGAGCATCTGCCCGAACGCGTTCGCGAGCAGCGACGTGACGGCGAGCGTGGACAGCAGGCGATCACGGACGATGAACCGCACGCCCGCGAGCACACCCCTCCCCTCGTCGCCCGCCGGAAGAGGCGGCTTCCGGGGGACGAAGCGCGCGAGGATCGCGAAGGCGACCAGGAAGGTCGCCGCGTCCACGTAGAGGACGTTCGTGGCCCCGATCGCCGCGATCAGCAGGCCGGCCAGCGCCGGCCCGAGCAACGAGGTTGCACGCTGGGCGCCCTCGAAGAGCGCGTTCGCCTGCGCGACCACGCGCTCGTCCTCGCCGACGAGCTCGGGCAGCACGAGCCGCTGGGCGGCGAAGTCGGGTGCCAGGAAGCAGCCGATCACCGCAACGAGCGCGAGCAGGGCGCCGAAAGAGAGGTGCCCCGTGCTGTGCAGGAGCGGGATCGCGGCCATCAGGGGCGCCCGCGCGAGGTTCGCGTAGAGCATCGTTCGCCGGGCTCCCAGGCGCGACACGACAGTGCCGCTGGGGATGCCGAGGAGCGCGACGGGTGTCAGCTCGACGGCGAGGACGACGCCCATCCGCGCCGCCGAGCCCGTGGTGGCGAGCACGAACCACGGTAACGCCAGGAACGTCATCCGCGTGCCGAGGGAGGAGATCACCTCGGCGACGATCAACGGGCGCAGCCCGCGGGCGCGGAGGACGCTCACGCCCTCCCCGCAGATCCCGAACCTACAGCGGCCGACTCGGGATCGCGACGACCCCGGAAGCGGCCGCCGGCGCGGCCGGCGGAGATCAGGGACGTAGATCGAGAGGTCGACACATCAGATCGCCCAGGTGCCGTCCTGCTGGACGACGGCGCCGTCGAGCTCGATCCGGCCCCCGCCGCGCAGGTCCTTGACGATGTCCCAGTGGATCGTCGAGACGTTCTCGCCGCCCAGGTCCGGCATCCCGTTCCCGAGCGCGAGATGGACGGTGCCGTCGATCTTCTCGTCGAAGAGGGTGTTCTTCATGTAGCGGGTGATGCCGGGGTTGCAGCCGATCCCGAGCTCGCCGAGCCGCCGCGAGCCCTCGTCGGCGTCGAGCGTCTCGTGCAGGAACGCCTCGTTGGTCTCGGCAGAGGCGTCCACGACGACGCCTCCCTCGAAGCGGAGCCGGATCCCGTTCAGCTCGCGACCCTGGAAGACCGCGGGGAACTCGGTGAACGCGACCGATCCCTCGGCCGAGTCCTCGACCGGACAGCCGAAGAACTCGCCCCCGGGGATGTTGGCACCGCCGGCGTCGACCTTCATCGAGCGGCCGGCGAGCGAGAGCCGGAGGTCGGTGCCCTCGCCGACGATGCGCACCTCCTCGGCCGCGTCGAACCGCTCGGCGTAGCGCCGCATCCGCTCGGCCTCGGCCGCCCAGTCGAGCAGGCAGGCGCCGTAGAGGAAGTCGGCGAACTCGCGGGTCGCCATCCCCGCATCCTGGGCGAGGGCGGGCGTCGGGTACTGGCAGCCCACCCACGGCACCTCATGCCGGAAGACCCGCTCGAGCGTCGGCCGCACCGCCGCCTCGAACGCGGCCAGACGGTCGCGCGGCACCTCCGACCAGGCGCGGGTGTTCTCGGGGGCCTCCACCACGACGAGGGCGTCGGCCTCCGCCAGCGTCCGCAGCTCGAGCGGCGGCGCCGTCGCGACGAGCTCGCGCGGTGCCTCCCGCAGCCATGTGCGCGTGGTCACCAGCCCGCCGTAGCGGACGAGCGCGTAGGCGCCGCGCCGGGCGACCTGGCGAACCACCTCGTCCACGAGCGGCTCGGCGAGCGGGCTCGTGCCGTTGACGAGCACCTGCCAGCCGGGCTGCACGTCCACGCAGGTCTCGACCAGCAGCCTCGCGTACTGCTCGTCTCTCGGGTCCCCACTCACGGCACGCGATAATAAGACGAACGTACTGTTTTGTAAAGTGGATCCGGTGCCCAGGCTGACCGAGGAGGGCAAGCGGGAGCGGCAGGAGCGGATCCTCGCCGGCGCGCGCCGCTGCTTCGCCCGGTACGGCTACGAGGGAGCGACGGTCGCCCGCCTCGAGCAGGCGACGGGGCTGTCGCGCGGCGCCATCTTCAACTGGTTCCCCTCGAAAGAGGCGCTCTTCCTCGAGCTGGCCTCGCGCGACAACACGCGGCTGCTGGAGCTGTTCGTGGACGAGGGGCTCGATCCGTTCCTGCGCGCGCTCGTCGAGGAGGACGCCGACTGGCTCGCCGTCTACCTCGAGTTCGGACGTCGGCTGCGTGCGTCCGAGGAGCTGCGCGAGCGCTGGAAGCGCATCTCGCCGGAAGAGGTGCAGGCGCGCACGAAGCAGTGGATCGTGGAGGCGCAGCGCACCGGGCAGCTCCGGGACGACGTGGAGCCGGAGGAGATCGGGCGCTACCTCGGCGTCGTCTTCGACGGGATCGTCACGCAGCGCGCGCTCGGCTTCGACGCCCCGGCCCGCGAGCTGGTGGGCAAGCTGCTCCTCGAGGGCCTGGCCGGCGCTAGTACGGGTCGTCGCCGGCGGCCATCCGCTCGAGCAGCGAGCGGGTCGCGGCCTCCGTCGCCCGGTGCAGGCCGGGGCCGAGCGAGACCCGCCTGACGCCGAGCTCCGCGAGCCGCCGGAGCGACGGCGCGCCCGGCCGGTAGAGGACGTTGACGGGCGCGCCGGCACGGTCGACGAGCTGCGCGATCGCGTCCTCCTCCACGAGCCAGATCGGGTAGACGCAGTCCGCCCCCGCGTCGACGTACAGCCGCGCGCGCCGGACGGCCTCGTCGACCCGGGCCTCGGGCTCCCCCCATTCCCGGATGAAGACGTCGACGCGCGCGTTGACGACGAGGTCGCCGGCCTCGCGCAGCGCCGCGAGCCGCGTCGCCTGCAGCTCCGCGTCGACCAGCCCGCCGGCGCCGTGGTCGGTGTCCTCGAGGTTGCAGCCCGCGGCGCCCGCTGCGACGAGCCGGGTCCCGAGCTCGGCAGGCGCGAGACCGTAGCCGGCTTCGACGTCGACCGTGACGGGGACCGAGACCGCCCTGCACATGCGCTCGGCGGCCGCGAGCATCTCGTCGACCGGCGCCCGCTCGTTGTCCTCGTAGCCGAGGGAGGCGGCAACCGCGGCGCTGCCCGTCGCGACGGCGGGAAACCCCGCCGCCTCGACGAGGCGGGCACTCGCGGCGTCCCACGCGTTGGGGAGCACGAGCGGCGCCTCGCCGTGGTGCAGCGAGCGCAGGAGCGCGGCGTCGGACGAGCTCATCGAGGTTGCGACACTAGCCGAGCTCGTCGCGATAGGCGCTCGCGTAGACGCGCGAGAGGCGCATCACCTTGTCGACGTACGCGCGCGTCTCGGGGAACTGCACCCCCACGCCCTGCTCCCGCCAGCTGTCCACGTTTCCCTGCCCGGCGTGGTACGCGGCCAGCGCGAGCCGCTCGTCCCCGTAGCGGTCGAGCAGGTGGCGCAGATACCAGGAGCCGTAGCGGACGTTCAGCTCCGGCACGTAGAGATCGGAGACCTCGAACCTCGTGCCGCCGGTGCGCAGCGCGATCCCCTTCGCCGTCCCCGGCAGGAGCTGCATCAGTCCGATCGCGCCGGCGGTGGAGCGCGCGTCCGCGTCGAACTTGCTCTCCGCGTAGATGACCGCCGCGAGCAGGGCGGGGTCGAGGTCGTAGTTGCGGGCGTGTCCCGTCACGATCGGCTCGTAGCGGAGCGGATAGCGGAGGCGCTGGTACCACCCGGGCTCCGACCGGACGACCGTGACGGCCACGACGGCGAACAGCGCCACGAGCGCCGTCCCGACGAGCACGGCGCGGCTCACGGCGGGTCCTCCGCCAGCTCCGCCATCACGCCTGCCACCCATTCGTCCAGCTCCTCCAGCGTTCCGGTGTTCCGATAGTGATAGTCGGCGCGTCGGACCTTCTCCCGGTCCGGGAGCAGCCGATCGTCGCGCGAGTCGAGCGGGACGCGGCGGCGTGCCTCGCGCAGCGCCCGCGGCGCCGTCAGGACGACGACCCGGTCGAAGCGCTCGTCCGCGCCCACCTCGTACAGGAGCGGCACCTCCGTCACGCACACGCGGGGCGGCTCCGGCAGGCGCGCGAGCTGCTCGCGCCACTGCAGGTACTCGCGCGAGACGAGCGGGTGCAGCAGCCCCTCGAGGAACGCGAGCTGCTCCGGGTCCCGGAAGACGACGCCGGCGATCCGGGAGCGGTCGGGTCGGCCGTCGTCGCCGAGCACCCCGTCGCCGAGCCGCTCGACGAGCGCGTCTCGGACGAGGTCGTCGCTCGCGAGCAGGTGATGGACGATCTCGTCGCTCGAGACCGTCGCCGCGCCGTGGCGGCGGAACGCGTCGAGCGCGGCGGTCTTGCCGGCGCCGATCCCGCCCGTGATGGCGACCGCGACCGGACGCCGCAAGGACGCGCTAGGCGGGCTCGCCGGCCGGGTCGCTCTCGTCGGCCTCGTCGGCCGCCGGCTCGTCGTCTGCACGCGCCTCCGCGGCCGGCTCCTCGACCGCCGGCTCCTCGACCGCCGGCTCCTCGTCCGCGACGAGCGACTCGGCCGCCGGCTCCTCCACGAGCGCCTCCGCGACCGGCTCCTCGGCCTCCGGCTCGCTCTCGCCCGCAACCGGCTCGTCGAGCTCCTCGACGGCCGCGCCGCGGCTCGGGAAGGCCTCCTCTGAGAGCTTCAGGTCGGGCGTCTCGTGCACCGACTCGGCGCCGTCGGCCCGCGGGAGCGGCACGGCGCCCTCCTCGACCCGCTTCAGCGACAGGGACAGCCGGCGCCGGTCGCCGTCGATCTCGAGGATCAGGACGTTGACGGGCTCCGCCTGCGAGACGACCTCGCGCGGGTTCTCGACGTGATGCTGCGCCAGCTCGGAGATGTGCACGAGCCCCTCGACGCCCGGCAGGATCTCGACGAAGGCGCCGAAGGTGACGACCTTGGTGACGCGACCCTCGACCACGTCGCCCTGGTGGTAGTGCTCGAGCACCTGCTGCCACGGATCGGACTGCGTCTGCTTGAGTCCGAGGGAGATGCGCTGGCGCTCGCGGTCGATGTCGAGCACCTTCACCTTGACCTCCTGCCCGATCTCCAGCACCTCCGAGGGGTGGTTCACGTGGCTCCAGGAGAGCTCCGAGATGTGGATCAGGCCGTCCATCCCGTCCAGGTCGACGAACGCGCCGAAGTCGACGATGTTCGAGATCTGGCCGTCGACGACGTCGCCAGGGTTGAGCCGGTCGAGGATCTGCTGCCGCTGCTCCTTGCGCTCGTCCTCGAGCACGGCGCGGCGCGAGAGGACGACGTTGTTCCGCGACCGGTTGAGCTCGATCACCTTGCAGCGCAGCTCGCGGTGCAGGAACTCCTCGAGGTCCTGGACCCGGCGGATGTCGACGAGCGACGCGGGCAGGAAGCCGCGCACGCCGAGATCGAGGATCAGGCCGCCCTTGACGACCTCGATGACGCGGCCGGTGACGGGCTCGCCGCTCTCGGCGGCGGCCTCGATCGCCTTCCACGCGAGCTCGAAGCGGGCGCGCTTCTTGGAGAGGATCAGCCGGCCCTCGGCGTCCTCCTTCGTCATCACGAGCGCGTCGATCTCCTCGCCGACGGCGACCTCGTCGGCCGGGTTCACCGAGCGGCGGATCGAGAGCTCGGAGACCGGGATGACGCCCTCGGACTTGTAGCCGATGTCGACGAGCACCTCGTCCTTGTCCACGCGAACAACCGTTCCGTGCACGACCTCGCCCTCGTTGATCGTCGGGAACGTCGCGTCGTAATCCGGAACGAGCTCGCCGTCCGGCCCGGTCGTCCAAACGCCGTCTCCGGACTCGGCGTTCTCGATCTCGGTTGTCATCGGCGGCTTTTCCACAGTCTCGTTCGCCATGGCGAGCGGGCAGTATAGCTGTGATCGGGCAAGGCCAAAATCGCGCGAAATCGATGAGACTGACGCTGATCCGCAACGCAACGGTCATTCTCGAGCTCGCGGGCAGGCGTGTTCTCGTCGATCCGATGCTCGACGACGCGGGCGCCCGGCCGCCTGTGGAAAACACCTCAAACCCGGTCCGGAACCCGACCGTGCCGCTGCCGTTCCCCGCCGAGGAGGTCGTGCGCGGGGTCGACGCCGTCGTCGTCACGCACCGCCACCGGGACCATCTGGACGCGCGCGGCGAGGAGCTGACGCCGCGGGACGTGCCGGTCTTCTGCCAGCCCGAGGACGAGCAGGCGCTGCGCGAGCTCGGCCTCGACGCCCGGGCGGTCGCCGACGAGCTCACGTGGGAGGGCCTCCGGATCGCGCGGACGCCGGCCCGCCACGGCTCGGGGGCGGTCGCGGACGCGCTCGCCCCCGTGAGCGGCTTCGTGCTGGGCGAGCTCTACCTCACGGGCGACACCGTCTGGTACGAGGGCGTCGAGGAAGCGATCGCGCGGCACCGGCCGCGCGCGGCGGTGGTGAACGCCGGCGGCGCCGAGTTCCTCGAGGGCGGCCCGATCGTGATGGGGATCGACGACGTCCGCGAGGTCGCCGCCCGGGTGCCGACCGTCGTCGCGGTCCACCTCGAGGCCGTGAACCACTGCTTCCTGACCCGGGCGGAGCTCGCCGCCGCCGTCCCGGGGGTGGTGATCCCGCGGGACGGCGAGACGGTCGAGCTGTGAGGGGAGGGCCCTCGCGGGCCCTCCCCCTGATCGCGGGGCCTACGGCCCGGTGATGCGACCCTCGACCACCGGCGCGACCGGAGAGTTGGCCGCGATGTAGTCGATGGTCAGCAGCTGCAGGTCGTCGCCCGGCTGGAGCACGTCCGTGCCCTCGGCCAGGGCGGTGTACCCGTCGCCGCCGGTGTACATGAAGTCGTTCGTGACCAGCCGGACGGTGTCGGTCGGCCCGATCTCCGTCTCGGGGCCGCCGATGCCCTCCGGCGTCTTCCACATCCCGGTCACGTCCGGGGTGGTCCCGTCGCAGGTGAACGTGAGCCGCAGCCCCGACACCTGCGGGAACCGGCCGGTCGCGATCTGCGGGTTACAGGCCGGCGAGAAGCCGTTCAGGAGCGCCTGTTCCAGCTGGGCGCCCGTGAGCGTCAGGATCACCGTCCGGTTGCCGAACGGCAGCACCGAGAACGTCTCACCCCACGTGATCTCGCAGTCTCCCTCTGCAGCGCTCGGGGGAGAGCAGAGGAGATCCTGGCGGAGGCCGCCCGAGTTGGTCAGGGCGGCGTCGATCGAGCCCGGGTACGTGGCCCGCATCGCGTCGGCGACCATGTTGCCCATCGCCGACTCGTGCAGCCGCGTCGGGTCACGCAGGATGTCGAACTGCTGCGTGCCGATCACCTGGTTGCGAAGGACGGCCGTCTCGGCGTTGGCCTGATCGACGATCGCCTGCACGTCGGGCCGGCTCGCGACGCCGAGCGTCTTCGCGACCCGGGTGGCCCCGCCCGCCCACTCGACGTCCTGGCCGTGCAGGACGAGCTGGAGCACCGAGTACGTCGCCCCCGCGTTGACGCCCTCGGTGACGAGGATGTCGCCCACCATCAGGTTCGAGACCCGGTGGGTGTGCCCCGCCACGATCGCGTCGACGGTCGTGTCCTGGATGCCCTCCGCGATCGTCACGATCGGCCCGTCCCAGGGGACGGCGTCGACGCCGTCGACCCTGTTCGTGCCGTTGGCGGTGCCCTCGTGGATGAGGACGAGCTGGATGCGAACGCCCTGCCGGCTGAGCTGCTCGGACTCCTCACGGATCGTCTCGATCGCCGGCAGGAACTTCAGCCCGGCGGTGGCGCCGGCCTTCACCAGCTCGGGCGTGGTCGGAAGGGCGATGCCGATCACGCCCACCTTGAACGCGCCCGTGTCGAACACGTGCGTGCCCTGCACCCAGTCGGGGTTCTCGCCGGTGATCTCGTCGACGACGTTCGCGCCGAGGAACGGGAAGTTCGCCCGCTCCTGATGGGCCTGGAGCCGCTCGATCCCGTAGTCGAACTCGTGGTTGCCGTACGAGGTCGCGTCCAGCCCCCAGGCGTTCTCGACGTCGATCGCCGGCTTGTCCTCGAGCAGGCTCGAGTTGGCCGGCGAGGCCCCGACGTTGTCGCCGCCGGCGAAGATGAACGAGCCCGGCGGCAGCGACGCCTGCTCCTCGTCGAACAGCGTGGCGAGCTTAGCCGCGCCGCCGACCGGCACGTTCCGTCCGTCGATCGACATCGTGGTCGACTCGAGCTGCCCGTGGAAGTCGTTCAGCCCGACGATGCCCAGGAGCGTCCGCGACGGGCTGCCCTTGAGGAGATCGAGCCGGACGCTCCCCTGCGAGTGCTGAGGCGCCGGCACGCCGAGGATGTAGGCGATCGTCGGCGCCAGGTCGATCGAGCGGACGCCCTCCGCGACGCCGTTCGGCTTGATCGCGTCGCCGCCGGCGATGAACGTCGCCCGCATGTTGATGTCGGCGTCGAGGTCCTGGACGTCGGGCACGTAGCCGTGCTGGCCGAAGAAGGCCGAGCGGGCGACGAGCGTGCCCGGCGTCGCCGCGTCGAACTGGTACGGCGGGTACGAGAAGACCACGAGATCGCCCGTGCGGGTCGGATGCGCCATGTCGGCCGTCGTGCCGGCCCCGTTCGGGATGTACCGGGCCTCCGCCTTCGTGAACGCCCGGTCGATCACCTTCCAGCCCTCGGGCTGGCCGTCACCGGTCCAGTCGTTCGGGTCGGAGAGCGCCAGGAAGGCCGCCTCGATGGCGGCGACGGTGCTCGCCTCCTGGTCCGCGGGAACCTGCTGGAAGTCGGGGTTGACGGGGTCACGCCCGGCCAGGTTGAGGTAGATCTGCACCGTCCCGCCGGCCCAGCAGGCTTTCGCCATGCCGATCGTCTCACCGGACGGCGGGCGGCAGTTCGACGTCTGCGGCTTCGACAGCAGCCCGAGGTCGACGAGCACCTTGCTCGCGTCGATGGCGAGGAACTGCGGCGCGAAGCCGTGGTCGGACGCGACGAAGTCGGTGACCTTCCTCGGCATCAGCGAGTTGACCAGGTCGAGCGTCCGGTCGGCGCCGCGATAGGCGCGAAGCAGGAACAGCTTGCGGGCGAGCACCCGGTGGTCGGGCGTCCCGTTCACCTCGACGTCGTCGTAGGCGGGGTTCGGGTCGCCGTTCGGGAGCTTCGGCGACACCAGGCCGAGGAACTGGTGCTGGAACTCGTCCGTGATCGGGTAGCCGACGAGGGCGAGGTCGGGCTGGTGCTTGCGGAGGATGTAGCGGATCAGCGGGTGATGCCCCGTCTCCCAGTAGAGCCCCTGCTGGACGTAGGTCTCCTCGCTGACGATGCCGGCCTCGAGCACGGCGAAGTCGGCCGCCATCGAGGTCGGGAACTTCTGGGCGACGTACTCCGCGAAGTCGCCGGTGAAGCCGGGCTCGCTCCAGCCCGGCCAGGTCGCGTTCGCGCGGGTGACGGAGGTGTGGTAGAGCCGGACCTCGCTGAGGTCCCTCGACAGCTCCTCGACCTTGACGAGCATCCCGGCCGTCAGGCCTTCGAGGGCGCCCCCGACGATCGTCACCTTGACGTCGGCCCACTCGCCCCTGCGCAGGTCCGCGACCTTGTCCGCGCCGCTCTTCGTCGGCGAGAAGAGCACGCGGTCGTAGCGGGTCCTGCCGTCGTCGCGCGAGTCGTAGATGTAGGCGTTCAGCCCGTACTTGTCGGTGCCGAAGTCCAGCACGCGCATGCGCATCTCCTGCGCCGGGCTGTAGGAGGCCGGAACGGCCGTCCAGCCGGCGGCCGGCGACGGCGCCGCGCCCGGGAACGGCGCGTTGCCGGCGAAGCCCGCCGGGTGGTCGAACTGGAGCCCGAACGAGGCCGTGAACGACGGGCTGTCGAGCGGGCTGATGAAGTTCGTCGTCACGCCGCGACCGGAGAGGAAGACGCGGAAGTCGACGGTCGGGCCGTCGATCGTGCCGACGCGGCCGCCGGCCCATTCGATCTGCGCGACCCGCTTGCCGCCGCGCTCGGCGGCCTGGGCGATCGTCTCTGCCCGCAGCACGCCGCTGTCGAACGCGGCGGTGCGATTGCCGAACGGCTGCCCGTTGACGTGAAACGTGTTGTTCGTCGAGCCGTGCACGCCGGGCCATGCCCCCGTCGCGAGGCTGTACCAGCCCGCGCCGGTGTTCGGCGGCGCCTGCGTGAGCATGCCGCCGTCGGCCGCCTTGACGCCGCTGCGCAGCAGGTGGCGCATGGTCGGCAGCAGGAACTTGTCCGCGTACGACTCGACGATGTCCTGTCGGAGGCCGTCGGCGGCGAAGAGGACGACCGGATCGCCGTCGTGCTTCGCCACCGCGGTCGCGCGGCTCGACGACGGCCCGCCGGCCGCCGCCACGACCCAGACGGTCGCGGCTACGAGCGCAGCGACTGCCAGAACCAGGGATCTGTGCACATCAACCTCCTCGAATACGTCGGTACGCCCACGATTGCCGTCGCCCGGACCACGCGCTGCCCTCCGCGGCGAACGAGCGACGCTCCCCTTACCGTCTCCATGAGCTCCGCAAGACTCCCCTCTGTGGAACCCACGGGGACCCTATCTCCCGGCCGCGGCAAACGGAAACGTGACCGGCTCGTGCCGGCCGCGGCCCCTCAGGCCTTCGCCTCGGCCCAGTTGTCGCCGACGCCGACGTCCACGGCGAGAGGCGGGTCGAGCGGATAGGCCCCGACCATCTCGCGGCGGACGAGCTCCCGGACGGCGGTCAGCTCGGTGTCCGGCACCTCGAGCAGCAGCTCGTCGTGCACCTGCAAGACGAGCCGCGAGCCGCGCCCCTCCGCCTGCAGCGTCGAGTGGATGCGCACCATCGCCACCTTGATCACGTCCGCCGCCGTCCCCTGCATGACCGAGTTGACGGCGAGGCGCTCGCCCAGCGAGCGCGTCTGCGGGTTCGAGGCGCGCAGCTCCGGGACCGGCCGGCGGCGGCCGAGCAGCGTCGTCACGTAGCCGTCCGCGCTCGCCTCGGCGACCGTCCGCCGGATCAGCTCCTGGACGTGCGGGAACCGGCCGAGGTACGCGTCGATGTACTCCTGCGCCTCCTGACGCGGGATCTCGAGGTTCTCGGAGAGCCCGAACGCCGAGATGCCGTAGATGATCCCGAAGTTGACCATCTTGGCGACGTTGCGCTCGTCCTTGGTCAGCGTCGCCGGCTCCTTGCCGAGCACCTCGGCCGCCGTGGCCGTGTGGATGTCGTCGCCGCGCTCGAACGCCTCGCGCAGCAGCGGCTCGCCGGAGACGTGGGCGAGGATCCGGAGCTCGACCTGGCTGTAGTCGGCCGACAGCAGCCGGTAGCCCTCGTCGGCGACGAACGCCGACCGGATCTCGCGGCCCAGCTCGGTCCTGATCGGGATCGCCTGGAGGTTCGGGCTGGAGGTCGAGAGCCGCCCGGTCGAGGCCACCGTCTGGTTGAACGTCGTGTGCAGGCGGCCGTCCGCCGCCGAGATCAGCGACGGCAGCGGGCCGAGGTAGGTGTTGAGCAGCTTCGAGTACTCCCGCCACTCCTCCAGCACCGGCACGATCTCGTGCTCCGCCCGGATCGCGCGCAGCACGCGCGTGTCGGTCGAGTACCCGGTCTTGCCCTTGCGGCCGGGCGTGAGGCCCAGCTGCTCGAACAGGATCCGCGCCACCTGCTGGGTCGAGCCGAGCATGAACTCCTCGCCCGCGAGCTCGTAGGCGCGCGCCTCCAGCTCCTCGACCCGGTCGGCGAGCCGCGCGGTGATCTCGCCCATCCGGTACGTGTCGATCCGGACGCCCACGTCCTCCATCGAGGCCAGCACGGCCGTGAGGGGCAGCTCGACCTCGTCGAGCAGCTGCTCGGAGCCGCGCTCGCGCACGCGCTCCCGCAGCAGCGGCGCGAGGCGGCGCGCCGCCTCCGCCCGACGCACGAGCGCGGCGGTCTCCTCCTCGGCGGCGGGCTCGGGCACGAGCTCGAGCCCGTACTCGTTCGCGAGGTCGTCGATCGCGTAGTCCGCCCGTCCCGGCTCGATCAGGTAGGCGGACACGAGCGTGTCGTCGGCCGGAGGCCGGTGCAGGCGCAGGCGCTTGACGTCGTGGGCGACGAGCTCGCAGTCGCGAACGGCGGCGGCGAGCTCCTCGGCGCTGCACGGGGCGACCAGCACGGGCGGCTCGTCGGCCGCGATCGCGGCGCGCCCGCCGTCCCACTCGATCGCGATCCGGCCGGTCGGCCGTGTGAGCGGCCCTTCGGCCCACGCCACGCCGGTCGCGGTGAGCTCGGGTCGCGGCGCAGCCGGCACCGCCTCGTCGAGCGTGTCCACGCGCGAGAGCAGGCCCCGGAACTCGAACCGGCGGAAGATCTCGCGCAGCTGCGAGCGATCGGGCGGGGCGAGCACGAGCTGGGCGGGGTCGCAGTCGATGTCGAGGTCGCGGCGCATCGTCGCCAGCAGCTTCGAGTCCCTCGCCTGGTCGGCGTGCTCGAGCACGTTCTTCCGGCGGGCCGGGGACAGCTCGTCCGCGTGCTCGATCACGCTCTCGAGCGAGCCGTACTGGGAGATCAGCTGGCCGGCGGTCTTGTCGCCGATGCCGGGGATGCCAGGGATGTTGTCGGACGTGTCGCCCTTGAGCCCGATGAAGTCGGGCACCTGGTCCGGCCTGACGCCGTACCGCGCCTCGACCCGGTCGGGCGTGTAGACGTGGACGTCCGCGACCCCGCGCGGGGTCATCATCAGGCAGACGTTCTCGGAGCAGAGCTGGAAGGCGTCGCGGTCGGTCGAGACGACCGTCGTCTTCACGCCCGCCTCGTCCGCCCGGGTCGCGAGCGTCGCGATCACGTCGTCCGCTTCCCAGCCTTCGAACTCGAGGTTCCGGTAGCCGAAGGCCTCGACGATCGGGCGGAAATGCGGGAACTGCTCCGCGAGCAGGTCGGCCATCGGCCGCCGCTCGGACTTGTACTCGTCGGACAGCTCCATGCGCTCGACGGGGCGCGTGTCCCACGCGACGGCGACCCCGTGCGGCTGGTAGTCGGAGAGCAGCTTGAAGAGCATGTTCGTAAACCCGAGCAGCGCGTTCGTCG
>DATBMD010000225.1:0-60231 GCA_036555085.1 Gaiellaceae bacterium
GCGCTGGGACGAGGCGGACTACGTCGTCGTCACCGCCGGCCAGTTCGACGTCCTGGTCGAGGTGGTCTGCGCCGACCGGCGAGAGCTGCTCGACGTCACGAACCGGATCCGGGCGCTCGACCACGTCGTCTCGACCGAGACATTCCTCTACCTGGAGCTCTGGAAGCAGCTCTACGACTGGGGCGCGCGGGTGCACGAGCCGGCCCGAGGTGTCGCATGAGGCACTCGTGAGCTCGGTCCCTCCCGACGTGCGGCTGGAGAAGGTGGTGAAGCGCTTCGACGACATGGTCGCGGTCGACGGCATCTCGCTCGAGATCCCGCGCGGCTCCTTCTTCGCGCTGCTCGGGCCCTCGGGCTGCGGCAAGACGACGACGCTACGGATGATCGGCGGCTTCGACGAGCCGACCGAGGGCGTGATCGAGCTTGCCGGCGTCGACGTCGTCGGCCTGCCGCCGTACAAGCGCGACGTCAACACCGTGTTCCAGAGCTACGCGCTCTTCCCGCACATGACGATCTTCGACAACGTCGCGTTCGGGCTCGAGCGCCGCGGCGTGCCGAAGGGCGAGATCAAGGGGCGCGTGGTCGAGATGCTCGAGCTCGTCGACCTCGCGGGGCGCGAGAACCGGAAGCCGCGCCAGCTCTCCGGCGGCCAGCAGCAGCGGGTGGCGCTCGCACGGGCGCTCGTCAACAGCCCGCAGGTGCTGCTGCTCGACGAGCCGCTGGGCGCGCTCGACCTCAAGCTCCGGAAGCAGATGCAGCTCGAGCTGAAGCGGATCCAGCACGAGGTCGGGATCACGTTCGTCCACGTCACGCACGACCAGGAGGAGGCGATGACGATGGCCGACCAGATCGCCGTCATGAATCGCGGCCGGATCGAGCAGCTCGGCGGGCCGACGGAGCTGTACGAGCGGCCGCAGACGGCGTTCGTCGCCGGCTTCCTCGGCACCTCGAACCTCCTGCCCGCCGTCGTCGACGGCGACGGCCGCGCCCACCTCGAGGACGGCACCGAGGTGCGCCTGGACACGACCGGCGTGCAGGGGAAGGTGGCGGTCGGCGTCAGGCCGGAGAAGGTCCGCCTCGGCGACGCGCGCGAAGGCGAGAACCGGCTGAGCGGGACGGTCCGCGAGAGCGCGTACATCGGGGTCGCCACCCAGGTCGTCGTGAGCACCGCCGCCGGCGACCTGACCGTGTTCCACCAGAACGCCGAGGCAGGCGGCGTCATCCCGGCGGGCGGCTCCCCCGTCACCGTCAGCTGGAGCCCCGAGGCCACGTTCGTCGTCGATCGCGAGGAGGAAACGACCCCATGAACCGTACGCTCACCCGGCGCCAGCTCGTGCAGCGCGGAGCCGCCGGCCTCACCGTGCTCTCCCTGCCGGGCCTGCTCGCCGCCTGCGGCGGCGGCGGGGACGGCGGTGGCGGCGGCGGCGAGGTGGCCGACACGCTGCGCTTCTCCAACTGGCCGCTCTACATCGACTTCGTCGAGGAGACGAAGGAGCGGCCGACGCTGAACCAGTTCACCGAGGAGACCGGGATCGCGGTCGAGTACTTCGAGGACATCAACGACAACGCCCAGTACTTCGGGAAGATCCAGGGCCCGCTCTCGCAGGGCCGGGGGATCGACCGCGACATCATCGTGCTGACCGACAACTCTCGGTTCCCGGGCCTGATGGTCGGCCAGGGCTGGCTGGAGGAGCTCGACAAGGACCTGATCCCGAACATCGAGAACCTCGTCGACGCGCAGGCCTCGCCGCCGTTCGACCCCGACCGCACCTACTCGCTGCCGTGGCAGTCCGGCATGACAGGGATCGCCTGGAACGAGGACGTCACCGGCCCCGTCACCTCGGTCCAGCAGCTGCTGGAGGACCCGAAGCTCAAGGGCAAGGTGACGATGCTGTTCGAGCTGGCGGACTCGGTCGGGCTCGTGATGCTCCAGAACGGCGACGACCCCTCGGAGGTCACGCCCGAGAGCTTCGACAAGGCGGTCTCCACGATCCAGTCCGCGGTCGACTCCGGCCAGGTCCGGCGCTTCACGGGCAACGACTACGCCGCGCCGCTGGCGAACGGCGACCTCGCGGCGGCCTTCGCCTGGTCGGGCGACGTCGTCCAGCTGGTCGTGGACAACCCCAATCTCAAGTGGGCGGTCCCGGAGTCCGGGGGGATGATCTGGACCGACAACATGCTGATCCCGAAGGACGGGAGCGCGGCGACGGCTTCCACCTACATGAACTTCGTCTACGAGCCCGCCGTGGCGGCCAAGATCGCCGCCTACATCAACTACGTGACGCCGGTGAAGGGCGCGAAGGAGGAGCTCGCGAAGACCGACCCGGAGACCGCGAACAACCAGCTGATCTTCCCGGACGACGAGACGCTCTCGCAGGTGCACCAGTACGACTCGGAGGCGCTCAACAACGAGGAGTTCAGCCAGAAGTGGGCGGAGGTCGTCGGGGCCTGAGGCTGCCGCGACCGGGTTGCGCGCCGCGTGACGTTCCTCCACCGCCACCGCTGGGCCACGCCGTATCTCCTGCTGCTGCCGGGGATCGCCTGGCTGGCGGCGTTCTTCGTCGTCCCGCTCGGATACCTCCTCTACCAGTCCCTCCAGTCCGGCTCGATCCTGACCGGCGGCTACGAGTTCACCTGGCAGTTCTCGAACTACTGGGACGCGATCTCCACCTACGACGCGCAGTTCCTCCGCTCGTTCCTGTACGCCGGCATCGCCACCACGGCGGCGCTGCTGATCAGCTACCCGCTCGTCTACTGGATCGCGTTCCGCGCCGGCCGCTGGCGCAACCTCGCGCTGCTCGTGATCGTCGCGCCGTTCTTCGTCACCTATCTCGTCCGGACGCTCGCGTGGCTCAACATCCTCGCCGACGAGGGGCCGGTGGTCGGCGCGCTCCGGACGCTCCAGGTCCTGGACGACGACGGACGGCTGCTCGCGACGACGTTCGCCGTCGTCGCGGGGATCACCTACAACTTCCTGCCCTTCATGGCGCTGCCGCTCTACGTCTCGCTCGAGCAGCTCGACCCGCGCCTCTTGGAGGCGGCCAAGGATCTCTACGCGAGCCCGGTGCACGCGTTCCTCCGGGTGACACTGCCGCTCTCCGCTCCGGGGATCGTCGCCGGGACCCTGCTCACGTTCATCCCGGCGGCGGGGGACTTCATCAACGCTGCGCTCCTCGGGACGCCGCGTCAGTCGATGATCGGCAACGTGATCCAGAACCGCTTCCTCGAGCAGGTCGACTACCCGACCGCGGCCGCGCTCTCGTTCATCCTGATGGCCCTGATCCTCGTCGCGCTGCTCGTCTACGCACGCGCGGTGGGAACGGAGCGGCTGACCGGATGAGATTCGTCAAGCGCCACGCGTTGACGGCGTACGCGCTGCTCGCGTTCGCCTACCTGCTGCTGCCCATCGCCGTCGTGATCATGTTCTCGTTCAACGCGCCCGAGGGGCGCTTCAACTTCGTCTGGCAGGGCTTCACGCTCGACAACTGGTGGAACTGGGACGCCGTCCCCGGGATTCGCCACTCGCTGGTGACCTCGCTCGAGGTCGCCGTCGTCTCGACGATCGTGGCGACGACGCTGGGGACGCTGATCGCCCTGGCGATCGTGCGGCACCGGTTCCGGGGCCGCGGGGCGACGAACATGCTCGTGTTCCTGCCCATGTCGACGCCGGAGATCGTGCTCGGCGCCTCGCTGCTGACGCTGTTCCTGCAGAGCCGGGTGGCGACCGGCTTCCTGACGATCTTCATCGCGCACGTGATGTTCGTGGTCAGCTACATCGTCGTCACCGTCAAGGCCCGGCTGATCGGCTTCGACCGCTATCTCGAGGAGGCGGCGATGGACCTCGGCGCGAACGAGTGGACGACGTTCCGGAAGGTGACCCTGCCGCTGCTGGCGCCGGCGATCCTGAGCGCCGCGCTGCTCGGCTTCGCACTGTCGCTCGACGACTTCGTGATCACCTACTTCGTCTCGGGCTCCGAGACGACGTTCCCGCTCTTCGTGTGGGGCGCGGCGCGCGTCGCCGTCCCGCCGCAGGTGAACGTCATCGCGTCGGCGATCTTCGTGATCGCGATCGTGATCATGATCGTCAACGTCCTCTGGCAGTACCGGGGCGAGCGGCGCCGTGCGGCCGAGGCGGCTGCCGCGTGACCGCGACGGTCGAGCTCGAGCAGCTGGCGCGCGACCATCTCTGGCTCCACTTCACGCGCATGGGCGGGTCGGGCCGCGACGTCCCGATCATCGTCCGCGGCGAGGGCTGCCATCTGTGGGACGCGCAGGGCAAGCGGTACATCGACGGGCTCGCGGGGCTCTACAGCGTCAACGTCGGCTACTCGTACGGCGAGGAGATCGGCCGGGCGGCGCTCGCGCAGATGCGCGAGCTGCCCTTCTACACGAACTGGTCGCACTCGCACCCGCGCGCGATCGAGCTCGCAGCCGAGGTGGCGGCCCTGGCGCCGGGCGACCTCGAGCGGGTCTTCTTCGTCTCCGGCGGCTCGGAGGCCGTGGAGTCCGCCTGGAAGCTGGCCCGCCAGCACTACCTGGCGCGCGGCGGCAAGCACCGCGCGGCGCTCGCTTCCGAGCCGGAGGTGATCCACGACGCGCTGGTCGCCGCGACCGAGCAGCGCCCGCACCGGTACAAGGCGATCGCGCGGCACGTCGCCTACCACGGCACCACCTTCGGCGCTCTGGCCCTGAACGGCATCCCGGCGATCCGCATGCCGTTCGAGCCCCTGGTGCCCGAGGTCCGGCACGTTCGCAACACGAACCGCTACCGCCGGCCGGCGGGCGAGACCGAGGCGGACTTCACCGCGTTCCTGCTCGACGACCTCGAGCAGGCGATCCTGGCGATGGGGCCCGAGACCGTCTGCCTCGTGCACATGGAGCCGGTCCAGAACGGCGGCGGCTGCTTCACGCCGCCGGTCGGCTACTGGCAGGGCGTGCGCGCGCTCTGCGACCGCTACGACATCCTGCTCTCGGCCGACGAGGTGATCACCGCGTTCGGCCGGCTCGGCCACTGGTTCGCCTCGGAGCGCTACGACATCCGCCCGGACATCGTCACCTGCGCGAAGGGGCTCTCGTCGTCCTACGCCGCGATCGGCGCGGTGGTCGCGACCGAGCGCGTGATGGAGCCGTTCCTCGAGGACACCGCGATGTGGTCGCACGGCATCACCTTCGGCGGCCACCCGGTCATGTGCGCGATCGCGCTGAAGAACATCGAGATCATGAAGCGGGACGGGATCGTCGAGCACGTCCGCGCGACGCAGGACGTGTTCCGCGAGAAGCTGGCGACCCTGCTGGACCTGCCGATCGTCGGCGACCTGCGCGGGACGGGCTTCTTCTACGCGCTGGAGCTGGTCAAGGACGCCGAGACGAAGCGGACGTTCGACGACGACGAGTGCGAGCGGCTGCTGCGGGGTGTGGTGTCGCCGGCGCTCTTCGAGGCCGGGCTGATCTGCCGGACGGACGATCGCGGCGATCCGGTCGTCCAGATCTCGCCGCCGCTCGTCGCCGGCGAGCCGGAGATGGACGAGATCGTCGGCATCCTCGGCGAGGTGCTTGCCGACGCCGGCCGGCACGTCGCAGCCTGATCGTTCACGGCTCGACACCGCCACTGGGTGCCGGGTGCGCATGTGTACGGTTACCCGCACTGCGGGAACGGTCCCGCACGGGCAGTCTGGCCCGAGACAGGGATCCGACCGAGGAGGATGGATGGAGAGCGGAGGCGAGAACGGCGCCGTCATCATCGCCAGCGAGCTGACGCGCCGCTACGGCGCGGGCGACACGGCGGTCGACGCGCTCCGCGGGGTGTCCGTCGACGTCCCGGCCGGCGAGCTGACCGCGGTGATGGGGCCGTCGGGCTCGGGGAAGTCGACGCTGATGCACATCCTGGCGGGGCTGGACAAGCCGACCTCGGGATCCGTCGCGATCGGCGGGACCGAGCTGACCACGCTCGACGACAATCAGCTCACCAAGCTGCGCCGACAGCACATCGGCTTCGTCTTCCAGTTCTTCAACCTGCTACCCATGCTCGACGCGGAGGAGAACATCAAGCTGCCGCTCTCGATCGCCGGCGAGAAGGTCGAGGACGGTTGGTTCAAGGAGCTGATCGGCTCAGTCGGGCTCGGCGACCGGCTCTCGCATCGGCCGGCCGAGCTCTCGGGCGGCCAGCAGCAGCGCGTCGCGATCGCGCGCGCGCTCGTCTCGCGTCCGACCGTGCTCTTCGCCGACGAGCCGACGGGAAACCTCGACTCGAAGACCGGCGGCGAGATCCTCGAGCTGCTGCGCCACTCCGTGCAGGACCTGGGCCAGACGATCGTGATGGTCACGCACGAGCCGCGCGCCGCGGCGATCGCCGACCGCGTGCTGTTCCTCGCGGACGGCCTGATCGTCCGCCAGTCCGAGGGCGCGTCGGCGCACGAGATCGTGGAGGCGATGGAGGAGATCGGCGCCGAATGATCCGCTTCACCTTCGGCGGGCTGCTCACGCGCAAGCTGAGAACCGTCCTGACGGCGCTCGCGATCGTGCTGGGCGTCGTCATGATCAGCGGCACCTACGTCCTCACCGACTCGATCGACGACGCGTTCGACGAGATCTTCACGGAGGCGCGCCAGGGCTCCGACGTCGTCATCAGCGGCAAGTCGGCCTTCGACCTCACCGAGGGCAGCGGCGTCGCCGAGCCGAGCTTCGACGAGTCGCTGCTGCCGGAGGTGCAGGCGCTGCCGGGCGTCGCGCTGGCCGAGGGGACCGTCGACAGCGAGTCCACGTCCCTGATCGACGAGGACGGCGACGCGATCGTCTTCGGCGGTGCCCCCAACCTCGGCTTCGCGATCCCGAACGGTGACTCGCCGTTCAACCCGCTGACGCTCACCGCCGGCGCCTGGCCCGGCCCGGACGAGGTCGTCATCGACGCGGACACCGCCGACAAGAAAGACTTCGCCGTCGGCGACCAGATCGGAGTCCAGGTCGAGGGCCCCATCGAGCGGCTCCGCATCTCGGGCCTCGTCGAGTTCGGCTCCAGCGGGCTCTCGATCGGAGGCGCCACGCTCGCCGGCTTCGACCTGCCGACCGCCCAGCGCCTGTTCCGCAAGGAGGGCAAGCTCGACGAGATCGCCATCGCAGCGAAGCCGGGCGTCTCCAACCAGCAGCTGCTGGGTGAAGTCGAGGAGATCCTCCCGCCGGAGACCCAGGCTCGGACCGCCACTGAGCAGGCCAGCGAGGACGCCGAGGAGACGAACGAGTTCATCACCTTCCTGCAGGGCTTCCTGCTCGCCTTCGCCGGCATCGCGCTCTTCGTCGGCTCGTTCGTGATCGCGAACTCGCTCTCGATCACCATCGCCCAGCGCACGCGCGAGTTCGCCACGCTGCGGACGCTCGGAGCCTCCCGGCGACAGGTGCTCGGCTCGATCATCCTCGAGGCGCTCGTGGTCGGGATCGTCGCGTCGCTGATCGGGCTCGTCCTGGGACTACTGCTCGCCAAGGGCCTGTTCTGGCTGTTCGACGCCGTCGGCTTCACGCTGCCGAACACCGGCCTGGTCTTCGAGACCCGGACGATCGTCGTCTCGCTCCTCGTCGGCATTCTCGTCACGCTGGTCGCCAGCCTGCGGCCGGCGCTGCGCGCGACGCGCGTCCCGCCGATCGCGGCGGTGCGCGAGGGTGCGACGCTGCCCGAGGGCCGGTTCGCGCGCTTCCGGGGCATCGGCGCAGCGCTCACGGCGATCGCAGGCTTCGCAGCGCTTCTCTACGGGCTGTTCGGCAGCGGGCTGGGCACGACTCAGGTGCTCCTCTGGATGGGGCTCGGCGCTCTGCTCATCTTCCTCGGCGTGGCGCTGTTCTCGTCACGGCTCGTGCGTCCGCTCGCTCAGGTGCTCGGCTGGCCGGCGACGAAGATCGGCGGCGCCGCGGGTCTCCTCGCCCGGGACAATGCGCGCCGCAACACCCAGCGGACCGCATCGACAGCCGCTGCGCTCATGATCGGGCTCGCGCTCGTCACGCTCGTGGCGACGCTGGCCGCCGGTATCGTCAACACCTTCAAGGGGGCGGTGAACGACCTCTTCACCGGCGACTACGCGATCACCGCGCAGAACAACTTCTCGCCGATCCCGATCGACGCCGCGGAGGCGGCGGCGAAGGCGCCGGGCGTCACCTCCGTCGGCAACGTCCGCACCGGGGAGGCGCGTATCTTCGACCAGACCGAGTTCACCACCGCCGTCGACCCCGGCATGAGGGACGTCATCTCGATGGACTGGGTGGAGGGCTCGCAGGACGTCCTCGCCACGCTCGGCGACGACGGCGCGTTCGTCGACGACGGCTTCGCCGACGACCACGATCTGCAGACCGGGTCGACCGTCACAGTGACCTTCCCGAACGGGAACACGCGCACCTTCACGATCAAGGGCGTCTTCGATCCTCCGACGGGAGGCTCGCCGTTCGGGCCGGTCACGATCTCGGCCGCGACGTGGGACGCGGAGGTACCCCGCCCGCGCAACCTCTACTCGTTCGTGAAGATGAGTGGAGGGGAGAGCGAGGCCAACCAGGCAGTGCTCGACGACGCGCTCGCGGACTTCCCGAACGCCAAGGCGCAAGATCGGCAGGCCTTCATCGACAACCAGATCTCCGGCCTCAGCTCCGTGCTCAACATCCTCTACGTCCTGCTCGCGCTGTCCGTGATCGTCAGCCTGTTCGGGATCGTGAACACGCTCGTGCTCACCGTCTTCGAGCGGACGCGTGAGATCGGCATGCTGCGCGCGATCGGGATGACGCGGCGTCAGGTGCGGCGGATGATCCGGCACGAGAGCGTGATCACAGCGCTGATCGGAGCGGCGATCGGGATCGTGCTCGGAATCGTGCTCGCCGCCCTGCTGATCGCGCGCGTCGACTTCATCGACTTCAGCCTGCCGGTGGCGCAGCTCGTCGTGTTCGCGATCGCGGCGATCCTCGTCGGGATCATCGCCGCCATCTTCCCGGCGCGGAGAGCGGCGAAGCTCAACCCGCTCGAGGCGCTGCAGTACGAGTAGGGCTCACGGCCCTGCCACGCCCTCCGCGCGGAGCGCGGCGACCTCCTCGTCGGAGTAGCCGGCCTCCGCGAGCACCTCGGCGGTGTGCTCGCCGACGTCAGGCGGCGGGCTCGCATGGAGAGCGCGCTCGCGGTCGAACGACAGCGGCAGCGCCGGCAGCCGCAGGTCTGCGATCCGGGGGTGCCGGAGGTGCTGCAGCAGGCCGAGCGCGTGCGTCTGTGGTGAGGCGAGGACGTCCGCGACGTCCGCCACGGGCGCGGCCGGCACGCCGGCGGCCGTCAGCCGCTGCCGCCAGTCCTCCGTGTCGCGCTCGGCGAGGCGCGGTGCCAGCTGGTCGTAGAGGGCGTCGCGGTTGGCGACCCGGGCCGGGTTCGTCGCGAAGCGCGGGTCGTCGGCGAGCTCCTCGCAGCCGAGCACGCCGCAGATCGCCGCGAAGAGGCGGTCGTTGCCGCCCGCGAGCATCAGCTCGCCGTCCCGGGTGGGGAAGACCTGGTACGGCGCGACCATAGGGAAGCGGGTGCCCTGGCCGCGCGGGATCGTGCCGTCCGCGAGGTAGCCGACGAGGTGGTAGCCGATGTACGCGAGCGCGGTCTCGTAGAGAGACACGTCGACGACGGCGCCCGCGCCCGTCCGCTCGCGCTCGAGCAGCGCCGCGAGGATCCCGACCGCGGCCCAGATACCGGTGCCCATGTCGATCAGCGACGCGCCGATCCGGACGCCCGGGCGCTCGGGCTCGCCGGTGATCGAGATCAGCCCGCCGGCGGCCTGCATGAGCGCGTCGTAGCCCGGCTCGCGCGCCAGCGGGCCGACGTGCCCGTACGCGCCGACCGAGCAGTAGACGAGCCGCGGGTTGAGCGTGCGCAGCGTCTCCGGTCCCAGGCCCAGCTCCTCGGCGAGGCCGGGGCGGAGGCTCTGCAAGAAGACGTCCGCCCGGCCGGCCAGTCGCAGCAGCGCCTCGCGTCCGCGCTCGTCGCGGAGCGAGAGGGCGAGGGAGCGCTTGCCGGCGTTCGCGGACAGGAAGATCGTCCCCTCGCCGTTCCAGAACGGCGGCCCCCAGGCGCGGCCGTCGTCGCCCGTGTCCGGCCGCTCGACCTTGACGACGTCGGCGCCGAGCGCCGCCAGCACCTGGGCGCAGTACGGCCCCGCGATCGACGTCGTCACGTCGAGCACGTGCATGCCCGCCAGCGGCCGGTGCTGCGTCACCGGCCAATCATCGCGGTTGCCGCGCCGGCGGCGCGGGCCCGAGCGCCGTCGGGAACCGCGGCGCGCTCTGCGAGGATGACCGGGTGTTCGACCGCCTCGTCGACGCCGTCTCGGGCGCCTGGTGGAGCTACCCGGTCATCTTCCTCGTCGCGATGCTCGACGCCTTCTTCCCGATCGTGCCGAGCGAGACGCTCGCGATCACCGGCGGCGTCCTCGCCGGGTCGGGCGACCTGGAGCTCTGGCTCGTCATCCTCGCGGCGAGCACGGGCGCGATCGTCGGCGACAACATCTCGTACTTCCTGGGCGCATGGGTCGGCGAGCACACCGTGAAGCGCCTCTTCCGGAGCGAGAAGGCGCATCGAGGCTTCGACTGGGCCGAGCGGCAGCTCGAGGAGCGCGGCGGCTACCTGATCGTGATCGCGCGGTTCATTCCCGGTGGGCGCACGGCGGTCACGTTCGCTTCGGGCTATACCCACGCGATGCCGTGGCGGCGCTTCATCGTCTACGACGTGATCGCGGGCGTCATCTGGGGCAGCTACACGACGCTGCTCGGCTACTTCGGCGGCAAGCAGTTCGAGGACCAGCCCTGGAAGGGGCTGCTGCTGGCGTTCGGGGTTGCCGTCGGAGTAGCCGTCCTGATCGAGGTGGTCAGGCACCTCCGGCAGCGCCGCGCGACCGCCTGAGCCCGAGTTAGCATCGGGTCGTCCCCATCCCAGACAACGGAGGCACCCATGTCAACGCAAGCACTTGCCGGCCGGCGCTCGGGCTGGTTGACGTTCGCCGCGGTCGTGATGTTCGCCGTCGCCGGAGTCCGGCTGATCTCCGGTATCGCGTTCCTCGCCGACAGCGCCAAGGTCGCCGACGTGTCGCAGGGCCTGTTCGGCGACGACCTGTTCTGGTGGGGTCTCTGGGACCTGGGGATCGCCGCGCTGGCGCTCTACGCGGGCTGGTCGCTGCTCCAGAACAAGGAGTTCGGGCGCATCGCCGGCTACGTGTGGGCGATCGTCGTGATCATCCAGAGCTTCCTGTACATCAACTGGGCGCCGTGGTGGGCGTTCGGGACGATAGTGCTGGCGTCGCTCGTGATCTACGGGCTGGCGATCACGGCCGACGAGGAGCGCTGACGCAGGCGGCTGCCGCCGGCAGGGCTCGCTGACACGCATACACGTCACGGGCGCGACCGGGTACCTCGGCGGCGCGCTGCTGCGGCTGCGTCCCGACGCGACCGGTGAGCGCGTCGACGTGCGCGACGCCGGCGCGGTGCGGTCGACGCTGGCCCGTCTTCGCCCCGACGTCGTCATCCACACCGCCTACCGCCAGGACGGGCCGGACGCACACGAGATCACGGTCGCCGGCGCGGAGCACGTCGCGCGTGCGGCCCGCGCCGCCGGCGCCCGGCTCGTCCACCTCTCCACCGACGTCGTCTTCGACGGCCGGAAGGGCGCCCCCTACGTCGAGGACGACCCGCCGTCGCCCGTGACCCGGTACGGCCGGGACAAGGCCGAGGCAGAGGAGCGCGTCCTCGCCGCCCACCCGGACGCCCTCGTCGTGCGGACGTCGCTGATCTACGGCGGCCCGGGGGCGCCCGCCTCGAAGCACGAGCTGGCGGCGCGCGACCCGGGCGCGACGTTCTACGAGGACGAGATCCGCTGCCCGGTGCAGGTCGGGGACCTCGCGGCCGCCCTGCTCGAGCTCGCGGCCGCAGGCCTCGCCGGGCCGCTCCACGTCGCCGGCCCCGACGCGCTCTCGCGCGCGGAGCTCGCCGAGCTGGTCACCGGCGCGCCGGTCGACCGGGCGCCGGCGCCGCCCGGCCGGCCGCTCGACTGCACGCTCGACTCGTCGCGGGCGCGGAGCCTGCTCGCAACGGAGCTCCGGGGCGCCCGCGCCGTGCTGGGCGCGTAGCCTGCCCCACCACGTACGGTGTCCGGATGAACCGCCTCGCAGCCGAGACCAGCCCGTACCTGCTGCAGCACGCCGGCAACCCGGTCGAGTGGTATCCGTGGGGCGGCGAGGCGTTCGCGCGGGCACGGGATGAGGGCCGGCCGCTGCTCGTCTCGGTCGGCTACAGCGCGTGCCACTGGTGCCACGTGATGGAGCACGAGTCGTTCGAGGACCCCGCGACCGCCGCCGTCATGAACGAGCACTTCGTCAACGTGAAGGTCGACCGCGAGGAGCGGCCGGACGTCGACGCGGTGACCATGGACGCCACGGTCACGATGACCGGCCACGGCGGCTGGCCGACGACGGTCTTCATGACCCCGGAGCTGCAGCCGTTCTACGCGGGCACGTACTTCCCGCCCGAGCCGCGGCACGGGCTGCCGAGCTTCCGCCAGGTGCTCGGCGCGGTCGCAGCAGCCTGGCAGGACCGGCGAGACGACCTGGAGCGGCAGGCGACGCGGCTCGTCGAGGCCGTCGGCGAGTCGGCGCGGATCCGGCCGTCCTCCGAGCCGCTGACCGCCGCGCTGCTGGCGGAGGCGGAGCAGGGGATCGCCCGGACGTTCGAGCCCGCGTTCGGCGGCTTCGGGCGGGCACCGAAGTTCCCGCCCCCGTCCACGCTCGAGCTGCTCCTGCGCCGCGGCGGCGACGTGCCCCTGCGGATGGCGAGGGCGACGCTCGACGGGATGGCGGCCGGCGGCATGTGGGATGTCGTCGGCGGCGGCTTCCACCGCTACTCGGTCGACGACCGCTGGCTCGTGCCGCACTTCGAGAAGATGCTCTACGACAACGCGCTGCTCGCCTCCACGTACCTGCACGCCTCTGTGGTCACCGGCGACGAGCGCTACCGCGACGTCGTCACCCGGACGCTCGACTACGTGCTCCGCGAGCTGCTCCTGCCCGAGGGCGGCCTCGCCTCGGCGCAGGACGCCGACACGGACGGCGTCGAAGGGCTGACCTACACCTGGACGCCCGGCGAGATCGAGGCCGTGCTCGGGCCGCACGACCTGTCGCTCGAACCGGCGACGCTCGAGCCGTTCGAGCACGGCCGCTTCATCGTCCGCGGCGAGGTGGGCGCGGAGACACGCCGCCGCCTGCTCGCGGCCAGGCAGGAGCGCCCGCAGCCCTTCCGGGACGACAAGGCGATCGCCTCCTGGAACGGTCTCGCGCTCGCCGCGCTCGCCGAGGCGGGGCGCCGGCTCGACCGTGCCGACTGGATCGACGCCGCCGTGCGCGTGGCGGAGTTCCTGCTCGGGCCGCTGACCGGGGGGGACGGGCGGCTGCTTCGCAGCTTCCGCGCCGGCCGGACGAGCGGCGAGGGCTACCTCGACGACTACGCGAACGTGGCGCACGGCCTGCTCGAGCTGCACGTCGCGACCGGTGAGCCCCGGTGGCTGCTCGAGGCGCGGCGCCTGGCCCTGCTCGCAGTCGACCTCTTCGCCGACGACGAGCACGGCGGCTTCTTCCTCGCCGCGCCGGCGCACGAGCCGCTGCTCCCGCGTACCAAGCCCCTCGACGACAACCCGCTCCCGTCCGGGAACTCGATGCTCGCCCACGTGCTCCTGCGGCTGGCGCGGATCTGGGGCGACGACGAGCTCGAGCGCCGGGCGGCGACCGTGCTGAGGCTGGTCGCGCCCGCGGTCGGGCGGGCGCCGGGCGCGTTCGGCTGGGCGCTCTGCGCGCTCGACCTCTACCTGAGCGCGCCGCGCGAGCTCGCAGTCCTGGGCCCGGTGGCCTCGGACGTCGCCCGGGCGGCGCTGGCGCCGTTCGCTCCGAGCACGGTCGTCGCCGTCGGGCCGGCGGAGGGCGTGCCGCTGCTGGAGGGCAAGGGTCTCGTCGACGGCAGGCCGGCGATCTACCTCTGCGAGCGGTTCGCGTGCCGGGCCCCGGTCACCGACCCGGCCGAGCTGGCTCCCGTCTGACTGAAGGAGAACGATGCGCGTCTGCCTGATGATCGAGGGCCAGGAGGGCGTCACCTGGGAGGACTGGGTCGCGCTCGCGGGCGCCTGCGAGGAGCACGGCCTCGAGGGTCTGTTCCGCTCCGACCACTACTCGTCGATCTTCTCGGCCGGCGGCGCGGACGCCCTCGACGCCTGGACGACGATCGCGGCGCTCTCGGTCGTCACGGGGCGCATCCGGCTCGGCACGCTCGTCTCGCCGGCCACGTTCCGGCACCCGTCGGTGGTGGCGCGGATGGTCGCCAGCGCCGACCACGTCTCGCAGGGCCGGGTCGAGCTCGGCGTCGGCGCCGGCTGGTACGAGCGCGAGCACCTCCAGAACGGCTTTCCGTTCCTCGACGCGCGCGAGCGCTTCCAGCTCTTCGCCGAGCACGTCGAGCTCGTCGTCCGCCACTGGACCGAGGAGCGGTTCGACCACGACGGGCGGAGCTACCGGCTCGCAGACGCGAACAGCCTGCCGCGCCCGTTGCAGCGGCCACATCCGCCGCTGATCCTCGGCGGCTCGGCGAAGCCCCGCTCGGCGGCGCTCGCCGCCCGCTTCGCGAACGAGTACAACACCGTCTACGCGACGCCGGACGAGTGCCGGGCCCGCCGCGACGCGCTCTCACGTGCCTGCAGCGACGCCGGCCGCGATCCGGCCACGCTCTCCTTCTCGCTCATGACCGCGTGCGCGATCGGCAGCGACCGGGCCGACGCCGACGACCGGCTCCGGCGCGTGCTCGAGCTGACGGGCCAGGCCGGGCCCGATCCCGGATGGCTCGCCGGTACCGTCGACGAGGTCGCGGCGCAGCTCGCGACGCTGGGCGAGGCGGGCGTCGAGCGTGTCTTCCTCCAGCACCTCGATCACCGGGACCTCGACGCCGTCGCGCTGATGGGCGAGCTGCGCGGGTAGTCTCCGCGCATGGCGACCACAGAGCAGCGCACCGGTGCAGAGGAGGTCGAGTGGGACCTCTCGGATCTCTATTCGGGCCCTGACGACCCGAAGCTCGAGCAGGAGGCGGCCGACGCGGAGTCGTCGGGGGCCGCGTTCCGCGAGCGCTATCACGGCAAGGTCGGCGAGCTCGACGCTGCCGGCCTCGCGGAGGCGGTCGCGGAGCGCGAGCGGATCGAGTCGGCGATGGACCGCGCGCTCACCTTCGCGCACCTTCGCTTCTCGACCAACATGGGCGAGCCCGAGCGCGGAGCGCTGGTCAGCCGCCTGCAGGAGCGCGCGGCCGCGCTCGACACGCAGCTGCTCTTCTTCCCGCTCGAATGGGCCGCGCTCGACGACGCGGCCGCCGAGGCGCTGCTCGAACAGCCGGAGCTCGACCGCTGGCGCCACTTCCTCCGCTCGCTGCGGAAGTTCCGCCCGCACCTGCTCACCGAGCCCGAGGAGCGCATCGTCACCGAGAAGACCGTCTCCGGCTCCTCCGCCTGGTCGCGCCTGTTCGAGGAGCTGCTGGGCGCGCTGAAGGTCGAGCTCGACGGCGAGCAGGTCGGGCTCGAGCAGGCCATGTCGCGGCTCTACGACACGGACCGCACTACGCGCCGCGAGGTCGCCGAGGCGATCACGGCCTCGCTGCAGCCGGGGCTCCGCACCCGGGTGTTCGTCTTCAACACGCTCCTGCTCGACAAGTCGATCGACGACCGGCTCCGCAGCTACCCGACGTGGATCTCGTTCCGTAACCTCGCGAACGAGACGACGGACGAGGCGGTGCAGGCGCTCGTCGACGCCGCGGTGTCCCGCTACGACGTGCCGCAACGCTACTACCGGCTGAAGGCGCGCCTGCTCGGCGTCGACCGGATCGAGCACTACGACCGCTTCGCCCCGGTGGCGGAGGCGAGCGCCCAGACGGACTGGGAGGAGGCGCGGCGTCTCGTCGTCGATGCGTACGCGGCGTTCTCCGGCGATGCCGGCGAGATCGTCGACGGCTTCTTCACCCGCAACTGGATCGACGCGCCCGTCCGGCCCGACAAGCGCACCGGCGCCTACTGCGCGACAACCGTCCCCGGCGTGCACCCCTATGTCTTCATGAACTTCACCGGCGAGCGGCGCTCGGTGCTGACGCTCGCCCACGAGCTCGGCCACGCGCTGCACGGCGTGCTCGCGCAGCCGCTCGGCCTCTACAACGCGTCGACCCCGCTGACGACGGCCGAGACCGCCTCCGTCTTCGGAGAGGCGCTCACGTTCAAGAGCCTGCTCGCCGCCGAGGACGATCCACGGCGCAAGCTCGACCTGCTGACCGGCCGGATCGAGGACGCGATCGCGACGACGTTCCGCCAGATCGCGATGAACCGTTTCGAGGACGCGGTCCACACGGCCCGCCGGAACGACGGCGAGCTGGCGCCGGACCGGCTCGAGGAGCTGTGGCTCGAGGCGCAGGCGACGCTGTTCGGAGACTCGGTCGGCCTCGACGGCTACGGCAGCTGGTGGAGCTACATCCCGCACTTCGCGTCCGCCCCGGGCTACGTCTACGCCTACGCGTACGGCTACCTGTTCTCGCTCGCGGTCTTCCGGCGCTACGAGCAGGAGGGGGACGCGATGGTGGAGCCCTACTTCGACCTGCTGCGGGCCGGTGGGTCGCGCCCGCCGGAGGAGCTCGCGCACCTGGTCGGGCTCGACCTCACCGATCCGGCGATCTGGGCCTCGGGCATCGACGCCCTCTCCGAGCAGCTCGACGAGGCGGAGCGGCTGGCCGCCGAGATCGGCCTGGGATGACGGCTTCCGGCTAACCGCGGGCGCGGTCCGGGCGTCCTACTTGGCGACATCGTGCAGGGGCGCTACGCTCGCCCCATCACGGCACCTCGTAAAGGAGTCTGCATGCGAAAGGGGTTGCTCATCGGGCTCGCGCTCGCCGGGGTGCTCGCCCTGACGGCGACGGGAGGGACAGCCGCCACGAGCCAGGCGACGCCGGGGGTGACGGCGAAGAACATCACCATCGGCAGCACGTTCCCGCTGACCGGTCCTGCCTCGTCCTACGGGGTCATCCCCGGGGCGATGAAGGCCTACTTCAGCTACGTCAACAAGCGGAAGGGCCCGGACGGCAAGCGCGGCGTCTACGGCCGCCAGATCATCTTCAAGGTCTACGACGACGGCTACAACCCGGCGAACAGCGTGCAGCTGACCCGCCGCCTCGTCGAGCAGGACAAGGTGTTCGCGGTCGTCGGCCAGCTCGGGACCGAGGTCAACGTCGCGGTGCAGCCGTACCTGAACCAGGCGAAGGTGCCGCACGTCCTCGTCTCGTCGGGCGCGAGCACCTGGTACCGCGACTTCAAGGAGTTTCCGTGGACGGGGGGCTGGCAGCCGGACTACGAGTTCGAGTCGAGGCTCTACGGGCAGGCGATCGCCCGGAACAGCCCCAACGCCAAGATCGCCATCCTGTACCAGAACGACGACTACGGGAAGGACTACGTCCGCGGGCTCAAGGCCGGCCTCGGGGCGAAGGCCTCGAACATCGTCGGCGAGGAGTCGTTCGAGGTGACGGCCACGGACGTCCGCTCGCAGGTGGCGAAGCTGCGCAGCACCGGGGCGACGATCTTCGCGATCTTTGCCACGCCACGCTTCACCGGCCAGGCATACGTGTTCGCACGTCTTACCGGCTGGAACCCGCCGGTGATCTACACGAACTCGGTCTCCGCCACCGACACCATCCTGACGGCCGCGCGCGCCGGGGGTGCCGGTGACCTCGTCAACAACACCTACAGCGTCCAGTACCTCAAGGATCCCGCGAATCCGAAGTGGGACAGCGACGCGGGAATGAAGCTCTACAAGCAGGTGATGTCGACGTACGCACCGAGCTCGCTCGTGACGAACGGCCTCAACTACTACGGGGTCGCCGTCGCGCACGCGTTCGTCCAGCTGCTCTACAAGGCCGGGCGGAACCCGACGCGCGACAGCCTGATGAAGGCCTACCGGACCTGGAACGAGGCGAACATCTTCGCGCTTCCGGGCAACAAGCAGGTGACCAAGGGGAACGACCAGGTGCCCATCGCCTGCGACCAGATCGTGAAGTTCACCGACGGGACCTTCCGGTCCGTCTCCAGGCTCAAGTGCGCGAGCCCCAGCGCCAGCGCAGCCGGCTGAGCCCGGCGAAGAGCTAGGGTCAACGGGGCCGGCCGTCGCGCCGGCCCCGTTCCGTTCCCGAGCCCGAGGAGTGCCGATGCCCGAAGCCGTCGTCGTCGCCGCGTCCCGCACCCCGATCGGCCGCGCCGCGAAGGGCTCGCTTGTCGACGTCCGGCCCGACGACCTCGCCGCCTTCGCGGTTCGCGACGTGCTGCGGAAGGCGCCCGGGCTCGACCCGGCAGGGGTCGTCGACGTGATCGTCGGCTGCGGCTTCCCGCAGGAGGAGCAGGGGATGAACCTCGGCCGGCGCGTGGCGCTGCTGGCCGGGCTCCCGGAGACGGTGCCCGGCACGACCGTCAACCGCTTCTGCGCCTCGTCGCTGCAGACGGTGCGGATGGCGTTCCACGCGATCCGGGCGGGGGAGGGCGACTGCTTCGTCGCCGCCGGCGTCGAGTCGATCACGCGCGTCAGCGGCTACCCGAAGTCGGCGGAGGAGCTCCACCCGCAGCTCTTCGGCGACGACGCCGAGATCGCGAACGTCTACATCCCGATGGGGCTGACCGCGGAGAACGTGGCCGAGCGCTGGGACGTCTCGCGCGAGGACATGGACCTGTTCGCCCAGCGCTCGCAGGAGCGGGCGGTGGCCTCCCAGCGCGACGGCTTCTTCGAACGGGAGCTGACGCCGTACGAGAAGCCGGACGGCACCGTGGTCGCCTCCGACGACGGGCCGCGGCCCGACTCGACGCTCGAGCGCCTCGCGGCGCTGGAGCCGGCGTTCAAGCCGGGCGGCAAGGTCACCGCCGGCAACGCCTGCCCGCTCAACGACGGCGCCGCCGCGGTGCTCGTGACGAGCGACGAGCGCGCCCGCGAGCTCGGCCTCGAGCCCCGGGCCAGGATCCTGGCATCGTCCGTGTCGGGCGTCGCCCCGGAGATCATGGGCGTCGGGCCGATCGAGGCCGTCCGCACGGTGCTCGACCGCGCCGGCATGACGATCGACGACGTCGACGTGGTGGAGCTGAACGAGGCGTTCGCCGCCCAGGTGCTCCCGGTCTGCCGCGAGCTCGGGATCGACCCGTTCGGCGAGAAGCTGAACCCGCACGGCGGCGCGATCGCGCTCGGCCATCCCTACGGCATGACCGGGGCCCGGATCATGTGCACGCTCCTCAACGACCTCGAGACGCTCGACGCCGAGATCGGCCTCGAGACGATGTGCGTCGGCGGCGGTCAGGGCATGGCAATGCTGCTCCAGCGCCTCCGCTGACGCCACCGGCCGCGCTCGGCTCCCGCCGGGCGGAGCCCGGCTCCGCCGAGCGCTCGCGCCGCTGAGCGCACGCGGCTCTCCGGGGTTGTGCTCCAGCACTATCCCCTCCGGCCGCGCACGCTCAGCGACGCGCCGGAGGCATCAGCGGCTGTCGTAGCCGGGGCTAAGCCTCCTCGCGCAGCCGGCGAGCCGGCCGGTACTCCTGCCAGTAGCCCTCCATCGTCGTGAGGCGCGTCGACGAGTGAGCGAGGTCGGTGGGCGCGACGTTGACCGCGCGCACGATCCACTCGTCGCCGACGTCCAGCACGTTGACGCAGCCCGGCGCCTGCTCGAAGTGACCGAGGAACGTGCGCTCGCCCGTGAGCGCGTACGAGATGATCGCCCGGTTGACGCCGCCGTGGAGAACGGCCAGGACGGTGTCCCAGCTCTCGTCGGCGAGCAGCCGGTCGAGGGCGGGCAGGACGCGGTCGAAGAGCGAGCCGATCGTCTCGCCGCCCAGGAAGCGCTTCTCGACCGGGACGACGCCGCGGAACGCGTGGACGAACGTCTCCTCGAGCTCGTCCGGGGGGATCGACGAGAGCCGGGCGCCCTTGATCTCCTGCAGCTCCGGCCACTCCTCCAGCTCGTGCTCCGGCGCGACGATCCGCGCCGTCTCGACGGTGCGCGGCAGGCCGCTGGCGAGCACGCGGTCGAACAGGACGGGCTCGAGCAGCCGCGCCGCCGCCGCGGCCTGCCTCCGTCCCTCCTCGGTCAGCGAGACGTCGTCGGGGGCGACGGGACGCCCAGCGCCGTCGAAGTACGCGACTGCGCCGTGGCGCATCAGGTACAGGCGTCGTCTCACGACCGCCGCGCGATCACAGGACCAGCTCGGCGAGCAGCCGCAGCGCCTCCGGCTGCTGCGCCTGCAGGATCAGCGTCGTCGCGCCGCACGCGCGCCACGCGTCCAGCCGGTCGGCGATCCGGGCACGATCGCCGACGAGCGCGATCTCGTCCACGAGCGCGTCCGGCACGGCGGCCGCGGCGTCCCCCTTCCGGCCGTCGAGGTAGAGCTCCTCGATCCGCGCCGCTTCGTCCTCGAAGCCGTACCGCCGCGCCAGGCGGTTGTAGAAGTTGCGCCCGGGAGCGCCCATCCCGCCGACGTAGAGCGCGAGCGTCGGCTTGAGCAGATCGCGGCACCCCTGTACGTCGTCGTCCACGACCACCGGGACGAGCGGCGCGAGGTCCCAGCGCTCGGGCCGGCCGCCGCGCGCCGCGAACCCCTCCTCGAGCGCGACCGCGTGCACGTCCGCGAAGCGCTCCGGCGAGAAGAAGATCGGCAGCCAGCCGTCGGCGATCTCCGCCGCGAGCGCGACGTTCTTCGGCCCGATCGCCGCCAGGTAGATCGGCACGTCGGCGCGGCGCGGGTGGACGATGAGCTTCAGCGGCTTGCCGAGGCCCGTCGCGTCCGGGCCCCGGTAGGGGATGTCGTAGTGCTCGCCGTGATGCTCGAGCGGTGACTCGCGGCGGAGGATCGTGCGCACGATCTCGACGTACTCGCGCGTCCGCACGAGCGGCTTCCCCCAGCGCTGGCCGTGCCAGCCCTCGGCGACCTGTGGCCCCGACGTGCCGAGGCCGAGCAGCACCCGTCCTCCGGAGAGGAGGTCGAGCGTCGCCACCGTCGACGCGGTCGCCGCCGGCGAGCGCGCCGGCATCTGCATGATCGAGCTGCCGACGTTGATCCGGTCGGTGCGCCCGGCGACCCAGGCCATCGGCGAGACGGCGTCCGTTCCGTACGCCTCCGACGTCCAGACGGAGTGGAACCCGAGCCGGTCGGCCTCCTCGGCGAGCGCCACCGCGCCCACGGGGTCGTTGTATCCGAGTTGCAGGCCGAGCCGCACGCGACGATCCTACTCGCCGTGTCCGCCGCGCTCTTCCCGCCCGAGTACCTCGCTCAGCGTGCGCGCTACCGGGCATTCATGGACGAGCACGTCTACCCGGCGGAGGCGGCCATCCACCGCGAGGACGACGCGGCGCTCGCGCTGGTCACGGAGCTCCAGGGCCGTGCCCGGGAGGCGGGGCTGTGGGCGCCGCACATGCCGCCGGAGGCGGGCGGCACCGGCGAGGGCTTCCTCTACTACGCGTGCATGAACGAGGAGATCGGGCGCTCGTCGTACGCCCAGCTCGTCTTCGGCTGCCAGGCGCCCGACGCCGGCAACGCGGAGATCCTGCACCTGTTCGGTACGCCCGACCAGCAGGAGCGCTGGCTGCGCCCGCTCGTGGCGGGTGAGGCGCGCTCGTTCTTCTCGATGACCGAGCCCGACGTTGCCGGCTCCGACCCGACGACGCTACGGACCTCAGCCCGCCGGGACGGCGGCGAATGGGTGATCGACGGGCACAAGTGGTTCTCGTCCGGCGCGGAGGGAGCGTCGTTCGCGATCGTGATGGCCGTCACCGACCCGGAGGCGAAGCCGCACCGGCGCGCCTCGCAGATCATCGTCCCGGCGGACGCGCCCGGCGTCGAGCTCGTGCGCCCGATCCCGGTGCTGGGGCACACGGGCCGCGGCTGGTCGACGCATTGCGAGGTGCGCTACTCGGGCGTCCGCGTCCCAGTCGAGAACACGCTCGGCGAGCCTGGCGACGGGTTCCGGATCGCCCAGAAGCGGCTCGGGCCGGGCCGGATCCACCACGTGATGCGCTGGCTCGGCCAGATGCAGCGCGCGTTCGAGCTGATGTGCTCCTATGCGCTCGAGCGGGAGGCGTTCGGCGGTCCGCTCGCAGAGAAGCAGACCGTGCAGAGCTGGATCGCGGACTCGGCGGCCGAGATCCAGGCCTGTCGCCTGCTGACGATGGAGGCCGCCCGCCGGATCGACGGGGGAGACGAGGCGCGCGTCGAGGTCTCGCTGCTCAAGTTCTACGCCGCCCGGGTGCTCGGCGACGTGATCGACCGCGCGGTGCAGGTGCACGGCGCCCGCGGCCTCACCGACGAGACGCCGCTGGCCGGGATGCTGTTGCAGGCGCGGGGCGCGCGCATCTACGACGGCCCCGACGAGGTGCATCGGATGGTCGTCGCGCGCCGCATCCTGAAGGCGTTCGCGGACGGCGACGGCTGGCGCTTCAGCTGAGCGCCTCCGCGGCAGCGAGCGTCGACCCCCCGGCCCACCGGTGTCCCGCGGGCTCGACCTGTGCACAGGATGGCTGTGGACAAATCGTTACGAAGTTGGCGCAATCCACACCGTCCGCGCGGGCCATGTCCGGGGTCAGACCCCGGACATGGCCCCTCGGGACGCGTCCGCGGCAGCCAGGGAACCGCTGTGGAAAAAGGGCGTTTCAGCTCGACAGCGGCGGCGCCGGCACCGGCTCCCCGGACGGGCTACGCGGCCCCGGGACGTTCGGGAACCGGAAGTCCACCGGCGGCCGGCCGGGCTGGACGGCCCAGACGTGCCCGCTCAGGCCCGACTGGAGCGCGAGCCAGACCGCGTCGGCGACCTCGGCTGCCTCGAGCAGCGGGAAGCCGGCCTCCGCGAGCGTCGTCCTCGTCGCACCGGTCACCATCGGCGTGTCGGCGAAGCCCGGGGCGACCGCGTTGATGGAGATCCCGCGCGCCGCGAGCGGCCCCGCCGCGCTCCGGACGAAGCCGACGACGGCGTGCTTCGTGGCCGCGTAGACGGGATCGCCGGGGACGGCGGTCAGGCCCGCGAGCGACGCCGTCGCAACGATCCGGCCGCCGTGCGGCTGCACGCGCGCGAGCCGGCGCACGCCGAGCACCACCCCGTCGACGTTGACGCCGATCGCCCGCCGGTAGCCGTCGAGCGTCAGCTCCGCCGGGTCGGCCGGCCCGCCGAGCACGCCGGCGTTCAGGCACGCGATCTCGACCGGGCCGACCTGCTCCCAGTGCTCGCTGTCGGAGACGTCGAACCCGGTGGTCAGGTCGAGCACCTCGACCTCGAGCTCCTCGGCGCGCAGGCGCGAGGCGATCGCCGCCCCGATCCCGGACGAGCCGCCGGTGACGATCGCCCTCACGGCACGAGGACGACCTTGCCGGTCGAGCGCCGCTCCTCGACGTGCCGGTGCGCCTCGCCGGCCTCGCCCAGCGGGAAGCTCGCGCCGACCACGGGCCGCAGCAGCCCCTCGCGCCACAACCGCAGCAGGTCGAGCGCCGCCCCGCGGACGAGCTCGGGCTGCAGTCCCATCAGCCGGCCCAGGTAGAAGCCGTGGACGCCGACGTTCCGCCCCACGAGCAGCGCCGGTTCCAGCTGCGGCCAGAGCCCGCCTGCGAACCCGATCTCGAGGGCGACGCCGAGCGGCCGCAGCAGCGTCAGCGAGTCGAGGAAGAGCGACCCGCCCACCGGGTCGAAGACGACGTCGACCGGCTCGATCTCTCCCAGCCGCTCGTACGTGACGGCCTGGCTCGCGCCGAGCGAGAGCGGGAGCGCGAGCTTCGCCTCCGCTCCGGCCGTGGCGACGACCTCCGCGCCGAGCAGGCGCGCAGCCTGCACGGCGGCGCTGCCGACCCCGCCCGCGGCCGCATGCACCAGCACGCGCGACCCGGAGCGCAGGTCGGCCTGCCGCGTCAGCGGGATCCACGCTGTCAGGAACGCCATCAGGAACGCGGCGCCCTCCTCGAACGAGGCGCCGTCCGGAAGCTCGAAGAGCCACTGCTCGTCGAGCGGGACGCGCTCCGCATAGCCGCCGCCGGACTGCCGGACGAGCCCGACCACGCGCCTCCCGTCGACCTCGCCGGCCACCTCGACGCCGGGCACCCATGGCAGCTCGGGGGCCTGCGGGTAGAGCCCGCGCCGGACGAGCACCTCGAGGAAGTTGATCCCCGCGGCCCGCACGTCGACGACGACCTGCCCGTCCGCCGCCGTGGGCTCCGGCACGTCCCGGAGGACGAGCTGCTCCGGCCCGCCGACCGCTTCTAGGACGACCGCCTTCACCGGCCGGTGAAGTTCGGCGCCCGCTTCTCGAGGAACGCGGCGACCCCCTCCAGGCCGTCCTCGCTGCGCAGGCAGCGCGCAAACCCGTCGGCCTCGCGCCGCAGGCCCTCCGCGAGCGGCAGGTCGCGGGTCGTTCGCGCCAGCTCGCGCAGGACGGCGATCGCGTGCGGCGACCGCTCCGCGAAGGTCCTCGCGATCCCCAGCGCGGCCTCGCCGAGCTGCTCGCGCGGCACGACCTGCTCCACGAGCCCCCAGTCGTAAGCGGTGCGGGCGTCGAGGAACTCGCCGCCCAGGTTCAGCAGCATCGCGCGGCCGTGCCCGACGAGCCGCGGCAGCCGTTGCGTGCCGCCGCCGCCGGGGATCAGGCCGAGCTTGATCTCCGGCTGGCCGAGCTGCGCGTCCTCGGACGCCACCCGCACGTCGCAGCACATCGCGAGCTCGAGGCCGCCGCCCAGGCAGTAGCCGTGGATCGCGGCCACGAACGGCGTTCCTGCCGCGTCCATCCGCGCCCCGAGCGCCTGGATCCCGCGCGCCGAGCCCCCGTCGCCGGCCGACTCGCTCAGGTCGGGGAACTCGCTGATGTCCGCCCCCGCGACGAAGGCGCGCTCCCCGGCTCCGCGGATCACGATCGCGCGCGCGCCCTGGTCGGCGTCGAGCCGCTCGACCTCCGCCTCGAGCTCCTCGAGCAGCCTGGCCGAGAGCGCGTTCATCGGCGGATGGTCGATCGTGACGATTGCGACGGCGCCGTCCTGCTCGGTCGAGACGAGCTCCATCGATCGCTCCTTCCTAGGCGGACGTCTTCGCGGGCTGTGCGTACTGCTCGCGGAGGGTCGTCTTGCGGAACTTCCCGACCGCCGTCTTCGGGATCTCGTCGACGAACTCGTACCGGTCGGGCAGCCACCACTTCGCGAACTGCGGCGACAGGTGCTCTCGCAGCTCGTCGCCGGTCGCGGCGGCGCCGTCGCGGAGGACGACCACGGCCAGAGGGCGCTCCGACCACCGCTCGTCCGGGACGGCGATCACCGCCGCCTCGAGGACGGCCGCGTGCCCCATCAGCGCATTCTCGAGCGCCACGGTCGAGATCCACTCGCCCCCCGACTTGACGAGGTCCTTCGCGCGGTCCTGCACCTTCACGTAGCCGTCGGGCCCGATCGTGACCACGTCGCCCGTCCTGAACCAGCCGTCGTCGGTCCAGCGGTCGGCGCTGTCCGGCGCGTCGTAGTACGAGGACGCGACCGCGACGCCGCGCACCTCCAGCTCGCCCATCGTCTCCCCGTCCCACGGCACCAGCCCCTCGGCGCCCCGCGCGCGGACCTCGACGAAGGGGATCGGCGGGCCCTGCTCGGCCCGCTTGTCGTAGGCGGCGGCTCCCGTCAGCCCCTCCTCCTGGCCGGGACCGCCCGAGAGCGTCCCCACGGGGCACATCTCGGTCATCCCCCAGCCGTGCACGAGGTGCAGGCCGTGCCGCTCCTGGAACGCCTCGATCATCGCACGCGGCGGCGCCGCCCCGCCCACGGTCATCGTCCGCATCGCCGACAGGTCCCAGCCGCCCGGGTTGGCGTCGAGCGCCTGCAGAATGCCGGTCCAGATCGTCGGCACCCCGGCGGAGATCGTCACGCGCTCCTGCTCGAAGTCCTCGAGCAGGCTGACCGGGTCGAGGTGCGGGCCGGGGAACACCTGCTTCGCGCCGACGAGCGCGCACGAGAACGGGAAGCACCAGGCGTTCGCGTGGAACATCGGCACCACGGGCAGGCAGGTGTCGGCCTGGGTGAGCCCGATCCCTGGCCCGACCGTGAGCGCGTGGACGGCAATCGCCCGGTGCGAGTAGACGACCCCCTTCGGCCGCCCGGTCGTCCCGCTCGTGAAGCACATCGCCGCCGCCAGCCGCTCGTCGATGTCGCGATAGGCGAACGCGCTCTCGTCGGCGTCCGCGATCAGGCTCTCGTAGTCGATCGCGCCGTCCGGCAGGTCGCCCTCGCCGACCGCGATGACGTGCTCGAAGCCGCAGCGGGGGACGAACGGCTCCGCGAGCGGCCAGAGGACCTTGTCGACCACCAGCACCCGGTCGCCGGCGTGGGTCGCGATGTACGTGTTGTCGTCGGGGTGGAGCCGCAGGTTCAGCGTGTGCGTGACGAAGCCTCCGGCGGGCGCTCCGATGTAGGTCTCGAAGTGCTCGTGGTGGTTCCACATGAACGTCGCGACGCGGTCGCCGTCCTCCAGCCCGAGCCCGCGCAACGCGACCGCGAGCCGCTTCGTCCGCGACACGACCTCGCGATACGTGGAGCGGTGCCAGCTCTTGTCTGGCAGCCGCGTCACGATCTCCCGGTCGCCGTAGAGCTCGTCGGCGCGCCGCAGGATCGCGGGCACGTTCAGCTGGTAGTCCATCATCAGACCCCGCATCTCAGGCTCCTTTTCCGTCGAAGAGAGCTGCCGCGACCTCTGCCCGGAGCTGTGCGCCGGACGCGCCCCAGGCCTGGATCCCGAGCGCGCGCTTGTAGAGGCGGTGGAGGACGTGCTCCCAGGTGAAGCCGATCCCGCCGTGCACCTGGATCGAGCGCTCGCACGCCGCCACCGCCGCTTCGGCCGCCTGGGCCTTCGCCGAGGCCGCGGCGAGGTCCGCCTGGGGCTCGTCTACCGCCACGCACCAGGCTGCCCAGAGCGCCAGCGAGCGGGCGAGCTCGAGCTCCGTGTACGTGGTGGCGAGCGCGTGCGACACCGCCTGGTAGCTGCCGATCGGACGCCCGAACTGCTCCCGCGTGTTGGCGTGCTCGACCGCCAGCTCGAGTGCGCGGTGGCCGACCCCGCAGGCCTCCATCGCGAGCGCGGCGTACGCCCGCCGCCGCAGCATCGGCACGGCCTCGGCGCCGGCGAGCCGGCTGCCGCGCTCCCCGCCCGAGACCGTCCCGAGCGGCCTCGACTCGTCGATCGTCTCGAGAACGGTGCGCTCGCAGCCCACGAGCTCGTAGACGCCGTCCTCGCCGGCGACGGCGATCCGGGCGGCGGTGTCGAGGTCCGGTACGAGCGGTTCGAGCGCGAGCGTCCAGCTGCTCTCGCCGGCGGCGACCGCCCGCTGCTCGCCGGCCGGCAGCGCCGGCAGGACCAGGGCGACGGTCGAGAAGAAGGGACCGTGGTAGAGAGCGCGCGCGAGCTCCTCGACGAGCACGGCCTCCTCGAGGAAGCCCAGGCCGGCACCGCCCGCGTCCTCGGCCACCGAGACCCCCGTCCAGCCGAGCTCGGCCAGCTGTTCCCAGTCCGGCGCCTGGTGCTCGGCGAGGAACGCGCGCGCCTGGGCCCGCAGCTCCTCCTGCTCGGCGCTCAGCGCGAAGTCCACTACCTCGACCTCGGCAGGCCGAGCACACGCTCGGCCACGATGCTCCGCAGGATCTCCGAGGTGCCCGCCTCGATCGTGTTGCCCCGGCTCCGTAGCTGCTGGTGCTGCCAAAAGCCGCCGTACGGGGCGCTCTCGCCGGCGAGCTGGGCGTCCGGGCCGAGCAGCTCGAGCGCGAGCCGCGTCAGGCGCTGGTTCGCCTCCGACCACTGGAGCTTCGCGATCGAGCCCTCCGGGCCGGGGATGCCGGTCCGCATCAGGGTCGTCAGCGACCGGTAGTTGGTGTAGCGGAGCGCCTGCAGCTCGATCCACTCGCGCGCGATCGCCTCTCGCTGCCGGGGCGACGCGCCGCGCTCGCGCGCCAGCGCGATCAGCTTCCGGACGGCGACCTCCAGCGTCGCGGTGAGCGCGAAGCCGAGCGTCCCGCGCTCGTGGAGGAGGGTCGTCATGGCCACCTGCCAGCCGCCGCCGACGTCTCCGAGAACGTTCTCGACCGGCACCTCGACGCCGGTGAAGAAGATCTCGTTGAACTCCGCTTCGCCCGTGATCTGGCGCAGCGGCCGTACCTCGACCCCGGGCGAGCGCATGTCGACGATCAGGTACGTGAGCCCCTGGTGCCGCTCGGACTCCGGGTCGCTCCGGGTGACGAGGATGCAGAAGTCGGCGATGTGCGCGAACGACGACCAGACCTTCTGCCCGTCGACGACGAAGTGACCGTCGTCGAGCCTCGCGCTGGTGCGCGCGCCGGCGAGGTCGGAGCCTGCGCCCGGCTCGGAGAAGCCCTGGCACCAGATGTCCTCGGCCGAGAGGATGCGGGAGAGGTAGCGCGCCTTCTGCTGCTCGGTGCCGTGGGCCATGATGGTCGGCCCGGCCATCCCGAGCCCGATCACGCCGACGTGGGGCGGCGCCTCCGCGCGCGCGGTCTCCTCGAGGAAGATCGCCTGATGGCTGTACGGCTGGCCGCCGCCTCCGTACTCCTTCGGCCAGGTCAGGCCCGCGTAGCCAGCGTCGTGGAGCGCCCGGCTCCAGTTCCGCACCTCCGGCCCGTCGAAGCGCGCCGCGCCGCCGCGATGGCTCCTGAGCGCGTCGGGGAGGTTCGCGGCGATCCAGGCGCGCAGCTCCGCCCGGAACGCGGCCTCCTCGGGCGTGTCTCGCAGATCCACGGCGCGATGCTAGCCCGCGCCCGCCCCGCAGGCCAGGTGCACCCTACGACCGCCGCTCGAAGGCCAGGCGCACGCCGAGAGCGACGAGCACGGCGCCCGTCGCGCGCTCGACCCACGACAGCACGGCGGGCCGCGCCAGCACCCGCCCGACGCCCGCGACGGCGAGCGCGTAGCCGGTCAGCCACAGGAGCCCCATCAGCACGAAGATCGCGGCCAGCAGCAGCGTCCGCGCCGCCGCGCCGGCACCCGGCTCGACGAACTGCGGGATCAGCGTCGTGTAGACGACCGCCACCTTCGGGTTGAGGAGGTTGGTCAGCAAACCCTGGCGCAGGGCGGCGCGCGCCGTGAGCGGCGGCGAGGCAGCCACGGCCGGCCCCGGCCCGCGAGCCCGGAACGAGTCGAGCAGGAGCCGGACGCCGAGGTACGCGAGGTATGCGGCCCCGGCGAGCTTCAGGAGCGTGAACGCCGTCGCCGACGCCTGCATGAGCGCGGCGATCCCGAGCGCGGCGGCGAGCGCCCAGACGACCAGGCCTGTGTTGATTCCGAGCGCGGTCGCGAGCGCAGTGCGGCGGCCGCCCCGCAGCCCGTTGCGGAGCACGAGCGCCATGTCCGGCCCCGGCACGACGACGATCACGGCCGCGACCGCGACGAACCCGAGGAGGTTGTCGTCGAGCATCCCGACCGAGCCTAGGCCACCAGCGAGCGATCGACGTCGCCGACGGTACGCAGCCCCGAGAGCACGAAGGCGAGGTCGACCTCCGCCGCGATCTGGCGGATCACCGCCTCCACCCCCGCCTGACCGCCGACCGCCAGCCCGTAGACGAAGGGGCGCCCGACCAGCACGGCGTCCGCCCCCAGAGCCAGTGCCTTGAGCACGTCCGTGCCCCGGCGGACGCCCGAGTCCATCAGCACCGTCGCCTCCGGTCCGACCGCGGCCCGAACCTCGACCAGGGCGTCGAGCGCGGCCACGGAGCCGTCGAGCTGCCGGCCGCCGTGGTTGGAGACGACGATGCCCGCGGCGCCGTGCTCGAGGGCCAGGCGCGCGTCGTCGCCCCTGACGACGCCCTTCACGAGGATCGGCAACCGCGTCTGCCCGCGGAGCCAGGCGAGATCCGGCCAGGTGAGCGCGAGGTTCGGGAACACCGCCAGCGCCTGCGCCGCGGCGCCCAGCGGATCCTCGTCGGGCGGCGCTTCCAGCCGCGCCCGGAAGACCGGGTCGGAGAAGAAGTGCGCAAGCCCGTGGCCCGCGAGGAACGGGAGGAAGCCGTGGCGCAGGTCGCGGTCGCGCCAGCCGAGGACGATCGTGTCCACCGTCACGACCACGGCGCCGTAGCCGGCCGCTTCGGCCCGGGCGACGACGCTGGCCGTCACCTCGCGGTCGTTGAACCAGTAGAGCTGGAACCAGCGCAGCGGGCCTTCGGCGGCGACGTCCTCGATCGTCGTCGACGCTGCGCCCGAGAGCACCATCGGCACTCCGGTTGCCGCGGCTGCGCGCGCGACGGCGAGGTCGGCGTCCGGATGGACGATCGACAGCGTCCCGACGGGCGCGAGCAGAAAGGGGACGGGCGAGCGCAGCCCGAGGAGCTCGACCGAGAGATCGCGCTCGGCGGTGCCGGCGAGCATCCGCGGGCGCAGGCGCGCGCGCTCGAACGCGGCGAGGTTCTCCCGCATCGTCGCCTCCGAGCCCGCGCCCCCGGCGACGTAGTCGAAGGCGGCCGGCTCGAGCGCCGCGCGGGCCCGCTCTTCCCACTCGGCCGGCGTCAGCGGCCAGTCGTGGGCGCCGGCGATGTAGATCGCGTTCTGGAAGACCTGGCCCGGGTCGAGCGTCACTGCCACCGATCCTACGGCCCGGCGGGGTCTCGTTGGGGAGTGCCATCGGGAGGGCGGGAGGGGAGTGCCATCGGGGCTGTACGGGCCGGACAGGTCCGGCCCCTACAGGCGGGGGGAACGGGCGCCGATGACCCGTTTACGACCCCTTAACGCGGGGCGGAGCCGCACCTCTCTACCATCGAGGGTTGAGCGGGCGGCGCCCGCTCGCGTTGCACCCGACACCATCGTCCGACAGAGGGAGCCGCTGATGTCAGGTACCGAGAGCGAGATGCCGCCCGGCACTGCGCACGACGCGCGCCGCGAGCGGCTCGAGGAGGCGCTCGTCGAGATCAAGCGAGTGATCGCGGGCCAGGACGCGATGCTCGAGCGCGTACTCGTCTGCCTGGTCGCGGGCGGGCACCTCCTGATCGAGGGCGTTCCCGGCCTGGCCAAGACGCTGACGATCAAGACGACCGCGGCCGTGCTCGGCGGCACCTTCAAGCGCGTCCAGTTCACACCCGACCTCGTGCCGTCGGACCTGGTCGGGACGAGGATCTACAAGCCGCGCACGACGACCTTCGCGGTGGAGCTCGGGCCGGTGTTCTGCAACTTCCTGCTCGCGGACGAGATCAACCGCGCGCCCGCGAAGGTGCAGTCGGCCCTGCTCGAGGTGATGCAGGAGCGCCAGGTGACGATCGGGCACGAGACGCACCCGGTCCCGGACCCGTTCCTCGTGATGGCGACGCAGAACCCGATCGAGTCGGAGGGCACCTACCCGCTGCCCGAGGCGCAGGTCGACCGGTTCATGCTGAAGGTGCTCGTGGGGTATCCGGAGCGCGACGAGGAGCTGACGGTCGTCCAGCGCTCGCTCGAGCTGCCGGCCGAGGTGCGCCAGGTGCTGTCGCTCGTGGACCTGAAGGAGCTGCAGCGCTCCGCGCTCGAGGTCTACGTCGACCCGTCGCTCGTCTCCTACGCCGTCACCCTCGCGACGGCGACGCGCGTCCCCGCCCGGCACGGGCTGGATGCGTGGTCGGAGTACGTCGCCTACGGCGCGAGCCCGCGCGGCCCGATCGCGCTCGTCCAGAGCGCACGCGCGCTCGCCCTGATCCACGGCCGCGACTACGTGATCACGCAGGACCTGCTCGCGCTCGTCAAGGACGCCTTCCGCCACCGTCTGGTCCTGACCTATCAGGCGCTCGCGGAGGAGAAGTCGGCCGACGACATCCTCGACGCAGTCATCCACGCGGTCCCGCAGCCGGCGCTCGACCTGCGGCGGATCGCCGCGGCATGATCCTCCCGCCACGCGCATGAGGCCTGTGTCGACCTCCCGATCGGCGCCCCTGCTCGGCGCCGGCCGCGCCAGCGGCCGCTTCAGGGATTGTCGCGATCCCGGATCTGCTCCTGCAGATTCGGGATCTGCGGGGAAGAGATGAGCCGGTCGCTCCGGGTCCTCGGCGTCGAGCACACGCCGGACCGGCCCGGTCCCGGCGCGATGCCCGACCAGCTCCTCCGGGCGCTGGAGCTCACGATCGGGCGCCGGGTCCAGGGCCTGCTGGCGGGCGACCACCGCTCGGCGCTGCTCGGCCGCGGCAGCGAGCTCGCCCAGGTGCGGGCGTACGAGCCGGGCGTCGACGACGTGCGCCAGATCGACTGGAACGTGACCGCGCGGACGAACGAGCCGCACGTCCGCGTCCAGCTCGCCGAGCGCGTCCTCGTCACGTGGCTCGCGCTCGACACCTCCCCGTCGATGACGTTCGGCACCGCAGACCGGCGCAAGGCCGACGTCGCGCTGGGCGTCGGGCTCGCACTGGGCCACGCCGCGAGCGCGCGCGGGAACCGCGTCGGGCTCGTCGGGTTCGGCGGCTCGGACGCCACCGTGCCTCCCCGGCAGGGCCGCGCCGGCCTCGTCGGGCTGATGATGGCGCTGCGCGACGCGGAGAACGGCCGCAACGGGGGCTCGTCGAGCCTCGGCGGGGCCCTCCGCCGGCTCGCCGCGGTGAGCCAGCAGCGCGCTCTGGTCGCCATCGTCTCCGACTTCCGCGGCCCCCGTGACTGGCGCTCGCCGCTGCTCGACCTCGCCGGCCGGCACGACGTGCTCGCGGTGGAGATCCGCGACCCGCGCGAGCAGGAGCTGCCCGACGTGGGCGAGCTGACCCTCGTCGACCCGGAGACCGGCCGTCAGCTCCGCGTCGACACCCGCAGCGCCGCGCTCCGGCGCCGCTTCGCCGAAGCCGCCGCGGAGGAGCGCAAGTCGCTCGCGCAGGCGTTCTCCTCGGCCGGGGTCGCGCACGTCGTCCTGTCGACGTCCGGCGACTGGCTGCGGACGCTCGCCGGCTTCCTTCGGCAGAGGTCGAGATGAGCTTCGCCTGGCCGCTCGCGCTCGTCGGGCTCGTGCTCGTTCCGATCGCCGTCGCGGGCTACGTCTTCGCGGAGCGCAGGCGGGAGCGCGACGCCGCGACGTTCTCCAACCCCGACCTGCTGCCGAACCTGCTCGCCGAGCGCCCGGGCCGCCGCCGGCACCTGCCGCCGCTGCTCGCGCTCGGAGCCTTGACGCTGCTGCTGGTCGGGCTCGCGCGCCCGCACGCGACGCTCTCGACGCCGAAGGAGGAGGCGACGGTGATGCTGGCGCTCGACGTCTCGCGCTCGATGGCCGCCGAGGACGTGCAGCCCAACCGCTTCGAGGCCGCGCGGGCCGCCGTGACGGCGTTCCTCGAGAAGGTGCCGGACACCTACCCTGTCGGCATGGTCGCGTTCTCGACGAAGGCCGAGGTCGTGCTGCCGCCGACCGTCGATCGCGAAGCTGCGCGCGCCGCGCTGAAGGCGCTGCGGCTGGGCTCGGGAACCGCCATGGGCGACGCGATCGCGACCGCCATCTCGGCGGTGCCGCAGCCGACCCAGGCAGAGCAGGCCGCCGGCGAGGAGCCGACGCCGACGTCGGTGCTGCTGCTCTCGGACGGCGCCCAGACGGCGGGCGGGACGCAGCCGCTCGACGCCGCGCGGCGCGCTCGCCAGCTCGGCATCCCGGTCTCGACCGTCGCGCTCGGCACGTCGGACGCGGTCGTCGAGGTGCCGCTGCCCGGCGGGCTGTCCCAGCGCGTCACGGTCCCGCCCGACGCCGCGACGCTGAAGCAGGTCGCCGAGGCCACCGGCGGCCGCTTCTTCGAGGCGCCCGACGCCGAGCAGCTGAACACCGTCTACGAGGATCTCGGCTCGCGCCTGGGCAGCGAGGACAAGAAGCGCGAGGTGACCTCGGCGTTCGCGGGCGGCGGCGCGCTGCTGCTGCTCGCCGGCGGGGCGCTGTCGGCGCTCTGGTTCCGGAGGGCGCTGTGACGCGGGCCGTCGTCGTCGCCCTGGTCGCCGGGCTCGCGACGGTCGCGCTCGGGGCTGTTGCCCCGGCCGCAGCCGCCGCGGACGAGTGCCGCGGGCTGCCGGTCTGCCTGCCCGTGGCCGGGCCGTGGGTCGTGATCCCGGCGCCGGCGCCGGGCGCCCGCACGTCCGCCGTCGAGTGGGAGCTCCGCTGCCCGCTGCGCGGGTACATCGTGGCGGGCACCGACGTGCGGATCTCGGACCGAGGGATCGACGTCAGCTTCCGCGGCGAGAGCGGCAGCCCCGTGGCGCCGGGCGTCACCACCCGGGCGAGCGCGGTCTTCACCGCCGTCTACACCGGCACCGCCCGCAAGGCGACGAGCTTCCGCCCCTTCATCGGCTGCATCCCCACCCAGGGCGGCGGCGGCCGCGCCCAGACCGTGCACGCGCCGCGGACGCTCGCCGCGCTCCGGCCGGGGAACCCGCTCGAACGGCGCGTCGGGCGCGTGCGCTTCGGCACGGGGGCGACCCGCTCCGTCACGGCCGCGTGCCAGCGAGGCGACCGGCTGGTCGGCTCCTCGCACGCGCTCGGCTTCCACACGGCGCTCGAGCCCGGCGCCTCGCTGCTCGGGCTCGTACGGGCAACGCACGTCGAGCGCGCCAGGAGCGTCGTCGGGCGCGGTGCCGCGTCGACGGCCCTGCCGGGCGGGATCCAGGTGGAGCTGCAGGCGCACGCCCTGTGCGCGAGGAGCGGCAGGTGAGCTTCGAGGCGCCCCAGCTCCTGCTGACGCTGCTCGTCGTCCCGCTGGCGCTGCTCGGGTACCTCTGGGTGCAGCGACGTCGCAGCCGCTACGCGGTCAGCTTCACGAACCTCGGCGTGCTCGAGACGGTGGTCGAGCAGACGCCGTCCTGGCGACGGTGGCTGCCGCTGGGGCTGCTGCTGGCGGCGCTCGCGGCGCTCTGCATCGCGGTGGCGCGCCCGACGGTGACCCTGGCGTCCCCTCAGGAGCGCGCGACCGTGATCCTCGTAGTCGACGTGTCGGGCTCGATGCGGGCGGAGGACGTGGCGCCGACCCGGCTGGGCGCGGCGCAGGAGGCGATGCGGAAGTTCCTCGACAAGGTGCCGCGGCAGCTGCGCGTCGGGATCGTGTCGTTCTCGGACGAGGCGCAGGTGGTCGTGCCGCCGACGTCGGACAAGGACCTGCTGCGGTCGGGGATCGACCTGCTGACGCCCGGGTTCGGCACGGCGATCGGGGACGGGATCGTGCGGGCCGTCGAGCTGGGGCAGAGCGTGGAGGCGGAGGGCGGTGAGCCGCCGGATGCCGAGGACAAGCCGCTGACGGCCGTGCTGATGCTGTCGGACGGGTTCCAGACCCGCGGCCTGGTGGAGCCGCTCGACGCGGCGCAGCTCGCGAAGGAGCAGCGCATGCCCGTCTACACGATCGCGCTGGGCACGGACGAGGGGACGATCGAGGTGTTCCGGTTCGGCGAGCGGCAGACGGTGCCGGTGCCGCCCGACCGGGAGACGATGGCGGCGGTCGCCGAAGCGACCGGCGGCGAGTACTTCAGCGCGTTCGACGCGGAGCGCCTGACGTCGGTCTACGAGGAGCTCGGCTCGGAGGTGGGCAGGGTGGACGAGCCGAAGGAGGCGACCGTCGCGTTCGTGTTCGGCGGTGCGGCGCTGCTCCTCGGCGCCGGCGTGCTCTCCGGGCTCTGGCTGCCGCGCCTGCCGTAGGGCTACGAGCGCCGGACCCTGAACGTGGTCTCGCCGAGCAGCTTGCCGTAGCGAGGCTGCTTCCGCGTTCCGAACGCGGGCCAGACGAAGAGGCGATAGGCCCCGTTCGCGAGCGTGCGGCGGCGGCCGTCGTACGTCCACGCCCGTCTCAGCCGCAGGCGCGGCTCGACGACCCAGGCGCTCAGCACCTTCGTCGTGCCGTGGTAGAGCTGCACGTTGTAGAAGCGCGCCCCCGCGACGTCCTCCCACGCCGCCCGGGGCGGCGCTCGGAGCACCGTTCCCGCGGCGGGGGCGAAGACCGGCGCGCGCGGCAGCGCCGCGATCGTCCGGGCGGCTGCGTTGCCCGCCTCGTCGAGGCTGCGGAGCAGGTACCGGTAGCGCACGCCGTTGCGGACCGCGCGGTCGAGGAACGAGACCTTCCGGCCGCGGTAGACGGTGCTGCGTGACGCGCTGCCGAGGCCGGGGATGCGGACGAGCTCGTAGAGCCGGGCCGACGGCGAGCGCGCCCAGCGGACGCGGGTGAAGCCGCTGCCCGTCTCGACCCGGAGCCGTCCGGCCGCTGCGGGCGGCTTGCTGTCGTAGCGCAGCGTCAGCGCCGCCGGCGCGCCCGCGTTGCCGGCCGCGTCGCGGCAGGATCCCGACACCGCCGCCCGGGCGGTCTCGGGTCCGCCGTACGTCACCGGCCCGTCGCACGAGGCGACGCCCGACAGGGCGTCGACGCCGCTGAAGCGAACCGCGACGGGTGCCCGGTACCAGCCGTTGGCGTCGGGCGCGCGGGCCGCCACGGCCGCCACGGTCGGTGGCGTCGAGTCGTAGCGGAGGGAGAACGAGCCCGAGCTCGTGTTGCCGGCGACGTCGCGGCACGTGCCTGCGACCGATGCCGTCGCGGTGTCGGGCCCGGAGTACGTGGCGCCGGCGCAGGCGGCGATCCCGGAGGTCGCGTCCGTGCCCGTGAACCCGACTGCGACCGGATGGTTGAACCACTCTCCCCAGTCGGGCGCGCGCTCGGCGGCCGCCCCGGTGACGGCCGGCGGCGTCGCGTCGCGCCTGATCACCTTGCCGGCCTCGACGTAGTCGCTGCCGTACCAGACCCGGCAGGTGACGGACGCTCCGGCCGTGTCGGCGCTGACGGTGACCACGTCGCAGTCCGTGGCGGTCACGCCGGCCGGGTCGTAGCTCCAGGTGACGGTCACGTCGGTCGTGAACCAGCCGGCGCAGCCGACCGGCGCGGAACCTCCCGGCGTCCAGCAGCTCGCGGTGGGTAGCGCGGGCGCGCCGCTCGCCGGCCCGGCGACGACGCACGCCACCGCGACCGTCAGCGCGAGCGGCAGGAGGCGTCTCACGCGGCGCCCCTCAGCGATCGTCCTGCGCCGGCGGCGACGACGCCTGCGCCGAGCGCGACCAGCGCGAGCGAGATGCCCGCGACGGCCAGCAGGCCGCGATCGTGGCCGTCCGCCGCCCTCGAGACGACGCGGAGAACCGGCAGGTCGAGCCGGAACAGGGCGGGAACGTCGATCACGGGAGCCGGGCGAGCGGCAGGCGGTTGCAGGCGCCGGCGGTCCCTCGCCGGGGGCCGCTGCGACTCGGCGGACGTAGCCGCGCTCGGCGGCGGGGCGGCGGGCTGTGCTCGGGTCGGAAGGGCGGGAGCGGCGGCGCGGGCCGCCGCGGGGGATGGCGGCGGCCGCACCGCCGCCGCCGCGGGCCGGGGTGCCGCCGTCGGCGGCGCATCGGGCCCGGGGGCGGTGAGCGCTCCCTGCGCGGGAGCGTCGGGGGTCGGCGACGTCGCCGCGCCGGCCAGGGCAGGTGCCGCGAGGACGGCGGCGCAGGTCACGAGGACGGCACGCCGAGTGGACGGCGCCCGTGGCGCGCCGCCTCGTCGCCGCAGAGACGATGTGCCCGAACTGCTCATCGCCGCCGCCTCTCGCTGCCGGACTGACTGCGCCACCCACGGTAGGCCGGAGCGCGGATCGTGTCAATCGAGCGCCCGTACTGGGTGGGGGCGCGGCGGCTGCAGGCCGCGCCCCCACCCCGGCCGGGCCTATCGCATCGGCACCTCCTCGTCGAGCGTCGGGCGCTCCCGGCACGGGCGCTTCGACTCGCACCGGTCGCGCTTCGGGCAGCGCACCTTCCACTCGCACGGCGACGGCTCATCGCGGCGGTCGCCCTTGCTGCACGGATCGTCCTGCTCGCAGGCAGGGCGACCGCACGGATCCGACTTCGGCAGCTCGCAGCGCTCGCGCTGCTTCCACCGGTCGTCGGGCTTCCGCCAGCCGTCGGTCTCGTCCGGATCCTGCTTCGGGTCGTCGCCCTTGCGCGGATACGGGGTCTCGCACGGCTGCCGCTTGTCGCAGCGGTCGTGCTTACCGAGGATCGACACGGGCGCGTTCACGTTCCTCGCACCGATCTGGAACGCGTCGGCGTCCGCGTCGGCGTCCTGGTGGTTCCAGGCCTTCTGACCCGCCGCCTGGATCGAGAGCCCACCGGGGCCGCTCTGGCTCTGGCCGATCGACTGGTGCGTGCCGTTCAGGTTGACGGCGGCGGCCAGCGCCGCGACGAGATTCGACTGCTCGACCGATCCGGCCGATCCGTCCTCGCCGTCGTGGCCCTTGCCCTTGTCCAGCACGGCAACGGGTGCGTTGACGTTCTCGGCGCAGCACTGCGTCGCGTCTGCGTCCGCGTCTGCCTTCTGCTCGTTGCCGGCCAGCTGCCCGGCGGCCTGGATGTACGGGCCACCGGGGCCACCCGACTGCTGCTGGTCGATCGACTGCGTCGTCTTGTCGAGGTTCGCCGCGAGCGCGCCTGCGAGCGCGGCATTCGACTGCTCGACGGAGCCGCCGCCACCGGGGCTGAGCACCCGCACCGGCGCGTTCACGTTCGACGGCGCGTACTGGACCGCGTCCGCGTCGGCGTCTGCGTGCTGGTCGCTGGTGGCCTTCTGGCCAGCCACCTGGAGCCCGGGCCCACCGGACTGCTGCCCGATCGACTGGTGCGTCTCGTTGGCGTTCAGGGCACCCGCCAGCGCGAGCGACGTGTTCGACTGCGAGACCGGCCCGTCGGCTCCCGGGCTGCCCACGCGGATCGAGGCGTTCTCGTTGGTCGGGTGGATCTGCTTCGAGTCGGCGTCGGCGTCGGCGTCCTGCTCGCTCTTCGCGAGCTGGCCGGCGATCTGGGCGCCCGGCCCACCCGACTGGCTCTGGGTGATGCACTGGCACGTCGTGTTCGTGTTCGCCGCCAGCGCTCCCGCGGCGCTCGTGTTCGACTGGGTGACCGGGCCGTTGTCGCCGGGGCTGAAGATGCGCACCGAGACGTTCGTGTTCTTCGGGTGCACCTGCTTCGAGTCGGCGTCGGCGTCGGCGTCCTGGTCGTTGTCGGCCTTCTGCCCGGCGATCTGGGTGGAGCTGCCGCCGGGCCCGCCGCCGGTCTGGTCCTGCTCGACCGACTGGGTCGTCTCGTTGCCGTTCGCGGCGAGCGCGCCGGCGATCGACGTGTTGGACTGCGAGACGGGCCCGTCGTCGCCGGGGCTGAAGATGCGCACCGAGACGTTCGTGTTCTGCGGGTGCACCTGCTTCGAGTCGGCGTCGGCGTCGGCGTCCTGGTGGTTGTCGGCCGACTGGCCCGCGACCTGCGTGGAGCCCGTGCCAGACCCTGACTGGCTCTGGCTCACGTCCTGCGCGGTGTTGTTGCCGTTCAGCGCGCCGGCGAGGGCGATCGAGTCGTTCGACTGGGTGACCGGCCCGTTGTCGCCGGGGCTGAAGACGCGGATCGTGACGTTCGTGTTCTCGGGCGCGATCTGCGTCGAGTCGGCGTCCGCATCCGCGTCCTGCTTGTTGTCTGCCGACTGCCCGGCCACCTGCGTGGAGCCGCCGGTCGGCGGGATCGTGCTCGAGCCGTAGTCGGGCTCGGGCTTGGGCTCGGGCTCGGTCGAGGGGGCGGGCTCGCCGCCCTGCTCCTGCGCGACCGTCTGGCCCGTCTCGTTGCCGTTCCCGGCGAGCGCGCCGGCGAGCGACCCGTTCGACTGGGACGTCCCCTCCGGCTCGGTCGGCGTCTCCGCCGGCTCCGAGTCGGCGGTGTCGGCGGGCGGCTCGGGAGCCACCGGCTCCGTCGTCCCCGTCGGCTCTGTCGTCTCCGCCGCGTCGGGCTGCTCGTCTGGCGTGGCGAGATCCGGGAGGTACTGCCCGACCAGGGCCAGGGCGTCGCCGGCCGGATCGCTCGACTCCGCCTGGCCCGCCGCCGGGAGGGCCGGTGGGCTGCCCGTGTCGGCCGCGGCGGTGCCCGCCCAGATGCAGAGGGCGAGCGCAGCGCCGAGGCTGGCACCAAGCGTGCGTCTCATCTGTTGTCTCCTTTGGACTCGTTCGTCGGCGGGGCCCAGGGTGGCCCCGCGGCAGGGCTCGGACGCGGTTTGCGCTACCCGGGCCGTTCCGGGAACGAGTCGACGCGCTGGGACCGCGGCAGCGCCGGCTCGAGCCGGAGCCGGCGCAGCAGGTCGAGCAGCGCGAGGAAAAGCGTGAGCAGCGTGGCCGCGAGCACGGCTCCTCCGGCCGAGGACGAGCCGCCGGCGGAGGCCGACGACCCGCTCGGCGCGGTTCCGGCAGCGGAGCGCAGGTCGAGCGGCGCCGGCCGCGCCGGTCGCTCGGCCCGGGCCTCACGCGGCGCCGGTCGGGCCGTTGGGGAGCGCTCTGCGCGCGCCGGACGGTCGGCCGGCGCCGCCGCATCGGGCGGGGCGCGCCGGGCCTCGGCGGGCGCCGCGACCGCACGTGCCCCCGCGGCGACGTCGTCTACCGCTGGGGGCACGGCGGGCGGCGGCGGGCGGCCGAGCTCACGCGCTGCCGGCGGCAGCGCGTGTCGCGCAGGCTGGGGGGAGAGGAGCCCGACGACCGGTTGCGATACGGCCTCCGGGAGCTCGGCCACGCCTTCTGGTACCGGGATCTCGATCTCCGTCGACAGTGCGGGGGCTTCCGGCGAGGACGTCGCTGTCTGCGCGGATTCGATTGGCAGTTCGACAGCGATCGAGACGTGATACTGCTCGAGAAGCAACTGGTATCGCTCGACGAATTCGCGAACGGAATTCGCCGAGAGACGGCGCGCCATGTCGCACGCGGCGGCGAGCCCCAGCAGCCCACGTATCTGCTCGGTGTCGCAGGCGTTCGGCGGCGACGGCGCCGGGGAGGCGGCGCGGTTCGGGGGCGGCGCGGGCCGCGGCGCCGGTCGGGGCGCCGGCTCGCTGGCGGCGGGCGGCGTCGGCGGCGCGACGGGTGCGGGACGAGCCGGAAGCGGCGTCGCGGCGCGATACTGCGACTGAACAGGCTGATATCGCACCGGTTTCACGGGGCTCGGCGCGGCCGGCTGCGGCTGTGGGGGCGGCGGTGGCGCCGCGGCGGTCGCCGCTGCCGGCTCGGGCTCGCCGGGAGCGGCGGCGGGGCTCGGTGTCGCGGCCTGCTCGACGAGCGCCGTCACGTCCTCGGGCAGCGGCACCTCGGCGAGCGCTTCCTGGACCATCTGCGTCACGTCGACGGGGAGGACCGGCTCGCTCGACGGGGTTTCCGCACGGGCGTCGGCACAGATGCAAAGCGCTGCGAAAGTCGCGAGCAGCGCGCCGAGCGAGGCGGAATAGAGCGTGGGCACACGCACCTCGAGTTGTAAATACCCAACGGAGAGGGATATGAGCCGTGCAGGTCGACAATTACACTCGCGGCATGCATTGCGACGACGAAATGCACGCGGGTGTGTGCGGCGCCGCGAACGGGCAGGCCCGCAGGCTGGGGCGCCAGCAGCTGATCGAGCAGCACCTGCCGCTCGTGCGCTCGCTCGCACGCCCGTTCGCCGGCCGTGGCGAGCACCTCGACGATCTCGTCCAGGTCGGCGCGATCGGGTTGATCAAGGCGGTCGACCGTTTCGACCCGGCCCGCGGCCGGCCCCTGGCCGCGTACGCGGTACCCACCATCAGGGGCGAGATCAGGCGGTACCTGCGCGATCGCGCCGCCCCCCTCCGCGTCCCGCGGGTCGAGCAGAGCCGTGGTCGCGTCGTGATCGGGCTGCCGCTCGCCGAGGGGCGCGACGAGAGCTCTGCCGCCGGCGAGGCGAGCGCGCTGGAGCTGGGCGAGAGCAGGGCGCTCCTGCACGACGGGATGCGCGCGCTCGACAGCCGCGAGAAGCGGATCGTCCACCTCCGCTACTTCGGCGACCTCAGCCAGAGCGGCATCGCGGCAGAGCTCGGGCTCTCGCAGACCCACGTCTCGCGCCTGCTGCGCGGCTCGCTCGAGAAGCTGCGAGCCGAGATCGGCGCGCGGTAGCAGCCTGATACTGCGTTCGAGCGATTGCCGGAACCCGCTTGAGAGCTAGAATTCCCGCAAGGTGAGCGCTCAGCCGTCCGCTCGGCCGTCGGGGGCGTCGACGCCGGAAACGGCGCCCGTGCCCAGCGGGCGCCTGCTCCTGCGTATGCCCAGCGAGCTCCACGGCGAGCTCGCCCGCGCCGCGGAGCGTGACGGGACCAGCCTCAACCAGTTCATCACGCGCTCGCTCGCCGGCACGGTCGGCTGGCAGGGCGCCGGCAGCCCGCCGGCGCGGCGCGCCTCAGCGCGCGGCGCCGACCTGACGACCGTCGTCCTCGTCGTCAACGCCGTGGTCGTCGGGCTCGCAGCGGTCGCCGCGATCGCGATCCTCGTCGTCGCGCTCGGCTAGCCGCGGTCCTCTACTGTCCGGGCCGTGCGGGTACTCGTCACGGGCGGCGCCGGAATGCTCGGGCAGAAGCTGGCCGCGCGCCTGGCGGCGGACGGCGCGCTCGGCGGCGAGCGCCTCGAGCGGCTGACGCTCCTCGACGTGGCGGCGCCGGCGCCGCCCGCCGCAGGGCCGACTCGGGTCGACGTCGCGGCCGCCGACCTGGCGGAGCCCGAGATCGCCGCGGAGCTGGTCTCCGCCCGCCCGGACGTGATCTTCCACCTGGCCGCGGTTCTCTCCCATGAGGCCGAGAGCGACTTCGAGCGCGGGTACCGCGTCAACCTCGACGGCACCCGGCTGCTGCTGGAGGCGGTGCGCGGGGCGGGCGCCGGGTATCGCCCGCGCGTCGTCTTCGCTTCCTCGATCGCCGTCTTCGGCGCGCCCCTGCCCGATGTGGTCGGCGACGAGCACTGCCTGACGCCGTTGACCAGCTACGGGACGCAGAAGGCGATCGGCGAGCTGCTGCTGTCCGACTACGCGCGGCGCGGGCTCCTCGACGGAATCGGGATCCGGCTGCCGACGATCTGCGTCCGGCCCGGACCCCCCAATCGCGCTGCCTCCAGCTTCTTCTCGAGCATCATCCGCGAGCCGCTGAACGGTCGGGTCGCCGTGCTGCCCGTCCCGGACGACGTGCGCCACTGGCATGCCTCCCCGCGCGCGGCGATCCGCTTCCTGCTGCACGCTGCGACGCTGGACACCGACCTGCTCGGCGACCGCCGCTGCCTGACGATGCCGGGCGTCTCGGCAACCGTCGCCGAGCAGGTCGAGGCGCTCCGCCGTGTCGCGGGCGACGAGGCCGTGCGCCTGATCCGGCGGGAGCCGGACGAGCTGGTGACGCGCATCGTGACCGGCTGGCCGCGCAGCTTCGACGCCCGCCGCGCGACCGAGCTGGGGTTCCGGGCGGAGGCGGACTTCGACGAGATCGTTCGCGTGTACGTCGAGGACGAGCTCGGCGGCACGTTCGCGGGAGCGGCCGCGTGACCGGCATCGCGCTCGTGACCGGAGCGGGCAGCGGCATCGGCAAGGCGTCGGCGATCGCCCTCGCCGACGCCGGCTTCACGGTCGTCCTGGCCGGTCGCCGCCCCGAGCCGCTCCAGGCCGCGGCGGCGGAGGCGGGCCGCGACGCGGTCGCCCTGACCTGCGACGTCACCCAGCCCTCGTCCGTGGCGGCGCTGTTCGAGGAGATCGCCGCGCGCTTCGGGCGGCTCGACCTCCTCTTCAACAACGCCGGCGTCGCCGGCCCCCCGGCGCCGCTCGAGGACGTCGGCGTCGACGAATGGCGATCGGTGCTGGACACGAACGTCACCGGGGCGTTCCTGTGCACGCAGGAGGCGTTCAGGCTCATGAAGCGGCAGCTCCCCAGAGGCGGCAGGATCATCAACAACGGCTCGCTCTCGTCGAGCGTGCCGCGTCCGCGCTCCGCGCCGTACACGGCGGCGAAGCACGCGATCACCGGCCTCACGAGATCGACGTCGCTCGACGGCCGCGAGCACGACATCGCCTGCGGCCAGATCGACATCGGCAATGCTGCCACCGACATGACCCAGAGGATGCGCGGCCCCGGCGTCCCGCAGGCGGGTGGGACGGTCGAGCGCGAGCCCACGATCGACCTCTCCGACGTGGCGCGCGCCGTCGTCTACATGGCCACCCTGCCGCTCGGGGCCAACGTGCAGTTCATGACCGTGATGGCGACGAAGATGCCGTTCATCGGCCGCGGCTGACCGGCGACGCGCGCGCTTCCCCTCGCCCGCCGCCCCGAGTAGGCTCTCGCGCTCAGATGGCGCTGCTCTCGGTCCGCGGCATCACCGTGCGCTTCGGCGGGATCGTCGCGCTCGACGGAGTCTCGTTCGACGTGGAGCGCGGGCACATCGCCGGGCTGATCGGTCCGAACGGCGCGGGCAAGACGACGGCGTTCAACGTGATCACGCGCCTCTACAAGCCCGAGGAGGGCGAGCTCGAGCTCGACGGCGAGTCGCTGCTCGCGACGCCGCCGCACCGGATCGTGGGCCGCGGGATCGCGCGCACGTTCCAGAACCTCAACCTCTTCCGGACGATGTCGGTGCTCGAGAACGTCCTGCTCGGCGCGCACGCCCGCGGGCGCGCCGTCGGGGAGGACGAGGCGCTGTCGACGCTGGACTACGTCGGGCTGCGCGAGCGGGCCCGTCAGCCCGCAGCGGCGCTCCCCTACGGCACGCAGAAGCGCGTCGAGCTGGCGCGCGCCCTGATTGCGAAGCCGACGCTGCTGCTGCTCGACGAGCCGGCCGGCGGGCTCAACCACGAGGAGGTCGAGGAGCTCGGGGCGTTCATCCGCAAGCTGCGGGACGACCACGACCTCACGGTGCTGCTCGTCGAGCACCACATGAACCTCGTCATGTCGGTCTCCGACCAGGTCACCGTGCTGAGCTTCGGGCGCACGATCGCGGGCGGGACGCCCGAGCAGGTGCGCAGCGACCCGGCGGTGATCGAGGCGTACCTCGGCGCCGAGGACGTGGACGAGGGCGCTTCGGCCTGATGGCGCCGCTGCTCGAGCTGGCCGCGGTCGAGGCGCGGTACGGGCCCGTGCAGGCCCTGCGCGGGATCTCGCTGAGCGTGGAGCCGGGCGAGGTGGTCGCCGTGCTCGGCGCGAACGGCGCGGGCAAGACGACCACTCTGCGCGCGATCTCAGGCACCGTCCGGCGGTCGGGCACGATCTCGTTCGCGGGCAAGACGCTGCGCGGAGGGCCCGAGGCGGCGGCGAAGGCGGGCATCGCCCACGTCCCGGAGGGTCGTGGCACCTTCACCGACCTGAGCGTGCTCGAGAACCTCCGGCTGGGCGCGTACACGCGCCGCGACCGGGACGTGAAGCGCGACGTCGAGCGGGTCGGCGGCTATTTCCCCTGGATCCCCGAGCGCGCCGACCAGCGCGCGGGCACGCTGTCGGGCGGCGAGCAGCAGATGCTCGCGCTCGGCCGGGCGCTGATGAGCCGGCCGACGCTGCTGATGCTCGACGAGCCGTCGCTCGGCCTCGCGCCGATGGTCGTCCGCGAGATCTTCCGGATCGTCCGGGAGCTGAACGAGCAGGACGGGCTGGCCGTGCTCGTCGTCGAGCAGGACGCGCGGATCGCGCTGCGGATCGCGTCGAGCGCATACGTGCTCGAGGTCGGCAAGGTGGCCGTCGCGGGGACGAGCGCCGAGCTCCGGGACAACGAGTCCGTCCGGCGGAGCTACCTCGGCTACTGATGGCGGACTTCTTCCAGCAGGTCGTGGCGGGCCTCGCCTCGGGCGGCATCTACGCCGCGCTCGCGCTGGCGCTCGTGCTGATCCATCGCGCCACGGGCGTCATCAACTTCGCCCAGGGCGAGATGGCGACGTTCTCGACGTACATCCTCTGGACGCTGACCGCGAATCACGGCTGGCCGTACTGGCCGGCGTTCGCGTTCACGCTCGCGGTGTCGTTCGCCGGCGGCATCGCGATCCACCAGGTCGTCATCCGTCCGGTCGAGCGCGGCTCGCTGCTGCGGGTCGTGATCGTGACGATCGGGCTGCTCCTGCTGCTGAACGGCGCCATGACCTGGATCTGGGGCGGCGAGGTACGCGCCGTCGAGAACCCGTTCCCGACCCGGACGATCGACGTCGCCGGCGTCGCGATCTCGCTGCAGGATCTCTACACGATCGCCGTCGTGCTCGGCACGGTCGTCGTGCTCTGGGCGTTCTTTCAGTTCACGAAGGTCGGCCTGGCAATGCGGGCCGCCGCGGTCAACCCCGCCGAGGCCAGGCTCGTCGGCGTCCGCGTGGCCTGGATGCTCGGCCTCGGGTGGGGGCTCGCGGCGGCGCTGGGCGCGATCGCCGGCGCCCTGACCGCGCCGAGCGTCTTCCTCGACCCGAACATGATGCAGGCCGTGCTCATCTACGCCTTCGCCGCAGCGGTGCTCGGCGGCATCGACTCGCCCGCCGGCGCGGTCGTCGGCGGGTTGCTGCTCGGCGTGGGGCTGAACCTGCTCGGCACCTACGTCGATTTCGTCGGGGCCGACCTGAGGCTGCCGGCCGCGCTGCTCGTGATCCTCGTGGTGCTCCTCGTCAAGCCGTCGGGCCTGTTCGGGCGGCCGGAGGTGAAGCGCGTATGAGAGGCCCGGCCGTTCGTACGCTGGCACCGGTGCTCGCGTTCGTTGCGCTCGCGGTGCTGATCTACGTCCTGCCGGCGTTCGTCAGCGACTTCCGGGCACAGCAGTTCGCGTACGTCGGCATCTACACGCTCGCGCTGATCGGGCTCAACGTGCTGACCGGCTACACGGGCCAGATCTCGCTCGGCCACGGCGCCTTCATGGCGATCGGCGGCTACACGACGGCGATCCTGATGGCGGGGAACGAGCAGTTCTCCGGCGGCGTCAAGGACATCTGGACGATCCCGGTCGCGGGCGTCGTGGCGGGGGCGGTCGGGTTCCTCTTCGGCCTGCCCGCGCTCCGGCTCTCGGGCCTCTACCTCGCGCTCGCGACATTCGCGATCGCCGTCGCCACGCCTGCGGTGATCAAGAAGTTCGAGGGCTTCACCGGCGGCGGCGGCGGCATCAACCTGTTCGGCCTGCCCGAGCTGACCGCGGGCATCACGCCGGTGAACGTGCTCGGCTTCGAGCTGAACTTCAACAACTGGCTCTACGTCCTCTGCTGGACGGTCACGCTCGTCGGCTACGTCCTCGCCTGGCTGCTGCTGCGCGGGCGCACGGGGCGCGCGTTCCGCGCCGTCCGGGACAGCGAGACGGCGGCGCTGTCCTCCGGGGTCAACCTCGCGACGTACAAGACGCTCGCCTTCGCCGTCAGCGCCGCCTACTGCGGCGTCGCCGGCTCGCTGTTCGCCATCGCGACGACGTTCGTCAACCCGGACACGTTCCCGATCGCGCTCTCGATCTTCCTGCTCGTCGGGGTCGTGGTCGCCGGCCTCGGCTCGCTCGTCGGCGCGATCGCCGGCGCGATCTTCATCTACTACATGCAGATCTCCTGGGCCCAGGGGATGGACAAGGTGATCCCCGACTGGCTCCCGATCCTCGGGGACGTCGACACGAGCTCGCCCGGCGCGCCGGCGGTCGTCTTCGGCGTCATCCTGATCCTGCTGATGTTCGTGTTGCCGGGCGGCGTCTCGGGGCTCGTCGCACGGCTCGGCGCGATCGCGCGTCGCGGCTACCATCGGTCGCCGTAGGCCGGCCGGCGCCGGCCGCCTGCTCCGCCGACCGGGAGGCCGCATTGCGTACCAGGCTCGCACTCGCAACCCTCACGCTCGCAGCCGCGCTCGTCGCAGGGGTGACGGCAGCCTCGGCGGGCCAGGCGGCGCGGGCGGCCGACCCCGGCGTCACGCCGACGTCGATCCTGCTCGGAGGCACGACGCCGCTGTCGGGCCCCTACTCGGCCTTCTCCTCGGTCGCGCGCGGCGCCGACGCGTACTTCGACTACGTCAACGCCCGGGGCGGCGTCAACGGCCGGAAGATCTCGTACACGTACGTCGACGACGCCTACAACCCGGCGCAGACGATCCAGGCGATGCGCACGCTCGTCGAGCAGGACAAGGTCTTCGCGGTCTTCAACGCGCTGGGGACCGAGCACAACCTGCTCGTGCGCGACTACCTGAACGCCGCCGGCGTGCCGCACCTGTTCGCCGCGTCGGGGTCGACGACGCTCGGCCTCGACGCCGCCCGCTACCCGTACTCGATCGGCTTCCAGCCGAGCTACCGCGCCGAGGGCTGGATGTACGGGAAGTTCCTGGCGCGCACGCGCCCCGGCTCGCGCGTCGCCGTCCTGTTCCAGAACGACGACTACGGGAAGGATCTCCTCAACGGGCTCAAGCAGGGCATGCACCGCTCGAAGGTCAAGGTCGTCGCGGCCGAGCCGTACGAGACGACCGCCTTCGACGTCCAGGCCCAGGTGGCCAGCCTGCGCTCGAGCGGGGCGGACGTGTTCGCGATCTTCGCGGCGGGCAAGTTCGCGATCCAGGCCTACGTGATCGCCAACAAGCTGGGCTGGCGGCCGAAGCTCGTGATCAACAACGTGGTCTCCTCCGCCTCGAACGTGATGCTGCTGGCGTCCGAGGGCGGGACGAACAGGACGGTCCAGGGCTCGGTCTCGGGCGTCTTCCTCAAGGACCCGACGGACCCGAAGTGGGCGAAGGACCCGGCGATGCGCCTCTACCGCACCGTGATGGCGCGCTACGCGAAGGGCGCGAACGCGAGGGACGTGTACCACGTCTACGGGATGGCCGCCGCGTACACGCTGGTGCGGGTGCTCGAGCGCGCGGGCGCGAACCTGACGCGCGCGGGCGTGATGAAGCAGGTCCGCTCGCTGAACATCGCCTCGAACCCGTTCCTGCTGCCGGGGATCACGATCAAGACCGGCGGCTCCGACCAGTTCCCGATCGAGCAGATGCAGCTCCAGCGCTGGGAGGGCAAGGCCTGGCGCGCGTTCGGCGGGCTCTGGGGCTACCGCGCCGCCTGAGCCGCGCCCGTACCCGGCGGGGCGCCGGACGGCCGCTGTATGCTTCCCGCTCCGGCGCGAGGAGACCGCCCGGCGACCCCACGTCACCGATGCGCGATCTCGTCTCCGAGCTGCTGAGCGCCGACCTCGACGACCTGTTGGCGGAGGCGCGGCGGCTGCGCCGGAGGCCGCTCGTCACCTACTCGCCGAAGGTCTTCGTCCCGCTCACGACGCTGTGCCGCGACGTGTGCGGCTACTGCACCTTCGCCCGGCCGCCGCGTCGCGGCGAGCGCGCGTACCTCACCGAGGACGAGGTGCTCGCGATCGCGCGGGCCGGCCGGGCCGCCGGCTGCACCGAGGCGCTCTTCACCCTCGGCGACAAGCCCGAGCGGCGGTACCGCGTGGCCCGGGACGAGCTCGCGGCGCTCGGCTGCGAGACGACGATCGACTACCTGGCTCGCTGCGCCGGTCTCGTGCTGGCGGAGACGGGGCTGCTCCCGCACCTCAACCCGGGCGTGATGACGCGCGGCGAGCTCGAGCGCCTACGCACCGTCTCGGCGTCGATGGGGATCATGCTCGAGACGACCGCGGAGCGGCTGGCGGCGAGGGGAGGGCCCCACTGGGCGTCCCCGGACAAGCAGCCGGCGCGCCGCCTGGAGACGATCAGGCTGGCCGGCGAGCTCGCGATCCCGTTCACCAGCGGCATCCTGATCGGGATCGGCGAGACCCGCGCGGAGCGGCTCGAGGCGCTGCTCGCCCTGAGGGCGCTCGGCGAGGAGCACGGCCACATCGGCGAGGTGATCGTCCAGAACTTCCGCGCCAAGCCGGGGACCCGGATGGCCGGTCACCCGGAGCCGTCGCTCGACGAGCACCTCTGGACGATCGCCGCCGCCCGCGTCCTGCTCGGCTCCGGCTGGCACGTGCAGGCGCCGCCGAACCTCGCGTTCGACGACTTCCCGCGGCTCCTCGACGCGGGGATCGACGACTGGGGCGGCGTCTCGCCGGTGACGATCGACCACGTCAACCCCGAAGCGCCCTGGCCCGAGCTCGAGCGGTTGGCGGCGGCGACCCGCTCGCGCGGCCTGGAGCTCGCGGCCCGGCTGCCGCTGTACCCCGAGCACGTCGGGGACCTGGGCCGCTGGGTCGACGAGGCCGTGCGGCCGCACGTGCTGCGCGCGTCCGACGGGATGGGGCTCGCGCGCGAGGATCGCTACGCGCCGGGCGAGCCCGTCGACGTCCCGTTCCTCGTCCGGCGGGACGCACCGCCGCTCGAGCTGAGCGGCGACGAGCTGGGCGAGGACGAGCTGGTCCGGCTCCTCGAGACCAGAGGGGCCGAGCGCGAACGGGTGCTGGCCGCCGCCGACAGGCTGCGCCGGGCCGTCAAGGGCGACGAGGTGACGTACGTCGTCACGCGCAACATCCAGTACACCAACGTCTGCTACTTCCGCTGCGGCTTCTGCGCGTTCTCCAAGGGGAAGCTGGCGGCGAACCTGCGCGGGCCGGCCTACCTCGTGCCGCTGGACGAGATCGTGCGGCGCTCGGTCGAGGCCTGGGAGCGCGGCGCGGTCGAGGTGTGCCTCCAGGGCGGTATCCACCCGGCCTTCACCGGCGACTACTACGCCGAGGTCGTCTCGGCGATCAGGGACGCCGTCCCCGCCCTGCACGTCCACGCGTTCTCGGCGCTCGAGATCTGGCAGGGCGCGGCGACGCTCGGGATCGGCCTCGACGCGTATCTGGCACGGCTCCGGGGGCTGGGCCTCGGCTCGCTGCCGGGCACGGCGGCGGAGATCCTGGACGACGAGGTGCGTGCCGTCATCTGCCCGGACAAGGTGACGACGTCCCAGTGGCTGGAGGTGCACGACGCCGCGCACCGGGCCGGCCTGCGCTCCAACGTGACGATGATGTTCGGCCACGTCGACGGCCCGCGAAACTGGGCCAGGCATCTGATGCGCGCCCGCGAGCAGCAGCGGCGGACCGGCGGCTTCACCGAGCTCGTGCCGCTTCCGTTCGTGCCGATGGAGGCTCCGATCTTCCTCCAGGGACGTGCCCGGCGCGGGCCGACGTTCGGCGAGGCGCTGCTCGTCCACGCGGTCGCGCGTCTCGCGCTCCACCCCTGGATCGAGAACGTGCAGGCGTCGTGGGTGAAGCTCGGCCCGGACGGCGTCCGGCAGGCGCTGGCCGCGGGCGTGAACGACCTCGGCGGGACGTTGATGAACGAGTCGATCTCGCGGGCGGCCGGCTCGGAGTGGGGGCAGGAGCTGCCCCCGGAGCGGATGGAGGCGTTGATCCGCTCGGCGGGCCGTGTCCCGCGCCAGCGGACGACGCTCTACGAGCCGGCGCCCGAGGAGCGGCGCCGCGCGTCGTTCGGCGCCGTGCCGCTGGCGGAGCCGCTCAACCCGCCGGTGGGGGAGGCGGGGCTGAAGGCGCCGCCGCGGCTCGTGCGGCCCGGTTACGCGCGGGCGGCCCGCTGAAGCGGGAATCCGGCCGGTCAGCTCGCCGGCGCCGGCCCCAGCTGCGCCGCCGGGTCGACGGGCTCGTCGGCGAGCGCGAGCATCAGCCGCGCGCGTGACGCGTTCGGGTCGTCGGCCGGGCCGGCGAGGAAGGCCCAGACGAGCCGGCCGTCGGCGTGGTGCGCGTTGCGGACGGAGAGGCCCAGCAGCTCGTAGAACGCGATCGAGCGATCGAGGTCGGCGACGTGCGCGTACGGGGTGAGTGCGTCGATCTCCACGAGAGTCCGTCCGGCGCACCGTAGCGGGCTGCGACGAGGGCAGCGCTGCTCGTCGGGCCGGGTCGCTAGCGGCGCCTGCGGCGCGCGTCGGCGGCGAGGGACGGCAGCTGCACGAGGGCTCGGGGGAGATCGCTCCGCGCGTGGTCGAGCGCGCCGTGGAGTGCGTCGGCAGCCGCGCTCCCGTGCAGCCCTTCGCCGTGCCCGACGAGCAGGTGCTCGGGGCTCAGGCCTCCGAGCGCGGCTCGGGGAGGCCGCAGCCGGAGCAGGAGGTGCACGCCTGCCCCGTCCCGGGGCGCGAAGAAGCGGTTGGTGCCGATCGCCTCGGCGACGGCGAGCGTGGAGGTGTCGGGCCACCACAGGGCCACCTCGCGCCAGAGTCGCGACCTCCTGATCTCCAGCACGTGGAACGGGCTTTCCGGTATCGCGGCAGGTGTCGCGAGGTGCGGGACGGCGAGGCGCTGGGCGAGCTCCCGGCAGTCCCGGTTGTGCCGGTCGAGCAGCTGGACGATCCCCGCGGGCGTGCCCGCGGCGACGGCGCGGTCGATCGCCTCGGGCCAGTCGACCGGGTCGACGAGCCAGACCCGCCCGCCGGCGACCAGGGCGTGCGACGTGCGCGTCGCCGGCTCGTCGACCACGATCCACGAGAAGCCGAACGGCTGCTCGTCGCAGAAGCGCACCTCCACGTGCCACACGGTAGTCCCGCGGTGGCGGCGGGTGCCGGGGGGTGGTGCGGGCGCACGTGGGACCGGGTACGCCGATCCGGAGCACCACCCCCGAGGGGGCGCAAGCCCCCCAAGAGCAACGCTACCGACGTCGTTGCGCCGGGTGTGTGTCGCGTTCGCGACGAGATCGTGACGATCAATCCACAGGCGCCGCGAGGTCGGATCTGCCGAGTTGTGTCACGGCCGCTTCGAACGCGCCCTCGGGCTGCGCGCCGAGCACCAACAGCCGGCCGGCGAGGAGGAACGCCGGCACGCCTGTGGCGCCGATCGCAACGGCCTGCCGGGTCGACCCTTCGACCACGTCGGCGTAGCGATCCGTCGCGAGCACGCTCTCGACCTCGGCCGGGGGCAGGCCGACGGTCGCTGCGATCCGGCGCAGCACCTCGCGATCCCCGATCTCGAGGCTGTCCTGCCAGTAGGCGCGCATCACCGCGTCGTGGAAAGGCGAATGCAGACCGTGCTCGCGTGCGAGCTCGGCGAGCCGCAGCGCCGTCAGCGATCTCGGCACGAGATCGGGATGCGGACGGTACTCGAGCCCGCGCGCGGCGAAGAACGCGCTGACGTGCTCGGTCATCCCGGGGCCGTAGCGAGCCAGCAGCTGCTCGCGCGGGAGCCCGCCCGACGGATACTCGGGATGGAGGTCGAACGGAAGCCACGTGACCTCGGCGCCGTACCGGCGCCGGAGCCAGTCGACCGTGGGCTCGGCCGCCCGGCAGAACGGTCAGATGAAGTCCGACCAGACGACGATCCGGAGCGGCTCGGTGCTCATGCTTTCTCCGCAGATCCCGAATCTGCAGCGGCAGATTCGGGATCGCGACAATCCCTGAAGAGGCCGCCGGCGCGGCCGGCGCCGATCAGGGGCGTTGCTCGGGAGGTAGACGCTGGACGTCTCATGCCGTCACCGTAGCCTCCAGCGCCTCTGCGAGCGTGAACGTCCCACGCAGGAGCGCGCTGCCTGCAACGGCGCCCTCGCACCCGAGCTCGCGCAGCGCGAGCAGGTCGCACACGCTTGCGACCCCGCCTGCTGCGAGCACAGGCAATCCCGCCGGGAGCACGCTCCGCAGGAGGTCGAGATCGGGGCCGGCGAGCGAGCCGTCCCGGCGGGTGCTCGTGACCAGGATTCGCGCTACGCCTGCTTCGGCGCAGCGGTGGGCGAGCTCTGCCGGGCCGAGCTCGGACCTGCGGGCCCAGCCGTCGACGGCGACGCGGCCGTCGCGCGCGTCGATCGCCACGACGAGGCGATCGCCGAGCCGTGCCGTCGCTCGGGCGAGGAACTCCGGCGAGAGAGCCGCCGTGCCGACCATCACGCGCGCCGCGCCGGCGGCGAGGGCCGCGTCGAGCGCGTCGGGTGTCCGGTAGCCGCCCCCGACCTGGACCGGGACCGGCACGGCCGCCGCGATCCTCTCCACCAGCGCGATCGTCGGCGAGCCGCTGAACGCGCCGTCGAGATCGACGAGATGCAGGCGTGTCGCTCCTTCGGCGGCGTAGCGGCGGGCAAGCTCGACGGGGTCGCCGCCCTCGACGGTCACGTGCTCCCGGCGGCCCTGGTCGAGCCGGACGGCGCGGCCCTCCAGGACGTCGACAGCTGGAACGACTTCGAACTCGCGTGCTAGCACGTTACTACATTAGCATGCTAATATGGGTGCATGGCTGAGCGGGGAGCGCCGGCAACGAGGGGCGAGCATACGGTCGAGGCCGTGAGCGGGCTCGACGCGCTCTCCGACGTCTTCCTCACGCTCCGCACACGGGACGAGGTGCAGCGCTTCCTGCGCGACCTCTGCACGCTCCCCGAGCTCGAGGCGCTCACACATCGCTGGCAGACCGTCCTGCTGCTCGAGCAGGGGATGCCCTACGTCGAGATCGCCGGCCGCGTCCCGACGTCGACCGCGACCGTCACGCGTGTTGCCCAGTGGCTCCGCCACGGAACGGGCGGCTACCGAACGGCCCTCGACCGCATCGGCGCGGGGCGCCGGCCGTGAGCACCTTCACGCGGGCCGGCGAGAACGGCCGCCTGACGCTGGCGGTTCCGGCCAAGGGGAGGATGGCCGAGCCCTCTCTGCGGCTGTGCCTCGACGCCGGCCTGAGCTTCGAGGTGACCGAGCGCTCGCTCGTCGTGCCGTGCTCGAATGCGCCGGTCGACCTGCTCCTCGTGCGGCCGAGCGACATCCCGGAGTACGTGCAGGACGGAGTGGTGCACCTCGGCATCACCGGCGCCAACCTCGTCGCCGAGGCGGAGGCCGAGGTCGTGACGCTGGCCGAGCTCGGCTTCGCGCGCTGTACGCTCGAGGCTGCGGTCCCGGAAGACGCGGCGCCGGCGGCAATCGCCGACCTCGACGGCCTTCGCGTGGCGACCGCGTACCCGGCGTCCACTCGGCGTCTGCTCGGGGAGCGCGGCGTCCGCTGCGAGCTGGTGCCTGTCTCCGGCTCGGTCGAGGCGGCCCCGCGGCTCGGCCTCGCCGACGCGATCGTCGATCTCGTCTCGACGGGCTCGACTGCGAGCGCGAACGGCCTACGCCGGATCGGCACGCTGCTGTCCTCGCAGGCCGTGCTCGTCGCCGGCGCCGCGGCGGTCGACGGCCGCCGGGAGGTGGTCGAGCGACTCGAGCTGATGCTGTCCGGCGTCGTCGCGGCGCGCCGCCGCCGCTACGTGATGATGAACGCCACCGTCGACTCGCTGCCGCGGATCCGGGCCGTACTGCCCAGCATGGGGGCGCCATCCGTCCTGCCGCTCGCCGAGGAGGGCCAGATCGCGGTGCATGCGGCGGTCGACGCGGACGACGTCTGGACGTTGCTCCCCGAGCTGAAGTCGGCCGGCGCGTCGTCGATCCTCGTCGTGCCGGTCGAGCGGCTCGTCCCGTGACGGCGACGACGATCGACGAGGCCCTGCTCGGCGTCGCCCCGATCCTCGCCGACGTCCGTGCCCGGGGCGACGACGCGGTGCGCGAGTGGACGGCGCGCTTCGACGGCCCCCGCAACGAGCTTCGCGTTCCGGCGGCCGCGATCCACGAGGCCCGGGTGGACGACGACGTGCTCGAGGCGCTGCGCCGGATGATCGCGGCGGTGCGCCGGTTCAACGAGGCGCAGCGGCCCGTCGACACGGTCGTCGAGGCCGCGAGCGGCATCGTCAGCGAGCGGCGGTGGCTGCCCCTCGACTCGGTGGGGGTGTGCGTGCCGAGCGGGCGGGCGCCTCTGCCGTCCTCGCTCGTGATGGGGGCGGTGCCCGCCGTCGTGGCGGGCGTCCGCCGCGTCGCGGTGATCACGCCGCGGCCGGTCGACGTGATCCTCGTCGCGGCACGCGAGCTCGGGCTCGAGGAGGTCTACGCGGTGGGTGGGGCCCAGGGCATCGCCGCCCTGGCGTACGGGACCGAGACGATCTCCGCGGTCGACAAGATCGTCGGCCCCGGCAGCGTCTACGTGACCGCCGCGAAGCTGCTGGTCTCCGGCCGTGTCGGGATCGACCTGCCTGCAGGCCCGAGCGAGGTCGTCGTGATCGCTGACGGCTCTGCGAGTGCGGAGGAGTGCGCCGCCGGGTTGCGGGCCCAGGCGGAGCACGGTCCGGACAGCGTGGCGCTGCTCCTCACCGACGATCGGATGCTGTCCGATGCCGTCGCTAGCCTGGTTGTCGATTATGACAACGTGGATTGCGAGCTGGTTGCGTCGCTGGACGAAGCGCTCGTCCGCTCCGAGGCGCTTGCGCCCGAGCACCTGGAGCTGTACCTCTCCGACCCGGGCCCGTTGCTGGCGCGCGTCCGCAACGCCGGCTCCGTGTTCGTCGGCATCCCGGCCGTGGTGGGCGACTACGCGGCCGGGGCGACCCACGTGCTGCCGACGGGCGGCCTCGCGCGCGCCGCCGGCGGGCTCGGGCTCGAGGCGTTTCTGAAGCCGCTCCAGATCGTTCGCGCGAACGACGCAGGTCTCCGGCGCGCACGCGAGATCGTCGACCCGCTGGCGCGTGTCGAGGGCCTGCCGAACCACGCGGCCGCTCTCGAGGCAGCTGTCCGAGCCGGCGCACGCGGGAACGCCGACGCCAGGGAGGCAACGGCGTGACGCCGCGCCAGGCAGAGCCTGCCCGCGCAGGTGGCGACGTGGAGGCCTCGGTGGCGCCGGCCGGCGACGCCCCCGCCCTCGAGACGGAGGTCGCCGTGCGCGTCGAGGCGGTGCGGCGGAGCCTGCAGCCGGTCGGCGCCGGGTTCGCACCATACGCGTGGACGCCGACGCCGGCGGACGTCGCCGCCCGCCACGGCCTTCGCCCAGAGTCCGTGCTCCGCTACGACCAGAACACGCCACCGCTGCCGGGCGTCCCCCAGGTCCCGCTCGCGGAGAGCTTCGCGAGGCTCAACGAGTACCCCGACGGGACGTACCGCGAGCTGCGGGACGCGGCCGCCGCCTACGCAGGGCTGACACCCGAGCACGTCGTCGTCGGCGCCGGTGCCGACGAGCTGATCATCCTGATGGCCCAGGTCTTCCTGGGCCCGGGGCGCAGCGCGTCGATCGCCGAGCCCACGTACGCGATGTACCGGATCGTCACCCAGCTGCGGGACGCAGCCATCCTGGGCGCGGAGGCGGAGGACGAGGCCGACCTGGTGTGGCGGTGCAACCCGAACAACCCGACCGGCGAGGCCGTCGAGCCCGAGGTGCTGGTGGAGCTCGCGCGACGCCGGCCCGATGCGCTCGTCGTCGTCGACGAGGCGTACATCGAGTTCGGCGGGCGCACCGTTGCGCAATGGGTCGACGAGCTGCCGAACCTGATTGCGCTGCGAACGCTCTCGAAGGCGTTCGGGTTCGCGTCACTGCGGGTGGGCTTCGCGCTCGCGCACCCCGCCACGGCCGCCCTGCTCGACGCGCGGCGGGCGCCCGCCTCGATCTCGGGCCCGGCGGCGCGGATCGCCGCAGCCGCCTTGCGCGATCCTCGCTTCGACCCAGGACCGGAGCTCGAGGAGCGCGAGCGGGTGCGGCGGGCGCTGCTCGACGCCGGCTACGACGCGCCGCCGACCGAGACGAACTTCGTCTTCGTTCGCAGCGAGGAGCCGCTCGCGGACCTCCTGGAGCGCCAGGGGCTCGTGGTGCGCGACGTTCCCGGCGGGATCCGGATCACGCTCCGGCGACCGACCGAGAACGACGTCCTGCTGCGCGCGCTCGGCGCGACGCCGGGGCCTGCCCCGGGCCGAGCCGCCACGGTCGTGCGGACGACCACCGAGACCGCGCTCTGCCTCACGCTCGACCTCGACGGTCGCGGCTTCGCGCGTGTCGCGACGGGCATCGGGTTTCTCGACCACCTGCTGTCGCTGCTCGCGTTCCACGCCGGCTTCGATCTCGACCTCGCCGCCGGCGGCGATCTCGACGTCGACGAGCATCACACGGTCGAGGACGTCCTCGCCGCGCTCGGCACGGCGGTCGACCAGGCGCTCGCGGGCCGGGATGGCGTCTCCCGCTACGGCGCTGCCACCGTGCCGATGGACGAGGCGCGGGCAACCGCCGCGGTCGACCTCGTCCGTCGTCCCCACGCCGAGATCACGCTCGAGCTCTCCGGCCCCCGTGTCGGCGGGCTGGCCCTGACGCTGCTCCCGCACGCGCTCGAGCGCTTCGCGATCGAGGCGCGCTGCACCGTCCACGTCGAGTCAGCGGGACAGGACGACCACCACGTTGCGGAAGCCGCCTTCAAGGCGCTCGGCCGTGCCCTCGGCGAGGCGTGCGCCCCGCGCGGCGCCGGCATCCGCTCGACCAAGGGCGAGGCATGAGCGCCGTCCTCGCCGATTACGGTGCCGGCAATCTCCGCAGCGTCTGCAGCGCCCTGGCGAGGGCGGGCGCCGACCCGATCGTCACCACCGACGCCGCCTCCGTCCGCGCGGCGCAGCTCGCGGTCGTCGCCGGGGTCGGGCACGTCGAGGCCGCCGCGCGCGGCCTCGCCGCGCACGGGCTCGACGACGCGATCCGGGACCGTGCCGCCGCGGGCAGGCCGACGATCGGCATCTGCGTCGGGCTCCAGCTGCTGTTCGAGGAGAGCGAGGAGGGCGGCCGCGGGCTCGGGCTGCTCCGTGGGGACGTCCGACGCCTCCGCGCCCGCCGGGTCCCGCACATGGGCTGGAACACCCTACGGATCACCGGAGAGTGCGAACTGCTCGCCGGGCTCGACGGCGCCGACGTCTACTTCGCCCACAGCTACGCCGCCGTCCCCGCCGAACGGGCGGTCGCAGTGGCGACCGTCGACCACGACGGGGTGATCGTCGCCGCGGTCGAGGCCGGCCCGCTCGCGGGCGTCCAGTTCCACCCCGAGCGCAGCGGCGCCGCCGGGGCCCGCGTGCTCGCGAACGCCCTCGCATGGTCAAGAAGCGCGTGATCCCCTGTCTCGACGTCGCCGGCGGCCGTGTCGTCAAGGGCGTCAACTTCCGCGACCTGCGCGAGCTCGGCGACCCGATCGAGCTGGCGACGCGGTACTCCGAGCTGGCGGCGGACGAGCTCGTCTTCCTCGACATCACCGCCACGATCGAGGGGCGCGCGCCGATCGTCGAGCTGATCGGGCGAGCCGCCGCGGAGCTCTCGATCCCGTTCACGGTCGGCGGCGGCGTCCAGGGGCTCGAGGACGCGCGGGCGCTCCTGCGGGCGGGGGCGGACAAGGTGGCGGTCAACCGCGCGGCGTTCGACGATCCGCCGATGCTCACCTCGCTCGCGGACGAGTTCGGCAGCCAGGCGGTCGTGTGCGCGATCGACGCGCGGGCCGGCGAGGTCGTCACCCACGCCGGCCGGCGTCCCCGCGGCCGCGACGCCGTCGACTGGGCGCGGGAGGCCGTCGGTCACGGCGCCGGCGAGATCCTGCTCACCTCGATCGACGCCGACGGCACCCGAGCCGGCTACGACCTCGAGCTGACCGGGGCGGTCGCGGACGCCGTCGAGGTCCCCGTCATCGCCTCCGGCGGCGCGGGCGAGGCAAGGCACCTCGCGGAGGCCTTCGACGCTGGCGCGGAGGCGGCGCTGATCGCGTCGATCGTGCACGAGCGGCCCGAGCGGCTGCCGGAGCTGAAGGCCGAGTTGCGGGAGCTGGGATGGAACGTCCGGAGCTGACGCCCGCGATCGTCCAGGACGCCGAGTCGGGCCGCATCCTGATGCTCGCCTGGATGGACGACGAGGCGCTCCGACGGACGCGCGAGAGCGGCGAGGCCTGGTTCTGGAGCCGCTCGCGACGGGAGCACTGGCACAAGGGGGCCACCTCCGGCAACACGCTGGCGGTGGAGGAGATCCGCGACGACTGCGACGGCGACGCGCTCCTGCTCCGTGTCAGGCCGGCGGGGCCCGCCTGCCATACGGGCGCCGAGTCGTGCTTCGCGCCCTGGCTGTGGCGGACGATCGCCGACAGGGCGCAACGGCGGCCCGAGGGGTCGTACGTCTCGAAGCTGCTCGACGCCGGGCCGGCCGCGGCGGCGCAGAAGGTCGGCGAGGAGGGTGTCGAGGCCGCGCTCGCAGGCGCGGCCGAGTCGGACGAGCGCCTCGTCGAGGAGCTCGCCGACCTCTGGTTCCACAGCTACGTGCTGCTCGCCGCCCGCGGCCTCGACCCGGCGCGCGTGGAGGAGGAGCTGTCGCGGCGGCATGCCGCCCGGACCGCGCGGAGCTAGAGATGCTCGGGAGCGAGAGATCGTGACGTTGTGACGACCCTTATCGTGACGTGTTCCGTGCGTGGACTGAGGGACGCGGCGTGTGCCGTGATGCGAGGAGGGGATCGCAGGAGAGCCTCTGTGGATCCGCGGTTGCGGCCGGAGGCCGGCTTTGCCGGCCGGGGGGCCAGCTGCGAGCCGTCCTCTGCGCTCGGGCGTGGGTGGGGGCCCGTGGGGTAACCATAGGTTTCCCCACGCTGACGATGGAGATCGCGCCGTTCGCGATCGAGCACTTCTACGCGCGCTACGAGTTCGCGGCCGAGCACATGCTCTCGAGCAGCGATTGCGAGTCCTGGTCGATCGAGCAGCTGCTCGCGCT
>DATBMD010000238.1:0-27140 GCA_036555085.1 Gaiellaceae bacterium
CGGCGCTCGGCCAGGATCCGGTCGAGCTTCTCCAGCTGCCCGATCCCGATCGCGGCGCGGACGTCGTCGAGCCGGTAGTTGAAGCCGAGCCGCGCGTGCTCGAGCCAGCCGCCGCCGTCTGCACGGCCCTGGTTGCGGAGGCTCCTGAGCAACAGCCACTCGTCCTCGGAATGCGTCGTCACGACGCCGCCCTCGCCCGTCGTGATCTGCTTGTTGGGGTAGAACGCGAAGACGGCCGACGGCCCGTGCGATCCCACCGGCTCGCCCCGATAGAGCGCCCCGAGCGCCTCACACGAGTCCTGGATCAGCGCCAGGCCGTAGCGGTCGCAGATCGCGCGCACGGGCTCCAGCTCGCACGGGTAGCCGTAGATGTCGACGGCGACGACGGCCTTCGTGCGCTCCGTGACCGCGGCCTCGACCGCGACCGGGTCGAGGTTGAGGGTCCGCGGGTCGATGTCGGCGAACACGGGCGTCGCCCCCTCGTAGATCGCGCAGTTGGCGGAGGCGACGAAGGAGTACGGCGACGTGATCACCTCGTCGCCAGGCCCGAGGCCGGCGATCCGGCAGAGCAGGTGCAGACCGGCCGTCCCGCTCGAGACGGCAGCCGCGTAGGGAGCGCCGACCGCCTCCGCGAACAGCTCCTCGAAGCGGTCGCTCGCCGGCCCGAGCGAGAGCCTGCCCGAGCGGAGCACCTCGACGGCGAGCTCTTCCTCGCGCGTGTCGAGGTACGGAGCCGAGAGCGAGACCCGGCGCTTCTGTCCCGCAGAAGCGCTAGAGCCGACGGGGGAGCTCGTCATGCAGCTCTAGAGATTCCCGCAGGGAATCTCACGCCTTCGCGGGCGCGGGCGCGGGCACCTCGACCACGTCCAGCCAGCCGGCCCACTGCTCGTCGAGCCCGTTGACCGCCGCGAGATACGCCTTCTGAAGCGCGAGCGTGACCGGCCCGACGCCGATCTCGACGTCGTCGACCGAGGCAACCGGCGTCACCTCGGCGGCGGTCCCGGTCATGAACACTTCGTCCGCGAGCATCAGGTCGGCGCGGATCAGGTCGCCCTCCTCGACCACGTAACCGTGGTCCTGGGCGATCGTGACGACCGAGTCGCGCGTGATGCCGCGCAGGATCGACGTCGAGAGGTGCGGCGTCCGGATGACGCCGTCCTTGACGGCGAAGATCGTCTCGCCGGGGCCATCGGCGATCGTGCCCTGCTCGGTGAGGAGGATCGCCTCCTCGTAGCCCCCGCGCCGCGCCTCGTGCGTTGCCAGCATCGAGTTGAGGTAGATCCCCGTCGCCTTCGCCACGTGCGGGATCACGTTCGGCCCGACGCGCGTCCAGGTCGAGATCTTGGCGCGCACGCCCTTCGTCTGGGAGTCGGCGCCGAGGTACGCGCCCCACGGCCAGGACATGATCACGGTCTCGACCGGGTTGCCCGCCGTCGACACGCCGAGCTCGCCGTAGCCGTAGAACGCGATCGGGCGGATGTAGCAGGACGGCAACCCGTTCGCGCGCACGAGCTCGTGCGTCGCAGAGCGAAGCTCGGCCACCGTGTACGGGAGCTCCATGTGGAGGAGCTTCCCCGAGTCGACGAGGCGCTGCAGGTGGTCGACGAGCCGGAAGACGGCGGGCCCCTTCGGCGTGTCGTAGCAGCGAATGCCCTCGAACACGCCCGAGCCGTAGTGGAGGCCGTGGACGCCGACGTGCACCTTCGCGTCCGCCCAGTCCACCAGCTCGCCGTTCATCCAGATCTTCTCGGTCTCCTGCATCAGCGCTCCTTCGTCTCCGGTTGGGACTGCGAATGGTATGCGGGCTCCTGAACGACGTCCACGGGCATCGCGCGGGCCAGGCGGACGAGCTCGGCCGGGGTCACCGCCGCCATGTGACTCGGCGAGCCGGCGCCGACCCAGACGACCGGATGCGAGAGCAACGTGCGCTCGACGAGCACGCGCTCGACCCCGGGCAGCGGGAACGGCGAGACGGCGCCGGGCTCGAACCCGGTCGCGGCCTGCACCTCCTCGGCGCGCGCGATCCGGGCCGCCTTCGCACCGACGACCGCCGCCACCTTGTCGGGATCGCCGCGGCGGTCACCCGGCACGAGCGCCACGACGGCCGCGCCGTCGCACACGAGCACGAGCGACTTGACGATCTGGTCGAGCCCGCACCCGACGGCCTCGGCCGCGGCGGCGGCCGTCGGCGTGCCTCCCTCGAACTCCTCCAGCCGTGCCTCCGCCCCCGCCTCGCGGAGGAAGGCGGCGACTCGCTCCACGGGCTCCGGCCACGGCCGCACCATGGCGAGAGCGTAGACGGCCGCGCCGGCGCGGCGGCCAGTGGCCCTCGGGGAAACGTTGGACCACAACCCGGTCTTGCTGTCGAATCGGGACGCATCTCGACCGTGGAGGTGCTGATGCGCCCTCGCTACCGGGGCGGGAGTCGTGGATGGCCGCGACGTCTACGTGGCGGTCGACCACTCGACGTTGGGTGGTCGCACGCTCGCGCAGCGTGGGAAGCCGAGCTCGTCGGTGAGGCCAAGGCTGCAGACGAGACGCTTGCCACCGTCCAAGGCCTCCTGGACGAGCTTGGAGTCGACGTCGGAGAGTCTGAGCTTGGCTGCGCGAAAAACGTCGAAGCTGTCGTCACGGTCAAGCGTGCCCCAGACGAGACCGAGCGCGCGCTCACCGCGTCCGCCATAGACGTAGGGGCCGCCGAAGTCGAGCTCCTCGTCGGGATTCTGCCGGACGGTTAGCTCGAGCTGCCAGTGAGCCGCGTCGGCGTCGCCGGGCAGGAGACCGACCGGGCCGTTGCGATGCCGAAGCCCCACATGCACGTTCTCGAACATACGACCCTCGCGGCCAGGGCCGCAGCGCCGGCCAGGAAGGTCGCGGCCGCGGATCTCGACGATGACAGTGCTCACTGGTTGCTCCCGCGGAACTCCCGGATGTCGCGGACGAAGGTGGTTACGGCGACGTCGTCTTGCCTCGTTTCGGTCTCAGCTGTCGTGACGAAGCCGCGGGAGGCGCACAGGCGCCGTGCCGCCTCGAGCGGCTGCGGAATGTCGATCCGCAGTTTCTCGAAGCCGGCGGGGAGCGCCCATTCGCCGGCGCGGGTGAGCAACAGCTCTCCCACCCCCGCTCCGCGGCTTGCCGCCTCGACGGCGAGGTCGCGCAACTGCACGGCGGCGCCGTCCGGGACGGCCGAGAGCGAGCCGATCACGTCGTCGTCTCGAACGGCGATCCAGACGGGTCCCTCCTCGAAGCGGGCGGCGACGGCTGACGCGTCCAGTGCCATGGAGGCATAGGCGGTCTCACCGAGCTGCTTGCGATGCTCGGCGAGTGCCTTGCTCAGGACGGCTGCGATCGCTGGTGCATCCGCGGGCTCGGCGCGGTGGGCACGGACCATCTCGTGCACCCATTCGCCGTCGGTCAGGGGTGCGAGCAGTCGCTCGACCTCCGTGCACCCTGGCGCCGGTCCCCAGCCCTGGTGGTGGTGCCAGCACCATCCGAGCGGAGCGGACTGATACTCGAAGTCGAGCCGGTTCGGGTCTGCGCCCTGGGCGAGCAGGTGCGCGACGCTCCGCGCCCGCCCGAGCCGTGCGGCGTTGTGGAGAGCGGTGGCGCCTTCCACCTCCGCGTCGACTCGAGTCCCCGCCGCAAGCAGCTCGTCGATCACGCCGAGTCGCTCGCAGATCGCGGCTGCGTAGAGGCCGCGGGCGCGCTCCTCCTCGGTGCTCTCGTCGAGAGAGAATCCGGTCAAATCACCTCGCGCGGCGGCGCGGTACAGACTGGTCACGGCAGCGCCGGCAGCGACGAGCACGTCGACGGACTCGGTCATCCCCATCTCGATCGCGTGGTCGAGCGCCGTGCCGCCGGGGACAGCGAGGCCGGTGGCCTCGAGGTCGGCTCCGGCTTCGATCAGCGCGGCGACCATCTCCGGCTCGCCGTAGCACGTCGCGGTGATGAGCGGCGTCTCACCGTCGCCGGGATTGCCATCGACGGGGGCGCCGGCCGCGATGAGCACCCGGGTGAGCTCGCCGGCGCGATCGTGGTCGAAGCGGCCGCTGAAGCGGCCCATCGCGACGTAGGTGAGGGCCGTCTGCCCAGGCGCCGTGATGCACGACCGGACGGCTGCGCGCGCCAGCTCGGGCTCCGCCGCAACGAGACCTGCAAGCGCTTCGACATCGCCACGCTCGATGAAGCGACGCCGCTCCACCTCTGCCTTCAGCCGCGACCAGCTCGGGAACCCGTACTCGCGCGCGAGCGCGAGTTGCGCCGTGCTCAGGGCCAGCGTGGACGAGACGGCGCCGATGCGGGCAACGGCTTCCGTCTCGCCGGCGCGCGCGTCGCGGAGAAGCTCCTTGGCCTGACGCCGGAGCTGGTCGAGATCAGCGCGATCGGACAGTGAACGCTGTGCAGGAGAGCTGGCCATGACATCTCCCTTCACGAGCCTGTGGTCCGCGTCCAGGCCGAAGGAAGATGCTGGCTGTTACCGGTCTTGCCTTGGAGGTGGACGCAGTCCTGCCCGCGGACCCGGGCGCGTCCTCCGACGCGCTTGGCGGAACCGTACCGGCCGCGGGCAGTCAGCGCCGGCGCGACGCTCGAAGATCGGCCGTGCTCGCCCGCCGCCTGATGACATTGCGAGTCCAACCCACCTCGAGGGCCACTAGTAGAGGCCCGGGACGAGCCGGTGCCGGACACGTTCGGCGTACCCCTCGTAGCCGCCGAAGCGCGCGCGCAGGAAGCGCTCCTCGACCGACGCCTTCAGCGCCCAGACGATTCCGAGCACGACGGTCAGGACGAGCGCGCACGGGCTGGCGACGAGCGAGTAGCCGCCGAGGAACGCGAGGCCCGCCGCGTAGATCGGATGACGCACCCACCCGTACGGGCCGCCGTCGACGAGCGTCGCACGGGCCGGCGGCGCCGGGTACGGCGTCAGCGAGCGGCCGAGCGCCCGGACGGCCCACACCGCGAGCCCGGCGCCGCCGAGCGCCAGGGCGGCGCCGACCACGTCGAGGAGCCGCGCGACCCCGGCAGGCCATGCGGGCGGCAGGAGCCCCGCGCCGACGATCCCGGCGATCAGCGCGAACTGGAGCCAGACCCAGCCCTGGCCGCGCGCGCCGAGCGTCGGCACCTCCACGCATTCATTGTCGCGTGGAGGCGAGCGGTCGGGCGGCGCGCACGGCGCCGCCCGACCCGGTTCGGGCTATTCGTCGACGACCTCGTCCCCGCCCCCCTCGGGCCCTCGCTCGACGACGACGAGCGAGGCGTGGAGGCTCGAGCCGCGCATCAGGCCCTCCGCGGAGACCAGGGCGCCGGGCTCCAGCACGCCCTGCACCTCGGCCCCGCCGAGCAGGAGCCTCACCGTCGTGCCGGCGAGGCCCGGGACGTTGGCGTCGGTCACGCCGACCTCGACGGCGTCGTCCCCGACCGCCTTCACCTCGCCGATCAGGTCGAACCGCGTTCCCTTCTGCGGCTTGACCCGCTCGCGCTTGACCTTCACCAGCATCGTGTAGAAGACCGGCGCGTCCGCGTCGTCCAGCTGGCAGACGACGCCGTGCGCCTTCACGACCGAACCGGGAGCCGGCGTGCCCCAGACGTGCGTCCGCGAGCCGGTGCCGAGCTGGACCTTGTCGCCGACGAGGTCCTCCGGCCAGCCGTATTGCACGGTGAGCGCGAGCCCGCGCGGCTGCACCTCGTCGACGGTGCCCTTCACGACGAAGAGCACGCAGACCCGGTCGTGGCCGCGGTCGTGGCCGCGATCGCGGTGGCGCTCGCCTCCGTGCGCGAGCGCGGGTACCGAGAACGCGACGAAGGCCGCGAGCGCAAGCGCGGCCGTGACGATCAACCTTCTCATCCTCTGCCTCTCCTCTTGAATAGAGGCACGGCGTCCACGCGTGCCGCCACGCGCCGGAGCCGCACCATTGCCGCACTGCCCCCCTGGGCACGACAGAGATCGGCTCCGGCACCGTCCCCGGGCGATCCCTCACGCGGGTGGCGGCGCGCCGAATCCCTCAGTCGAGGCGGATGAAGCGGGCGTCCTCGAAGCCGGCCGCCCGCATGCGCGCCGTCAGCTCGGACGGGGCGGGAGTGTCGATCGAGAACACCATCAGGGCGGTGTCGCCCTCCTTCGTCCGCGAGACGGCCATGTTCGCGATGTTGACCGCCGCCTCCCCGAACATCGTCCCGACGCGGCCGATCACCCCGGGCATGTCGCTGTAGCGGACGAAGACCATGTTCGGAGCGAACTCGATGTCGATCCCGAAGCCGAGCGCACCGGCCAGGAAGAGCCTCGGCTCCGGCCCGATCGTGGTGCCGGAGACCGCCGTCTCGGCGCCGTCCGCGGTCGCTCTGACCTCGACGAGGTTCATGTAGTCACGGGAGGCGCGGAAGCGCTCCTCCGCGACCTCGATCCCGCGCTCCGCGGCGATCACCGGCGCGTTGACGTAGTTCACCGACTGGTCGACCCGACCCTGGAAGGCGCCGTTCAGGGCCGCGACGGTCAGGAGCCGCGTGTCGCACTCCGACAGCGGCCCGTGCGCGGCGACCACGATCCGGCCCGGTCGCCCGCCGGAGAGCTCCACGGCCAGCTTGCCGAGCTTCGCGGCGAGGGGGATGAACGGCCCGAGCGTCTCGAGGTCGGCCTGGTCGACGACCGGGATGTTGATCGCGTTCGTGACGAGGCCGCCCTCCAGCGCGGCCGCGACCTGCTCCGCGATGATCAGCCCGGCGCGATCCTGCGCCTCGTCCGTCGAGGCGGCGAGATGCGGCGTCGTCACGACCGCGTCCAGCTCGAGCAGCGGGCCCGTGTAGGGCTCGCTGGAGAAGACGTCCAGCGCGGCGCCCGCCAGCTTGCCGGAGCGGATCGCCTCGCCGAGCGCCTCCTCGTCGACCAGCCCGCCGCGGGCCGCGTTGACGAGGCGGGCGCCGTCGCGCATGCGGGCGATCGCGTCGCGGCCGATCACGTGCTCCGTCTCGGGCGTGAGCGGCAGGTGCAGCGTGACGACGTCGGCGGCGCCGAGGACCTCGTCGATCGTCTCCGCATGCTCGACGCCGACGTCCCGGAAGCGATCCTCGCCCACGAACGGGTCGTAGGCGACGACGCGCATCCCGAGGCCGACGGCTCGGCGCGCGACCTGTTGCCCGATCCGGCCGAAGCCGAGCACGCCGAGCGTCTTGCCGGCGAGCTCGATGCCGCTCCAGCGGGAGCGCTCCCAGCGCCCGCCCTTCAGCGCCGCGTGCGCCTGCGGGATGTTCCGGGCCAGCGCCACGAGCAGCCCGATCGTCTGCTCCGCCGCCGAGACGACGGTCGACTCGGGCGCATTGGCGACGACGATGCCGCGCCGCGTCGCGGCGTCGACGTCGACGTTGTCGATCCCGACTCCCGCCCGCCCGATCACCTTCAGCCGCTCGGCCCGCTCGATCAGCCCGGCCGTCACCTGCGTCGCCGAGCGGACGACGATGGCCTCGTAGCGGCCGATGATCTCCTCGAGCTCCGAGTCGCCGTCGACGTCGACCTCGAACCTCGCGCGGAGCAGGTCGATGCCCGCCTGGGCGATCGGCTCGCGGACGAGGACGCGCACGGCTAGCGCTGCGGGACGCCGGCGTCGAACGCCTCGAGCGCTGCGGCCACCCCCGCCCCGCGCTCGACCGCGGCCCCGGCCTCGGCCAGCTCCAGCTCGACCGCCGCGAGTGCCGTCGTGATGTCGAAGACGTCCACGTAGCCGATGTGACCGATCCTGAAGAGCCGGTCGGCGACGTCCCCGTGCCCGCCGGCGACCGTGATCCCGTGCCGGTCGCGGAGCGAGAGCCGCAGCTCGACGGCGTCGACGCCCTCGGGCGTCAGGATCGCGGTGAGCACGGCCGAGCTGTCGTCGTCCGGCGAGTACAGCTCGAGCCCCATCGCCTTCGCGCCTGCGCGGCAGGCGCGCCCCAGCGCCACGTGCCGGGCGAAGGCGTGCTCGAGCCCTTCGGCGAGCAGCAGCCCGAGCGCCGTGTCGAGCGCGACGACGGTGGACGTGGCCGGCGTGAACGGCGTCGAGCCCTTCTCCTGGGCGGCACGGGCGCGCTGCCAGTCCCAGTAGAAGCGGGGCAGCGCCGCCTGCTCCGCCTTCTGCCAGGCACGCTCCGAGACGGCGACGAAGGCGAGCCCCGGCGGGGTCATCAGCGCCTTCTGCGAGCCGGTCACCACGACGTCGACGCCCCAGGCGTCCGTCTCCAGCGGCACCGCGCCGAGGCTGGAGATGGCGTCCACGACCGAGAGCGCGCCCGCCTCGTGACACACTGTCACGAGGCTCTCGAGATCGCAGACGACTCCGGTCGAGGTCTCGGAGTGGACGAGGAAGACGACCTTCGCGCCGGTCTCGGCGAGCCTGCGCTCGAGGTCGGCCGGTTGCGGGGCCTGCGCCCACTCGTACGCCAGCTGCTGGACGTCGCAGCCGTAGGCGGTCGCGAGCTGCGCCCAGCGCTCGCCGAAGTTGCCCGCCGAGACGGCGAGGACGCGCTCTCCGGGCGAGAGGAGGTTCACGACGGCCGACTCGAAGGCGCCGGTGCCCGACGCCGTCCAGACGAGCACGTCGTTCCCGGTTCGATACACCTCGCGCAGGCGGCCCAGCACGCGCCCGAAGAGCTCCTTGAAGTCGGGGCCGCGGTGGTGGATGACGTGCTCGGCGGCGGCCGCGAGCACCTCCGACGGCACCGGCGTCGGGCCCGGGGTCAGCAGATACCGCTTCCTGGCCATGCCGCCGCAGCCTACCCGCGTTCTCAGCGGGGTCGGTGGCCGTCGAACGTGATCGCCTGCTGGAAGGTCGGCCGGTTCGTTCCCCGCATCGTGTCGGTCAGGAGGCCGGGCGCGAAGCGAATCCGCTCGGGCAGCGCGCTCGCCCGCCAGGCCGACGGGACGGCGCCCTGCTCGGCCTCGAGCTCGGCGGCGGCGGCGTCGAGCGCCGACCAGAGCGCGCGCGAGCAGGCGCCCGCGTCGCCGGCGCCGCAGAAGCGCGTCATGTAGGGCCCGCGCACCGGCTTGCCGAGCAGCAGGCGGAGGTCCTTGTCGATGTACGACCACCACCCCTCGTAGAAGCTCGAGCCGCCGGCGTTGAACGGCTGGTCGCGCGAGACGACCGCGCCGAGCTGGTCCACGAGCGGGCCGAGGACCGGCCCGAGCGCGGCGTCGGCCAGGCGCGACCAGGCGGCGTCGATGACCGCCGCCCCGGGATGGTCGATCCAGCCGTCGAGATCGGCGTCGAGCCGCGACGACCCCGCGTTGCGCCAGTCCTCGAGCGCCTGCAGGGCGGCCGCGGCCCGCGGAGTCGGCGCGGCGGTGCGCCGCATCGCCTCCGCGAGGAGCGGCACGAGCCGGACCGACCGGAGGTCCGTCGTCGCGGCCAGGTTCACGGCGCCGACGGCCGACCCGAGCGTGTGCTTCGACCGGCGCAGCACCGCGTCCCAGAGGAGGTCGACCCGCTGCACCGATCCCCATGTCCACTCCGAGTCCGACCCCGCGTAGCCGCGCGCCGGCTTGTTGTTCCAGTTCAGGATCAGGCCGCTGCGCGGGTTGATCGACTGCGCGTGGGCCGCGGCGGGGACGAAGCCCCGCCACTCGTGCGCGCCGTCGCCCTTCGTCGGCAGGCCGGGGTCGACGGTGGGCGGGCGCACCGGCAGCCGACCGGACGTGAACTGGGCGATGTCCCGATCGTCGGCGTAGAACCAGTTGAACGTCAGCTCCATGCCGGCGGCGGCCCGCACGAAGTCGCGCGCCGAGCGGACGGCGTTCGTGGAGAGGTCGAGGAAGAACAGCGAGGACACCAGCTCCCGCCCCCGGGTCGAGCGGCGGCTGCTGATCGCAACGCGCCGACCCTCGACGGCTGCATAGCCCGACACGGGCCCGTGCACGGTCTGCTGGAAGACGATCCTGCGGTCGGCTTCGCCGGGCCGCCCCTTCAGCACGCCGGCGTCGACGGTCGTCATCTCGCGGCAGCGACCGTCGTAGAGGTAGCGCGTGTCCGAGCCGCCGCAGAGCGTCTCGGCGTACTGGTCGATCAGGTCCGAGCCCGCCGAGGTCGCGCTCCAGGCGAAATCGACGCCCCGCCCGAGCAGCACGGCGAACGAGATGCCCGGGAAGGAGGCGCCGCGGGCGTCGAAGCCGCCGCCCTGCAGGTCGAGCTCCAGCAGGATGCCGGGGTAGTAGTGGCCGACCTGGGGGCCGGCGACGAGCAGCGGGTGCCCGGTCCGCGACCGCGCCGCCCCGATCAGGACGGCGTTTGACATCGGCAGCCGGGAGGTCGCGCGCCCGGCTCCGAGCAGCCGCAGGCTGCGCGAGTCGAGCACGACGTTGCCTGACTCGTCGACCGGGCGCTCGCCGTAGGGGAAGCGCCCGGGAACCGACACCCGGGCCTCCGGGTCGTCGCGCTGGCGCAGGTCTTCCCAGACGCGCCGGCCCCCCTCCCCGCCCAGCCGCCGCTGGAGCGCGGCCAGGAGCTCCGATCGCCGCGCCTCGTCGCCGCCGCCCGCCCCGAAGACCGCACCGAGGAGCGCCGCCACGGCGACGACGTCCACGCGCGTCCACGGCTTCAGGGGAAAGCCGGCCGAGCGGTAGTAGGCGTTGATGCCCGTGATGTAGCTGTCGATGTCCTTGATCGCCTGGCGTCCCTTCGGCCCGCGGGCGGCCAGCAGGCCGTACTGGCGCAGCAGGGCCCGCTCGGTCTGCTCGCTCGGCTCGAACGTGCGGCCGGAGAGGGCGAGGGCAAAGGCGTCGATGCCGGGAACGTCGAGCGCGGCGATGCGGCCGGGGCCGCGGAGGAGCTCCATGATCAGCTGCCGGTCCTGGGCGGTCGCCCAGCCGGCGCCGAACGTGACGTCGGCCCGCGTGCGCCCGGTGACGTGCGGGACGCCCCAGCGGTCGCGGCGGATGACGACGCCCGGCCGCGGGCGCTCCGTTCGCACGACCCGCTCGCCGCCGAGGCCCAGCGTCGCGCGCTTGAAGAAGCGGCCGAGCGTGGCGTCGGTGACGCGGTCCCGCAGCGGCGTCAGCGCGTCGTAGAGCTTCGCCTGGTCGGTCGAGTTCCGCGTGAACGAGACGCCGCCGGCCTGCCCGGGCGGGAGGACGTTCCAGGCCTGCGCGGCGTAGTCACCGCCGATCGCCGCGCCTCCGGGCAACGTGGCGGCTCCGGCGGCGAGGGCGGCGGCGACCGGGACGGCGATCCGGAGCGGGGCTCTGCGGCGGATGTGCGAAACGCTACCTGCGAGCGGGCGGCACCCCCGCCACGGCTGCTTTGTGACTGATCGTTACTAGGCTCCTCCGCGTGGACGCGCTGCTCGCCTTCGCCGCGACGCTCGTCTCGCTGCGGCTCGCTGCGGAGCTCCTCCGCAGGCATCGACGCCGTCGCAGCCCCGAGCTCGCCGTGTGGGCGGCGTCGCTCGCCGCCTTCGCGATCGCCTCCGCGGCGCTCGCGTGGGGCGCCGCGGCAGGCTGGAGCGAGGCGCCGTTCCGCGTCTACTACCTCTGCGGCGGCCTGCTGACCGCAGCCCTGCTCGGCGCCGGCTCGCTCGTGCGCGTGGGGATGCGGTGGGCCGTTCCCGTGATCCTCGTCTACTGCGGTCTCGCGGTCGGGGTCGCGGTCGCCGAGCCGCTGACCGCGACCGTCGAGGGATCCGCGATCCCGGCCGCCCAGGACTACCTGGACCTCTTCCCCGCGCGCGTGCTGGCGATCGCGGGCAACTCGCTCGGGACGCTCGCCGCCGCCGGCGTCGCGCTCTGGACCCTGCGCGCGCGGCCGCTCGGCAACACGCTGATCCTCGCCGGGATCGGGGTCGCCGCGGTCGGGAGCGCGCTCGCCGGCCTCGGAGAGGCGGGTACGGCGCTCTTCGCCACCGCCGCCTCGGTCTTGCTCTACGCGGGCTTCGTCGGCCGGGGTTAGTGCCGGTCAGGTCCGGCACCTACGAGTCGTTCATCTCGGCGGGCGCATGCCCGGCGCGCTGTCGCCGCCGCTCCCGCAGCCAGACCCACGCGAACAGGGCGCAGACCGCCAGCGCGAGCGCTCCCTCGGCGATCGCGCCGTACAGGCCGCCGTGCGCGAGCGGCGCTACCCCCGCGAGAGCAGCCACATGCCGCCGATCGTGTAGAGGACCATCAGCGCCAGCATCGCGTACTGCGAGCGTAGCGCGTCCCCCCGATCGCGGAAGATAGCCACGGCTCGGTCGTGCGCGACGGCGAGCCCCGCGACGTGGCCGGCGACGAGCGAGCTCACCTGCACCCACCAGATCGTGTTCGGCGAGAAAGGGGCCAGGTTCGGGACGTAGCCGGCCGTCCCGAACAGGTTCCAGCCCTTGCCGAACGGATCCGAGAGCTGCGGGATCGCGTACTGGCCGTAGATCACGAAGTACGAGAAGTAGTGGGCGACGAGGTAGACGAACGCGATCGGGACGAGGCCGAGCAGGAAGTCGGGCACGAGCGAGCGGGGGGCGTTCACCATCGAGCGCGCGACGGCGCAGGCGAGCAGGTACGAGCAGGCGACGAGCAGCACGAACCCCACCATCGCGAGGAGGTTGAGCCCGGTGGCGAGCAGCTCGGCCTTCGTCGGCTCCGCGAGGATGTACGGCGTCTCGACGTCGGCGAGCAGGTTCTGCCACCAGATGAGGCGCGAGAAGCCGTCGAACGCGACCGTGCCCAGCGCCACCGCGATGAACGCGAGCGAGCCGGGGACCCGCTCGGCCCCGCCGAGGCCGGTCAGCGGCCAGCGCACGACGAGGCGTCCCTCGCGCGACGCGAAGGGCGCGACCCGCGCGAAGTACGCGAACAGGATCGCGAACCCCTCGCCGCTGGCGGTCCAGGTCTCGCGGCCGAAGGCCATGAACCCGAACAGCGTCACGTACGTGTAGATCGCCGTCGCGAGCGCCAGGGCGCGCGGGCTCGACGGATCGCTGTAGGTGAGCTCGAGCGCAGCGAAGGCGAACAGCGCGACCGCGCCCGGCCAGCGCCCGAGCCGCTCCGGATAGGCGCCGAGCGGACGCGCGTCGCGACCCGTGCGCTCCCACGCCCAGACGGCTCCGTCCGCGATCGCCCGCCAGGGGCTGAGGGCGCGCCAGACGTTGCCGAGCACGCACGACAGGAAGGGCACCCCGAGCCAGAAGACCACCAGGATCCAGATCGGCGCGAGGTTCACCAGCGGGTCGCTGTCGCCGACCAGGGCGGCCGCGAACACCAGCACGAAGAGCCCCGCCGAGATCGCCTGCAGCACGATCCGCAGCGGGGCTCCGAGCACGACGCGCGACAGCCAGCCGGGGGCGGGCCTGCCCGCGCTCAGCCGCTCCAGCAGCGGCTGCTTCCAGAGCGCGCCGAGCAGCACGAACGAGACCACGAGCACGACCGCGCCGCCCCAGAAGAACATCCACTCCGGGACCGGGAGGTCGCGGACGCCCCCGAGCCCGTGGGCGACGACGAGCCAGCCGCTCACTGAACGGTGATGTCCGCCAGCTGCACGCCGCGCTCCTCCAGCTCCACCTCGAAGCGGCCCGGGATGTCGGCGACGAACACGATCGTGGCACGGCCGCCGGCGGCGACGTCCTTCGAGATGTCGTAGCCGTGCAGGTGCACCTCGTCGGCAACGTCGGAGCGGACGACGAGCCGGACCTTCTCGCCCTTGTCGACCTTCGGCCTGACGACGCCGCCCTTCGGCACTCCGCCCTCGACGACGATCGACACGGTCTGCACCTTCGGCGGCGCCGGTGGGGGCGGCGGCGGCTGGGGCGGTGGCGGTGGTGGCGGCGGCGGTGACTGGACGGTCGTGGTGCTCGGCGCGGGCGCGGGGGGCGGCGACGTCTCGTCGTCGCCGCCGCAGGCGGCGGCACCGAGGGTGATCGCGACGCCGAGCGCGGCGAGCGCAGCGGCGGTGGCAAGGCGTGCGTGCATGGGCGTTCCTCCGGTCGAGGTGGCGGCCGCGGACGCGGCCGGATGCGACGACTAGAGGACGGCGGGCGGGCCCCGGCCGGGTCGCAGCGGTAGGGCCGGGACCGCCGCGGCGGCGACCGCGCGGGAGGGAAGCGGCAGCAGCAGCGCCGGCAGGCGCGGCGGCAGCGCCCGGCGCGCGGCCCGCACGCGCATGAGCTGCCGAGCGAGGAACCAGGCGGCGAGCGCGAACGGCAGCTGCAGCAGGAGCCCGAGCAGGAAGACCGGCCGCGTCAGGAGCCAGGGCAGCTCGCCGGTGTGGAGCAGGCGCTCGACGTGCTCCTGGCACGCGAAGGCGGACAGGGCGACGGCCGCGAACGGCCAGGCGGAACGGGTGACCGTGCGGGACTCGACGACGAGCGCGGCGAGCGCGACGGTGCCGAGCACGGCGACCAGCTGCGGCGCGTGGGCCAGGTAGCCGTGCACCCCCTCGGACGGTGCGCCGAGCGCCCGGTAGGCGGCGGCGTGCGCGCAGAGCACTCCCGCCGCGGTCAGCGGCAGCGTCACGGCCCAGGAGAGCGTGCGCCGCACGGCCTGATGATGCCACGGCCGTTGCCTGCGGCGCCGAGCGACGGCCTACGCGGAGGGCTCCACGGTGACGAGGATGCGCTGGACCGCGTTGTTCTCGTAGCCGCCGAGGTTCCAGTCCGGCTCGAGCGGCTGCACGTTGCCGGCCTCGTCGCGGGCGCGGCAGCAGAGCACGTGGTCGCCGGGCGCCGGCTCCCAGTCGATCCGCCAGCCGCGCCAGGCCCAGCGGGAGCCGAGATCGTCCACGAGCTCGGCCTCCTGCCAGGCCGCCCCGCCGTCGGTGGAGACCTCGACGCCCGCGATCGGCGCGTGCCCGGACCAGGCGCGGCCCCGCAGCACGGTCGGGCCCGCGCGGACGACGCGGCCGCGGGTGAAGAACTCGGGGATGCCGGGCGGCTGCATCAGCGCGCGCGGCTGCATCCGGGTGACGGCCCGCCCGTCCTCGCCCTCCTCCCGCCGGACGCGGTACCCGCCGAGCTGCTGGTAGCCGTCGAACGGCTCGGCGACGGCGTCGATCGACCGCAGCCACTTGACGTTCGTCATGCCGTACCAGCCGGGCACCACGAGCCGAAGCGGGAAGCCGTGCTGCGGCGGCAGCGGCGCGCCGTTCATCTCGTAGGCGAGCAGCGCGCCGGAGCCGCGCGCCTCCTCGACGGTGAGGCTGCGCGCGTAGTCCTGCTCCGCCTCCGCCTCGACGCCGCGGTCGAGACCGGTGAAGACCAGCTCGACCGCGTCGTCGGCCGGGCCCGCCTCCTCGAGCAGCCCGGCGAGGTCGGCGCCGGCCCAGCGAGCGGTGCCGACCGCCTCGCGGAGCCAGGGCTGGCTGAGTGGGCGCGGCTCGAGGAGCGCGCGGCCGTTGCCGGCGCACTCCATCGTGGCAACGAGCTCGACCCGCGGGCGCGCGCGCAGCTCGTCGAGCGACAGCGACAGCGGACGCCGTACACGCCCGCCGAGCTCGAGCCTCCAGGCGGCCGGATCGACGTCGGGCACGTCGTAGTGGATCAGGAGGTAGTGGAGGCCGACCGGCGTGATCGGCCAGCGCAGCGCCTCCAGTGGCATTGCGTGGTTCCGGGCCGCCAGGCGCAGCTCCTCGGGAGTGATGCCGGCGTCGGTCGCCAGGCGCGCCATCGGCGCACGGTAGCGCACCGAGAGCCGCGGTCAGACGGAGAGCTTCTCGCGCACGAGCTCGTTGACGACGCGCGCGTTCGCCTTGCCCTGCGTCTCCTTCATCACCTGGCCGACGAAGAAGCCGAGCAGGCCCTCCTTGCCTCCCTGGTAGGCCGCGACCTGATCGGGGTTCGCGGCCAGGATCCGCTCGACGATCGGGTCGAGCGCGTCCGCGTCCGACACCGCCTCCTGGGCGAGGTACGGCGCCGCCGCGAAGCCGGGCTCGGCCAGCTGCGCGATCGCCTCGTCGAACGCCTGGCGCGGGATGCGCTCGCGCGCCTCGACGAGCTGCGCCAGCTCCGCCGGTGCGACAGCTCCGGGATCGACGCCCGCGCCGACGAGCGCGTTCGCGATCACGTTCGCCGCCGGCACCGGCTCCGCGCCGGCGGCGACGGTGTCCTCCCAGAGCCGGTCGAGACCGCCGGTGACGAGCACGACGGCGCGGTCGAGGTCGAGATCCCGCTCGAGCCGGCGGATCCGGTCGGCGGGCAGCTCGGGCAGCTCGGCGCGCAGCCGCTCCACGAGCTCCTGCGACGGCTCGAGCGGGACGAGGTCGGGCTCGGGGAAATAGCGGTAGTCGTCCGCCTCCTCCTTCGCCCGGCGCGGCGTCAGCGCCCCGGTCGCGGCGTCGAAGTCGAAGGTCTCCTGGACGACCTCGCCGCCGGACTCCCAGACAGCCGTCTGCCTGGCGATCTCCGCGTCGATCCCGCGCGCGACGAAGTTGAAGGAGTTGACGTTCTTCAGCTCCGTGCGCGTGCGGAGCTCGTCCGACCCGGACGGCCGCACGGAGACGTTGGCGTCGACGCGGAGCGTGCCCTTCTCCATCTCCGCGTCGGAGATCCCTAGCTCGACGATCGTCTGCCGGAGCAGCTGCAGGAACCGCTTCGACTCCTCGGCGGAGCGGAGGTCCGGAGCGGTCACGATCTCCACGAGCGGCGTGCCGCCGCGGTTGAAGTCGACGAGCGAGTAGTCGGCGCCGCCGATGCGGCCGGTACGACCGCCGACGTGCGTCGTCTTCGCCGCGTCCTCCTCGAGATGGGCGCGGACGATCCCGATCACACGGTCGCCGTCGCTCGTCGGTAATAGCAACTTGCCATTTATGCAAGACGGTAGATCGTACTGGGAGATCTGATAGCCCTTCGGCAGGTCGGGGTAGCTGTAGTGCTTCCGCGCGAACACGGCGCGCGGGGGGATCTCGCAGCCGAGCGCGAGCCCGAGCTTGACCGTCCACTCGACCGCGGTCCGGTTCGGCACCGGCAACGCCCCCGGGAAGCCGAGGCAGACCGGGCAGGTCTGCGTGTTCTCGCCCGCGCCGAAGCCGGCCGGGCAGCGGCAGAACATCTTCGTCCGCGTCTTCAGCTGGACGTGGATCTCGAGGCCGATCACCGGCTCCCAGGTCATCGCAGCCGCTCCGGCACCGCGTCGAAGCCGATCGCCCGTTCGAGCGCGTGCCCGACCGCGAACAACCGGTTCTCGCTGAACTGGGGCCCGATCAGCTGCACGCCGACGGGGAGCCCGTCGGAGAGGCCGCACGGCACGCTCAGGCCCGGCAGGCCGGCCAGGCAGGACGGGATCGTCAGGAGGTCGCACGCGTACATCGCGAGCGGGTCGGCGGCCTTGTCGCCGATCGGGAACGCGACGGTCGGCGAGGTCGGCGTCGCGAGCACGTCGAATCGCCCGAACGCCTCGGCGTGCTCGCGGCCGATCAGGGTGCGCACCCTCTGCGCCTGGCCGTAGTAGGCGTCGTAGTAGCCGGCGGAGAGCGCGTAGGTGCCGAGCATGATCCGCCGTTTCGGCTCCGGGCCGAAGCCCGCGTCGCGGGTACGCTCGACCATCGCGCGGTAGGTGTCGCCGTCGCTGCGCGGCCCGTAGCGGACGCCGTCGTAGCGGGCCAGGTTCGACGACGCCTCGGCGGGCGCGATCAGGTAGTAGCACGGCAGCCCGTAGACGAACGAGAGCGGCAGGTCGCACTCCCCGACCTCGGCGCCGAGCTCCCGCACGAGCCCGAGCGTGCGCTCGAACGCGTCGCGCACGCCCGCCTCGACTCCTGCGAGCCCGTCGAGCTGCCGGGGAACGCCGATCCGGACGCCGTCGAGCCGCTCGCCGTCCGGTAGCCGCACGGGCTCCGGCGGGTCGACGGTCGTGGAGTCGGCGGGGTCGCGGCCGGAGATGATCGAGTAGAGGAGCGCGCAGTCGCGGACAGTGCGTGCGACCGGGCCGATCTGGTCGAGGCTGGACGCGAACGCCACGACGCCGTAACGGGAGACGGTGCCGTACGTCGGGCGCAGACCGACGTTGCCGCAGAGCGCGGACGGCTGCTTGATCGAGCCGCCCGTGTCGGAGCCGAGCGCCCACGGGGCGAGGCCGGCGGTGACGGCTGCCGAAGAGCCGCCGCCCGAGCCGCCCGGGACGCGGGTGGGATCCCACGGGTTCCGGGACGGCCCGTACGAGGAGTTCTCCGTCGACGAGCCCATCGCGAACTCGTCCGTGTTCGTCTTGCCGAGCAGGGTCAGGCCGCGCTCCTTGCAGCGGGCGGCGACGGTGGCGTCGAAGACCGGTGCGTACCCGGCGAGGATGCGCGAGCCCGCAGTGGTCTCGACGCCCCGCGTCGAGATGACGTCCTTCAGCGCGATCGGGATGCTCGTCCCGTCGGCCTCGTCGACCGTCCGCAGGTAGCAGTGCAACTCGCCGTCGCGCTCCCCGATCGCCTCCAGGTACGCCGCGTGCAGCTCGGCCGGCGAGAGGTCGCCGCCCTCGACCAGCGCGATCGCCGCCTCGGCCGTGAGGCGGAGCGTGTCGATCACGGGCGCCATCGCGGCGCCTCGCGATCCGGGCGCGCCCCCCCAAGGGGGCACGCGGCCCCCCTACGGGAACGATAGGCGCCGCGGGCGCGCGGGAGCGTGCCGGCTCCGTGCCGTCTGTGTGCCGAGTCGTGCACAGGGCTCACAGCGTCGGCGGCACCCGGAACAGGTCGCCCTCGCGCTCGGGGGCGTTGGCGAAGGCCTCCTCGAGCGGCAGCGACGGCCGCGGCTCGTCGTCGGCCAGCGCGTTGACGACGTCGAGCGGGTGCGACGTGGGAGGCACGTCGGCGAGGTCGAGCTCGGCCACCTTGCCGACGGCCTCGAGGATCGCCCCCAGCTCGCGCGTCAGGCTCTCGACCTCGTCCTCGTGCAGGTCGAGTCGCGCCAGCCTGGCCACGTGCAGCACCTCGTCGCGTGAGATCGCCATGAACGTGAATCCTTCCAGAGACACCGCGGGCCCCCGATCGGAGGCCCGCGACGTACGTCTCGAAACCGATCGGTCTAGGAAGCCGCCGTGACGTTCGCGGCCTGGGCACCCTTCGGGCCCTGGACGACCTCGAACTCCACCTTCTGTCCCTCCGTGAGGGACTTGTAGCCGTCCATCGTGATCGCGGAGAAGTGGACGAAGACGTCCTCGCCGCCCTCCCGCTCGATGAACCCGTAGCCCTTCTCGTTCGAGAACCACTTGACGGTGCCCAACTCGGCCAACTGAGAAGCCTCCTACACAAGCGCCCAGCGCCCCCCGGACGCCCGGCGCGACTGACAAAGCGGCGGGAACGCTACCCTCAGCTGCCGGGGAACGCAAGGAGCCCGCGCCGGTAGCGCGCGGCCTTGAGAGCGCTCTTCAGCAGCATCGCGATCGTCATCGGGCCGACCCCGCCCGGCACGGGCGTGTACCAGCCCGCCACGTCCGCCACGGCCGGGTCGACGTCCCCGCGGAGGCCCTCGTCGGTGACGATCTGGCCCACGTCGATCACCGCTGCGCCGGGCTTCACCCAGTCCGGCGTGACGAGCCCCGGCCGCCCGACCGCCGCGACGACGATGTCGGCGCAGCGCACCTCGGCGGCGAGGTCGGCCGTCCGCGAATGGCAGATCGTGACCGTCGCATGCTCGGCGAGCAGGAGCATCGCCATCGGCTTGCCGACGAGCTGGCTGCGGCCGACCACGACCGCCTCCCGGCCGCGCACGGCGATCTCGTGCTCGTGCAGGAGCTCCATGCAGCCCCAGGGCGTCGCGGGGATGTGGGCGGGGTTGCCGAGGTAGAGGTGCCCGGCGTTGACCGGATGGAGCCCGTCGACGTCCTTGACCGGCGCGATCGCGTGCGTGACGCGGACGTCGTCGACGCCGTCGGGGAGCGGCAGCTGAACGAGGATCCCGTCGACCCCGTCGTCGGCGTTCAGCTCCGCGACGAGCGCGAGCACGTCCGCCTCGGGGGTGTCCCCGGGCAGCCGGTGGTCGCGCGCCTCGATCCCGGCCTCGGTCGCGGCCTTGTGCTTCGACCCGATGTAGAGGTGCGACGCGGGGTCGTCACCGACGAGGACGGTGGCGAGGCAGACACCGCCGAGCTCGGCCGACTCGGCCGCGACCTCGGCTCTGACCCGCCCCGCGAGCTCACGACCGTTGAGAGTGACGGCGGCCACGGGTCGCGCGACTCTACCGCGTGCGAGCACTCGGCCGGACGATCAAGCTCGACCCCGCTTCGGCCGATATCGACCCCGTACCAGTCCACCCTCAGGGAGCAGCCCGTCCGTGTTGTTCAGGATCTTTCTCGTCTTCGCCGTCATCGCCACCACCCTCGTGCTCGCCAAGGAGCGGCACTGGTTCGAGCAGGCCGGGCTGCTCGGTCAGTGCGCGATCGTCGCCGGGCCGGCAGGGGACGCCGGGCAGTGGTGGTCGTGCAGGGAGGGGTGGCTCTCGGGCTACCCGCGGCTCGACGCCGACGGCTGCACGCGCGAGCGCCGGCCCTCGGGCCGTGAGGTGTGGCGCTGCCCGGTGCCGCTCGTGACGACGCCGAGCGCCTTCTAGCCGTCCGACCGGCCCCGCCGCCGCAGCGCGATCCCGGTCAGCGCTTCGCGGACGACCCGCTCGGCGACGAGCGCGGTGACGTCGGCGGAGCCGACCGCCGTCGGGATCACCTCGACGACGTCGGCGCCGGCGAGCTCGACGCGCCCGGCGATCGCGCGGACGGCCCAGAGGAGGTCGACCGCGGTCATGCCGCCGGGCTCGGGGGTGCCGGTGCCGGGCGCGAAGGCCGGGTCGAGCACGTCGACGTCGACCGTCAGGAAGACCGGCCCCGAGCCGACGGCGGCGACGGTGCGCTCGACGACCTCGCGGATGCCGAGGTCCCGGACGTCGTGCATGAAGAAGCTCGCGATCCCCGCCTCGGCCTGCCACGCGAATTCGGCCTCGCCCGGCCAGTAGCCGCGCAGCCCGATCTGGGCGTAGCGACGCGGGTCGACGTGGCCGTCGCGCACGAGCCGGTACATCGGCGTCCCGTGGGAGCGCTCGACGCCGAAGACCTCCGTGCCCGTGTCGGTGTGGGTGTCGAAGTGGATCAGCCCCACCGGGCCGCGGCCCGACGCCACCGCGCGCACGTTCGCCTCGGTGATCGAATGGTCGCCGCCGAGCACGACCGGCAGCGTCCCCGCGGCGACGATCTCGCCGACGACCTGCTCGATCGCGGCGTGCGTCCGCTCCGCGTCGGCGGGCACGACAGGCGCGTCGCCGTAGTCGAGGACCCGGAGCTCGGCGAAGGCGTCCACGCCGGCCTCGAGGTGCGGCCCCGGCGGTGCGCTGGCGGCTCGGATCGCGCGCGGGCCGAACCGCGCGCCCGGCCGGTCGGAGACGAGGTCGTCGGTCGGCGCGCCGACGATCGCCACGTCGATGCCGGCGAGCTCGGCCGGGTCGTCGGTCGCGGGCATCCCCGCGAAGGTCAGGAGCCCTGCGTAGTCGGGCTTGTCGGGCAGGCCGAGCGCGCGCCACCGAGCCTGCGGGTCGAGCATGCGCGGGATCCTACGTCCGCAGCGCCCGCTCGATCAGCTGCGTGACGGCGCCGACGCCGGCGCCGCCCAGCGGCTCGCCGAGGACGATCGTGCCGAGCTCGCCGGCCTCGCGGACGATTCGCTCGCGCTCGAGCGCGAGCCCGCCCCGGACGACGAAGAGCGCTGCGTGCGCCCGGCCGCCCCAGTCGACCACCTCGCCCAGCTCAGCGCCGGGCTCGACCTTGCCGGACTCGGACACCCGCGGCGCGCTGCGGATCCGGCGGGCCAGCGCGCGCGCCTCCGCCGCCAGCTGCCCGGCCTCGACGCTGCGAGCCTCCTGTTCGCGAAGCAGCGTCGCCCGCTCCTCGGCGAGGCGTTCCAGCCGTGCCTCGAGGTCGCGCAGGCGGTCGCCGGCGCGTGCCAGCTCGCTCTCGGCACGGTGCCTGCGCTCGTCGGCCCGCCGCCGCTTCGAGGCGAGCGCCGCCAGGTCCCGCTCGGCCTCGGCCAGCTCTCTCGCCGCCGTCTCCCGCATTGCGCGTGCGCCGGCTTCGCCCGCGGACAGCCCGTCGAGCTCCGCGGGCACCGACTCGAGGAACGCGCGTACCGAGAGCGCACGGTCGCGCACGCCGTCGACGGCCGCGAGCAGCTCGTCGACCTCCGCGAGCGCCCTCGCAACCGCCGCGTCGCGGTCGGCGAGCTCGGCGGCAAGCGCGAGCAGCGACCGGTCGCGACGGTCCGTCATGCCCCGATCATGGCAGCGCGCGCCGAACGGCGGCGGAGCGCGGCTACCAGTCCGGCGTGTTGTCGGCGCGGTTGCCCGCGGTCAGGCGCGTCTGGGCGCTGCCGTTCGCGTTCATGACGAAGACGTCGGAGCGCCGCGGCCCGATCCGGTCGCTCGTGAAGACGATCTTCGCGCCGTCCCGCGACCAGGCCGGCTCGCTGTCGCGCTTGAACGAGCCCGTCAGCCGGGTCTGACCGCTCCCGTTCGGGCTCATCAGGAGGATCTCGTAGTTCGACTGTCCGAAGCGGCTGCTCGAGAACGCGATCTTCGTGCCGTCGGGTTTCCAGGACGGCTCCAGGTCGAACTGGGGATCGCTCGTCAGCCGGGTGACGCCGGAGCCGTCTGCGTTCATGACGTAGATGTCCGGCGGCCCGATCCGGTAGCTGGCGAACGCGAGCTTCTGCCCGTCGGGCGACCACGCCGGCGTCAGGTCGTCCCTGGCGCTGCTCGTGAGCCGGGCCTGCCCCGTCCCGTCCGCGTTCATGACGTAGATCTCGGCGTTCGCGTTGCCGTGCCGGGTGCTCGAGAAGGCGATCTTCGTCCCGTCCGGCGACCAGGAGGGCGCGGTGTCGTGGCCGGCGACGCTCGTCAGCCGCGTCTGGCCCGTGCCGTCTGGGTTCATGACGTAGATCTCGAAGTTCCCGTCCCGTCGCGACGCGAAGGCGATCCGAGTCCCGTCGGGCGACCAGGCCGGCTGCTCGTCGACCGCCCCGTTCGTCGTCAGCCGGGTGACGCCCGAGCCGTCGGCGTTCATCGAGTAGATGTCGCCCGAGCCGGTGCGGGTGCTCGCGAACAGGATCCGGCGGTAGACGACGGTGTAGGTGACGGTCTTCGCGGGGGCGCTGTTGCCGGCCGCGTCCGTGACGCCGTTGACCGTGAAGCTCTTCGGGCCGAGCGTCGACGTGTCGATCGGGTCGCCGCTCGCGACGGTGCCGGTGCACGGCGTGACGACTCCCGAGCCGCCGTCCCGGCAGACGTAGTCGGCCGCGACCGGCTGCCCGAGGACGTACTGGGCGCCGTTCGCGGGCGATCCGATCGCGAGCTCCGGCCCCGTCGCGTCGATCGGGACGAAGAGCGTCGCCGTGCCGCCGTTGGAGCCGCGCACGTCGATGCGGTGGACGCCGTCGCCCGTGACCGACGCCGGCGGCGGGCCGAACGGGCCGCCGTCGACGCTGACCTCGATCTGCACCCCCGGCGGGGCGGAGAACACGAGCGGCACCGCTCCCGTGAACCAGCCGCTCGGCGGCGCGGGCGAGCCGGCCGCCGCATCGACGCCGCCGGCGGGCGGCGGCACGGTCGCGCCCTCGTAGTAGAAGCCCTTGTTGGTCGAGACGGCGACGTTGCCGGCGCCGTCGACCGCCTGCACGAAGAACTCGAGCTGGGCACCGGAGACCGGCACGCCGCCCGTCCACACGCCCGGGTCGCCGCCGGACTGCGCCAGGTCGGCGAACGTCCAGGTGGGCGAGCCGCTGCGAACACCGACCACGACGCGCTCGACCTGGCCCGGGCCGCCGATCGGGTCGGTGACCTCCACGGTGAAGCCCGCGCTCGAGCCGACGACCACGCCCTCCGTCCGCAGCAGCGTCGGCGCGACGTAGTCCGTGCTCGCGGAGCGGAAGACGGAGCCGGCGACGTGCGTGAAGCGCCGCTGGATCCCGACTCCGTTCGCGTCGTCGACGCCGTCGTCGAAGAACTGCCCCGTCAGGAGCACGAGCTGCTGCGTGCGCCCACTCGGCAGGTCGAGCGTGCGGACCGACTGGAGCTTGGTCGGGAAGGCGACGTCGCCGAAGGGCCGCTCGGGCTCGGTCGCGGAGGGGCCGACGCTCGGGTAGGCGAAGACGGGGTCGACGCCGCCGCTGTCGGCGGAGGCGAGCTCGGTGATCAGGGCCCCGTGCGCGGCGGTGCCGGAGAGCGGGACGACGACCTTGGGCTGGATCGGCCGCAGGTGCGTCACCTGCACGCCGGGGGTGGTCGCCGGATCCTTCAGGTAGGTGCCGCGAGGCGTCGTCACGGTCTGGAACGCCGGGTCGAGCTCGAAGGTCTCGGTCTCGAGGCCGGTGGCCGGGTCGGTGGCCACCGCGAGCGCGGCTGCGGTCGGCGACGCGGCGAGCGGCGCCGCAGCGGCGCCCGCGCCCGGTGCGTCGGCACGGGCGAGCACCTGCGCGGCGCCCGCCCCCGCGGCCGCCGGCGGGCCGCTGACCGCCCACATCGGCAAGCCGTACAGGGTGAAGCCGCCCATCGCCTTCTCGTCGTAGACGCCGAACACGCCGCGCGTCCCGAAGTAGGTCTGCTTCGCGGTCACGAGCGCGTCCCCCGCCGTCGAGCCGGCGGTCACCCGCTGGGCGAAGAGCGCGTTGAGCTCCTCGGAGTAGGCGACGACCACCGTGTCGCCGTAGCCGTAGGTCGTGTTGCCGAGGTAGGTGGCGCCGCGCTGGCCGTAGGCCTGCGGCCAGTCGAGCTGGGCGCCGACGACGACGTCTGCAGCCGACAGCCCCGCGTGGCAGCCCATGCTGAAGACGAGCCTGTTCTCGAGCGCGTTCGTCGGCAGCGCCGGCAGGTCGGCCGTCGTGAACAGGGCGCCCGCCGCGGGCTCGAGCCGCAGGTGGTCGGCGTGGGCGTTCAGCGACGACAGCGAGGGCGCGCCCGTGGGCGGCAGGAAGGCGGCCTGCAGGCCCGCCTTCGTCCACGTCTCGTTGACGAGCCCGGCCGAGCTCGCCGCGCCGACGCGCTGGTCGAGCGAGGACTTGACGGCGTCGGCGCCGTCGGTCAGGAAGTCGTAGCCGGTCGTGAGGGCGGTCGTCGGGTCGAGCCGGCCGCTGAACGAGACGAACCGGCCGATCGCTGCGGTGACGTCCGCGGGGGTCTCGACGAGCCTGCCGACCGCCAGCTCGGGGACGTGCAGCTGCCGCCGCAGGTAGTCGACCGGGTTGACGTCGCCGTACGGGTCGTCGCTGAGGATGCTGCCGGTGCGCAGCGCGCTGAACAGGTCGGTCGCGTTCCCGAACTCGTCCGCGAAGCCGGCCTCGTTCGAGAGCGTCGTGTAGTCGTCCAGCCGTGCGAACGGGATCGCCGGGTCACCGCCGACGAGGACGAGGTAGCGGAGCGTCGGCCGCTGGGCGCGGATCCCGTCGACCACGCGGTTGATCTGGGCGACGACCGCGTTCGCGAGCGCGGCGCTGCCGGGCGACGCGTTCCAGGCCGCGTAGGCGGACCGCACGCCGGCGTCACCGTCGACCTGCAGCACGGCGCTCGGGAAGCCGAGCCCGTTCAGGGCGGCGAGGTTCGCGTTCAGGGTCGTGATCACGCTCGTCGCCGGCCCGGCGCCGTAGAGGCCCTCGAGCTGCTGGCGGTTGACGACGAACAGCGTGTTCAGGCCGGCAGGCAGGGCGCCGGGGAGCGCGCCGGCGGACCCGGCGATCGCTCGCGGCGGCACCGCGGCGAGGGAGGGCGGCGGCGTGGTCTCGACCCGCAGCATGTACGGGAGCGGGCTCGAGGCGCCGTTGAAGCCGCTCACCTGGATCGTGAAGAAGCCGGCGCCGCCGGGCGACACCACGACGACGTCGTCGCCCTCGGTGCCGCGGTTCGCAGACACTCCGGCGAGCGCCATGGTCGGCGAGATGCGCAGGTCGGACAGCGTCTCCGGCGACAGCACGTCGTTCACGCTCGTCGGCGCCACGCCGCCGTCCTCCACGGGCGGCGAGTCGAGCGGCACCGAGACGGTGACCTCGGGCCGCAGCGGCGCGTCCTGCGGGCCGTAGACGACGAGGTCGTAGTCGGCCGGCAGGTGGCTCAGCCGGATCGTGACCCGCGTGTTCGCCGGCGGCACCGGGAATTGCCAGACGTCCTGGTCGTCCGTGCTCGTCAGGTACGAGAGGTAGAACGAGTCCGCCGTCACGGGCTGCGGGGAGCCGATCGGGTTCGGCTCGAGCGTGTCGCCGACGTCGACGGCCGCCGGCGCCGCCGCGGTGGCCTGCGTCCCGCCGCCCGGCGTCGCGCTCGCGCTCGCGTCCTGCGCGCCGAGCGTGAGGCCGGTGAGCGTCCCGAAGTCGATCCGGTACTGCGTCCCGATCTGGGCGGCGACGTTCCAGGTCAGCTGCTGGCCGCTGACGGCCGGGTCGGGCAGCGGCGCGTCAGGGCCTGCGGGAGCGATCTGCTTCAGCACGGCGCTGCCCGGCGCGTAGAGGAATCCCGGCGGCAGCTGGACGGAGACGTCGACCGGGTGGACGCCGCTCCCGGGCGAGAGCTGGAAGGACGCCTCGTACGCCACTGTCCCGCCCGTCGTGGCGTAGCGCTGGATCCTCGACGCGGTCAGGTCGAGGCTCTCCCACGAGACCTCGTCGAACTGTCCGAGCACGAACAGCAGCAGGTCGCCGAGCGTGGCCTGCGTGCCGGGCGGCAGGTCGCCGAGCAGCTGCCCGACCGTGGTGCCGCCGAGCGCCGCAGGCGGCAGCTCGTCGATCGCCTCGAGCAGGTCGCCGAGCGTGGCGTCGGGGCTGAGCTGGCCGGCGTTCGAGCCGAGCGTGCCGCTCGTCGGGCAGCTCGTCGTGCAGCCGAAGAGCACCTGGATGTCGGCGAGCGGGATGTCCGCGAGCGGGATGTCCGCCAGCGGGATGTCAGCGAGGGGGATGTCGGCGAGCGGGATGTCGGCCAGCGGGATGTCCGCGAGGGGGATGTCGGCGAGCGGGATGTCGGCCAGCGGGATGTCAGCGAGGGGGATGTCCGCGAGCGGGATGTCGGCCAGCGGGATGTCCGCGAGGGGGATGTCCGCAAGCGGGATGTCGGCCAGCGGGATGTCGGCGAAGGGGATGTCGGCGAGCGGCGCGCCGCGGAGCGCGATCGAGAGCACGGTCGAGCCGGCGAGCGAGCCGCCACCGCCCGCGCAGGAGATCGGCGGCGCCGACAGCTCCGCGCACCAGTCGCCGAGCGGGTCGGCGCCGTCGAGGGGCAGGTCGGCG
>DATBMD010000241.1:0-4087 GCA_036555085.1 Gaiellaceae bacterium
GACGTCACTCATCGAGACTCATCGTACAAAGCAGGTCAGCGATCCCAGCCAGGTCCTCGTGCGCAGGAATGGATTCGCACGACAGCGGCGAATGGAGCGAGTCCATGCCTTTCAAGCTCCTGTTTGCTGGCGTCGGACTCCTCGCCCGCCCCCTGGGCGCCGGGCGAACGGCAGCCTGGTACGCCCAGCGCCGCCTCGAACGCCCGGCCTGAGCCACGCCCCTAGCGGCCACGCCCGGGGCCTGTCCCCAGGGCATGTCCCGCTTGGGCCTGGACACGGCCTGATTCTGTGGAATGGCAGCCCTGCGGACGACCCTTGGGGACGGCTCGCCATCCACAGGACATGGTCATATGTGGCACGACCCGGGGTCAGACCCGGGGCATGACCGACCGGGCCACGTAGACAGGTCCGAAGGGGTGCCGACGCTACACTGGCCCCCTGCGGGCCGTTAGCTCAGCTGGTAGAGCAGGGGACTCTTAATCCCAAGGTCGAAGGTTCGAATCCTTCACGGCCCATGCGCAGTCCACGCGACGTGCTGCGAATCGAGGCCTCGCCGGCCGACGGCTTCGCACGCAGAATCGCGCCTGGCTAGTCGCGAGGGGTCGCCGGCTCGACGTACGCGCCGTCGCCACCGATCTCGAGTGGCTCCGAACGTCGGGATCGCCGCTTCCGCCGATGAATCAGCGTCGTCCTCCCTGCCCACAGGGCGGCGGCCGCCGCGGCGGCGTGGCGCAACTGCTTCATCGCGGTGCCTCTACCGCCAGCCCGCATTCTCATAGACCATTGGCAGGTCGAGGCGCTACGCGACGTGCCGGCCGGCTGGCACGTTCCCGTCGCGAGGGGATCACGAATGTCAGGCGGGACGCGCCCCTCGCGCCGGGCTCGCGGCCTCCGGCAAGCGGCCCTACCGCAAGCGTTACCCTGGCTTTGCTCGAAGGCGCCATTGAGCAGACTTACCCGGGGTTACCGCGAAGCGAAACGTTGATTACGGCGCGTGCCGGCTCACGCCGGGGCCGCTGCGCTCTCCTTGCTGACCCGCGTTGCGATCTTCTCGACGATCCGAAGCGCTTCCTTCTCCTCCTTCAGGTTCCGGTCGAGCAGGTCGACCGCCTGCTCCTCACCCAGCGCCTTCGCCATCCGACGCAGACCCTCGTAGGCCGCGATCTCGTAATTCTCGGTCCGAGCCGCTGCCCCCAGGTCGACCGAGTCGATCAGCTCGGGAGAGGTCTCCTCGACCAGCTTCTCGTGCTCCGCCTTCAAGCCTTCGAAGCCGAGGCACTCCTCCGCCGAAGGCTCCTCGTCGAGAAGCTCGAACACGCGCTCCACGTTCCGCACATGAGCCCTGGTCTGTGTCAGGTGCTCTTCGAGCGCCCCCTTGAGCTCCTCGTCGCGCACCTCCGAGATCAGCTTCGGAAGCGCCTCTTCCACGAGTTGCCGCTCGACGAACAAGATGTCGCCGAGCTCGTGCACGAACAGCTCGCGGGGCGTGGTGATCTGAGACATCGATCCTCCGTTCGGTGCAGTGGTCGGATTATCCGTTCGGTGCAGTGGTCGGATCCGTACCCATTCGTGCCCTCGCGTAACCCCGGCGGTCGCTGCTCTCGTGGCCGCCGGCGCGACAGATCCTCATGCGCGGAACGCTGGATCGCCCGACGCGGCGCGGACGCTATTCGAGCGCGGCGGCGATCCCGAGTATCACGAGACACGCCCGCTCGGCGTATTCGTGGAAGAACAGCGTCTCTGCGACAATCGCGTTCTCCAAGGGCATCCGAGCGGCAATACGGAGCCCGCGTCTGCCTGGCGGAGAACCTTCCAGAGCCCGCGCGACAGTAGCGTTGCGGCCATGGACGTGCGGCTCAAGCGTGCGTACGTGCCCGCGGAGGCCTCCGACGGCTACCGCGTTCTCGTCGACCGGCTCTGGCCGCGCGGTGTCTCACGCGAGCGGGCGCGCCTGGACGAGTGGGCGCGAGAGCTCGCGCCGAGCGCGGAGCTGCGGCGATGGTTCGCGCACGATCCCGACCGGTTCGAGGGGTTCCGTCGCCGCTACGTCGAGGAGCTGAAGGCCCAGGCGCCGAAGCTGGACGAGCTGCGCCGCCGGGCGCGTGCGGGCACGGTGACACTCGTCTACGGCGCGCGCGACACCGAGCACAACGACGCCGTCGTGCTCGCCGAGCTGCTGCGCACGTAGCCACCGACGGGACCCGGATGGAGCCGGCGCCGTCGGGAAATGGGGCGTCGCCCGCATAGGAGGGCGCGTCCCGGGAAGGCACGATCCGCGTAGGCATACGGGCGAGCGGCAATACGCCCGGATCTCGGTGGAAGGGAGCGGACGGATGGCACAGGCGCAGCACGCCGCGGCACGGCTTGCCGGCGTCCCGGAGCGCTCGATCCCGTTGGACTGGCGCCGGCCGCGGCACGTCGAGCCCGACGATTGGCGGCGGTTCGAGCGGTCGCTGGCGGAGATCCTCGCGGCCTTCGGGATGGACCTCGAGACGCCCGGCACGGAGCGAACGCCGGAGCGGTTCCTGAGGGCGCTGTACGACGCGACCGACGGCTACGAAGGCGACGAGAACGTGCTGACCGCGTTCCCGACCGAGTGCCGCCGCAGCGACGACTGCCTGGTCGGTCAGATCGTCGAGGGGCCGATCTCCTTTCACTCTCTCTGCGAGCACCATGCGCTGCCCTTCCACGGCTTCGCACACGTCGGCTACATCGGGAACGAGCGGATCATCGGCATCTCGAAGCTGACCCGGCTCGTGCGCCTGTTCGCGCGCCGTTTCACGGTGCAGGAGCGACTGGGCGACCAGGTCGCAGATGCCCTGGTGGAGCTGATCGACCCGCACGGCGTCGCCGTGCACGTGCGCGCCGTCCATCTCTGCACGCAGATGCGCGGGGTCCGCGAGCAGCACTCGACGACCGCGATGACCTTCTGGCGCGGTGTCTACACGGACGACCCCGACCTGCGACGCGAGTTCCTGGCCGAGATCGGCTCCGGGAATCCATGGACACGAGACTGAAAGCGAGGAGACGCGATGCGCACCCACTACCTGATCGTCGGCGGCGGCTTGACCGCCGACGCGGCCTGCAAGGGCATCCGCGACGTCGACCCGGACGGGACGATCACCGTCGTCGGCGCGGAGACCCACCCGCCCTACGCCCGCCCGCCGCTCTCCAAGGGGCTCTGGAAGGGCGACGCGGAGCGAACGATCTGGCGCGACACGGCCGACCTCGGCGTCGCGGTCGAGGTCGGACGCACGATCGTCGCGCTCGACCTCGAGGCGCGCCGAGCGACCGACGACCGGGGCCGGACCTACGACTACGACCGCTTGCTGCTCGCCACCGGCGGCCGGCCGCGGCGCCTTCCCTTCGGCGGCGACGAGGTCGTCTACTTCCGGACGCTCGACGACTACCGGCGTGTGCGCGCGCTGAGCGACCAGGGAGCGCGGTTCGTCGTGATCGGCGGCGGCTTCATCGGCTCCGAGATCGCGGCGGCGCTGGCCCTGAACGCGCGCTCGGTCACGCTGATCTTCCCCGAGCCGGGTATCGGGGCGCGCCTCTTCCCGGCCGAGCTGTCCGCCTTCCTGAACCGGTACTACGCCGCCCGCGGCGTCGAGGTGCTCGCCGGCGCATCGGTGACGGCGGTCGAGCGGGACGGCGACAGCGTACGGCTGGCAACCGGAGACGGTCGCACGCTCGAGACGGACGCGGTCGTCGCCGGGCTCGGGATCGAGCCCAGGGTGGAGCTCGCCCTCCGGGCCGGCTTGCCGGTCGCGGACGGCATCCTCGTCGACGACCGAGGCCGAGTGGGCGGCCGCGACGACGTCTTCGCCGCCGGTGACGTGGCCCGCTTCCCCGAGCCGGCCCTCGGCGGCGCTAGGCGCGTCGAGCACGAGGATCACGCGAAGAGCCACGGCAGGCTGGTCGGCGCGAACATGGCCGGCGCCGACGAGCCGTACGACCACCTGCCCTTCTTCTACTCCGACCTGTTCGACCTCGGCTACGAGGCGGTCGGCGAGGTCGACAGCCGCCTGCAGACGATCGCCGACTGGAGCGAGCCGGGCGAGGCCGGCACCGTCTACTACCTCGA
>DATBMD010000243.1:0-3964 GCA_036555085.1 Gaiellaceae bacterium
CCCGGCGTCGTCCAGTGGGACGTGCGCGGCGAGACGACGCTGGCGCCCTTCGAGCCCAGCCCCGCGGCGACCGCGGAGGTCGAGCGGCTCGCCGACGCGTGCACCCGCGGCGGGATGCCGGCGCGGGCGGTGGCCGACGCGCGCCCCGCGCAGTGGCGGAAGGTGATCTTCAACGCCGCCTCGAACCCGATCGGCGCGCTCACCGGCCTGACGCACGGACGGGTCTGCGAGCGCCCGGAGCTGCGGGGGCTCGTCAGCGGCCTCGTCGACGAGGGAACGGCCGTCGCCGCGGCCCAGGGGATCGTCCTCGACGCCGACCCGGAGGAGCTGATCGACCACGCCGCGAGGCCCGAGGTGGCCTACGGCCACAAGGCGAGCATGCTGCAGGACGTCGAGGCTCGCCGACGCACCGAGATCGACTACCTGAACGGCGGCATCGCACGCTTCGGCCGCGAGCTCGGCGTGCCGACGCCGCTCAACGACGCGATCACAGCGCTGATCAAGGGGGTGGAGGAGTCGTGGCAGCAGTAACGGGCATCGACGCCGAGCTGGAGCGCCGCTACGCGAACGTCCGGGCGGCGATGGCGGAGCGGGAGCTCGACGCGCTGGTCGTCGCGGGCAGCGAGTACACCGGCTTCGAGGGGTCCGTCACCTACCTCTCCGGGTTCCAGATCGTCCACCGCTACGCCTACGTGGTCGTGCCCGCCGACGGCGATCCGGCCATCGTCTTCCCGACGGAGGCGCGCTACGTGGGCGAGCACGGCACGGCACGGGTGGAGCAGGTCTTCGCCGACCGCCCGGGCGCGCTGATCGCCGAGCGGGCGCGGGCGGGCGGCTGGCGCCGGCTCGGCGTCTACGGGCTCGACTACGTGATGACGGTGCGCGACTACCGTGAGCTGGAGGCCTTCGAGATCGTCCCGTTCGACGTCGAGTTCGACCTCGCGCGGGCGGTCAAGAGCGAGGCTGAGCTCGAGTCGGTGCGCGACAGCGTCCGCATCAACCAGCGCGGCTTCGAGATCTGGTTCGACCACTACGCGCCGGGGCGGACGGCGGCCGAGGTGATGGCGGCCGCCGAGGACTACTTCATCAGCGAGGGCTGCGGGCGGCTGACGATGAACATGGTGCTGACCTCGCCGAACGGCGGCGGGCGGGCGCTGCCCGAGTTCAAGATCGCGCGCAAGGAGGAGGTGCTGGGAGGCTTCGTGCTGCCCTCGCTCGAGGTGGCCGGCCCGGGGATGCACTGGGTCGAGGTGTCGCGCGCGGTGGCGGCCGGCGGCCAGGAGCTCTCGGACGACACGACGCGGATGCTCGAGGCGTACGTCGAGTACCACGAGGCAGCCCGCTCTGCGATGCGGGCCGGCGCGACCTGCCACGACCTCCACCGCGCCGTCTCGCGGGGGTTCAGCGAGCGCGGCTACCACCTCGGCCACGTCACCGGGCACTCGATCGGCATGACGATGATCGAGTTCCCGAAGGTGGGGGAGGGCGTCGAGACGGAGCTCGCCGAGAACATGGTGCTCTCGATGCACCCGCACGCGATCGCCGCGAACGGCGAGGACTGCCTCTACATGCAGGACACCTGGCTCGTGACCGCGGACGGCGGCGAGTCGCTGTCGACGCTGCCGATGGAGATCTACGTGAGAGCGTGACGCCGCTCGACGGGATCGTCGTCGGAGAGGACGGCGTCGCGCGCTGCGCCTGGGGAGCGTCCGCGCCCGAGTACGTCGCCTACCACGACGACGAGTGGGGCTTTCCCGTCGACGACGACGTCCGCCTGTTCGAGAAGCTCTCGCTCGAGGGCTTCCAGTCGGGGCTTTCCTGGCTGACGATCCTCCGCAAGCGCGAGGGCTTCCGCCGGGCGTTCGCGGGGTTCGACCCGGAGCGGGTGGCGCGCTTCGGCGAGCGCGACGTCGAGCGGCTGCTCACGGATGCATCGATCGTCCGCCACCGCGGCAAGATCGAGTCGACGATCAACAATGCACGGCGGTACCTCGAGCTGCGGGACGAGCACGGCTCGCTGGCGGCGTACGTCTGGGGGTTCGAGCCCGACCCCGCCGGCCGCCCGGTGCGGTTGACCTGGGCTGCCCTGCGGGAGCTGGCGCAGACGCCCGAGTCGCGGGCGCTCGCGCAGGACCTGAAGCGGCGCGGCTGGAGCTTCGTCGGCCCGACGACCGTCTACGCGTTCATGCAGGCGATGGGGCTCGTCGACGACCACGTCGAGGGCTGCGCGGCGCGCGATCGCGCCGAGCGGGCGCGGCGAGCGTTCGCCCGCCCGCCCCCGCGTGCGGCGAAGCCGGAGCCGAATGCAAGCACGCGATAGAATCCGAATATGAGCTGGCCGTGGATCGTGCTGCTGGCCCTGGCGGTTGCGGTGGTGGTGGCCGCGGAGTGGCCGCGGTTGCAGCGCGTCCTCGGGAGCGAAGGCCGCAAGCAGCGCGAGCGCGAGAAGCGCAAGGCGAAGCTGCGCGTGGTCAACCCGGACGACGAGGACTTCGTCGCGAGCGTACAGCGCGACCTCGAGGCGCTGCCGACGATCGAAGAGCGCGAGTCGGGCCCCAGCGGCCGCTGACGCGCCCGCCGCGCCTCAGTCGAGCACGAGCTGCGAGGGGCGTGGGCTCCCCGTCAGGGTGATCGTCGTCCGGAGGACGCGGGTGTTCGGCAGGATCCGGGCCACGTTCTCGGTGTTGCGCGACTCCTGGTAGTCGGAGACCTGGAGCCGCAGGCGGTGGCGGCCCGCGGCCAGCCCGCGCAGGTCGATGCGGACGGTCCCGTCACGGAAGACCGCGATCCGCTCGTTGCCGTCGATCTCCGCCACGATCGACTCCGGGTCGACGCCGGCGCCGCCGTCGCCGGCCCGCACGAGCAGGTCGTCTCTCGTCGGGACCGTGCGGCGCGGGATCGCCAGCCTCGGCGGCGTGGTGTCGTCGACCCAGAAGCGGAAGGTGAACGGCCCGGCCCGCGCCCGGTTCCGCGTGTCGAAGACCACGTCGTAGGCGCCGATGGCGGGTGCGACGGCGCCCGACACGGGGCGGTACTCCCCGTAGTCGGCGAGGTAGGCGTTGAGGTTCACCGGCAGCGACGTGTAGCCGACCTGCCGGTCCTCGTCGCCCGCCCGCACGGTGCGAGGCTCGATCCTGACGCCGGGCCGCGCCGAGACGACGGCGACCCCGAAATTGGCGATCCGGCGCGTGACGCGCACCCGGAAGACCTGCTCCGGCCCGGCGAGATCGGACTGCACGACGCCGGCCGGGCCGTGCTCGGGGTACCGGTAGCGGCGGACCAGCGACGGCCGCCCGGCCGTGTTCCCGCGATGCACGCCAGGCCGGCTCAGCGGCGTCGGCCGGTGACCGCGGAGCTTCGGCGTCGAGATCCGGAGCCACACCGGCACGCGACGGCGCTCGCCCTCGCGCGAGAGGACGACCCAGCCGCTCAGCTCGCCGTCCCGGCCGGCGCCAGTCGTGCTCGCCGTGACCGTCAGCGCCCCCGGCACCTCGACCGTCCCGGGCACGAGCAGCGCAGCGCCCGCCGGCGCCGAGACGGTCTCGACCGACACCGACCACGTGCCGGCGCCGCCGCCCGCGTCGGCGAGGTCGACGGTCTCCGAGACGGCGGCGCCTCGACGCAGGAGGCCGAACGAGAGCGACGTCGGCCGGGCGAAGACGAGCGGCGTATCGGCGCGGACGAGGTTGACGATGCCGCCGCCCGCCTGGGTCGAGCCCGCCGCCGCCCGGTCCGCGTCGCCGAAGGCGGGGTCGCCGGTGAGGACGAGGGCCGACTTCAGCTGCGCCACGGACCAGCTCGGGTGGCGCTCGCGGAGGAGCGCCGCCGCTCCCGCCACGTGCGGCGCCGCCATGCTCGTCCCCGACAGCCGGCCCCAGCCGCCGGGGATCGACGAGGCGATGTTCACGCCGGGGGCGGCGACGTCGGGCTTGAGGCGGAGCGAGAGCGTCGTCGGGCCGCTGGA
>DATBMD010000250.1:0-42191 GCA_036555085.1 Gaiellaceae bacterium
CGCCCACGCGGGGCTCGACTGGCAGCAGCACGTGAAGAGCGACCCGGAGTTCATGCGCCCCGCGGAGGTCGACCAGCTCGTCGGCGACCCGGCGAGGGCCAAGCGCGAGCTCGGCTGGGAGCCGAAGCACTCGTTCCGCGAGCTCGTCGAGATGATGGTCGACGCTGATCTCGAGCGGCTCGCGCCGGCGGCGGCGCCGAAGGTCCTCGGCTAGGAGCGCACCGTCGCCCTCCCGGCGGGACTCCGCCGCCTCCTCGAGCACCCGGCCGTCGAGCCGCATGCGCGCCGCGTGGCGCGCGTCCGGCGGCGGTTGTTCGAGCGGTTCGGCTCCGCCCGCTACTCCCAGCCTGCGCTTCACGGCCTCGACCGCAAGCTCGAGGCCTACCTCCCGGAGCGGAACGGCGTGTTCGTGGAAGCCGGTGCGTTCGACGGCTTCCTTCAGAGCAACACGTACTACTTCGAGCGGCTCAAGGGCTGGACCGGGCTCCTCGTGGAGCCCGTGCCGGAGCTGGCGGAGGCGGCGCGGCGGGAGCGGACACGCTCACGCGTCGTCCAGGCGGCGCTCGTTCCGCCGGAGCTGGAGGGGCGGCCGGTGCAGCTGACGGTGGCGAACCTGATGACCCTCGTCCACGGCGCGCAAGGATCGCCTGAGGCCGACCGCGAGCACGCGGAGACCGGGACCCGCGGCGGGCGGGAGCCGAACTACGAGCTCGAAGTGCGCGGCGCGACGCTGAGCGCGCTGCTCGACGAGGCCGGGTTCGACGAGATCGACCTGCTCGTCCTCGACGTCGAGGGCTACGAACCCGAGGCGCTCGCCGGGCTCGACCTCGAGCGCCACACGCCGCGCTACCTGCTCGTCGAGATGCTGGATCCGGGTCGGGCCCGGCACCGGATCGAGGCGCTCATCGCGGGCCGTTACGAGCACGTGGAGCAGCTGTCGGTGCACGACCATCTGTACCGCCTGCGTTCGTCGCAGCCAGTTCCAGGCTCGTCGCCACGAGGTTGAGGCCGGGAATGCGCTCGAGCGCCCTGCTCAGCCTCCAGACGGGGCCGGCGGGGCCGCCGAGCGTGAGCGGCAGCATGTGCACCGTCCTGAGCTCCTCGATCGCGAAGCCGTGTCGATCAAGCAGCTCGCGGACGGTTCGCTTGGTGTAGACACGATCGTTCGGGAGTTGGCCGTGGTAGTAGCGTCCGAGCAGGCGCGCGATCTTCTCCGTGTAGGACCATCGGTTGGGCAGGTTCGTGATGAAGAACGTGCCGAACGGCCTGAGGACCCGGCCGATCTCCTCCAGGCTCCCGTCCGGGTCCTCGACGTGCTCGAGCACGCCGCAGGAGAGCACGGTGTCGAAGCTGTCGTCCTCGAACGGAAGCGCGACGGGATCCGGGCTCAGGTGCGCGTCGATGCTCGGGAAGCGCTCGAGGGGCTCGATCGCCGGCGTGTCCAGCTCGGCCCGATAGTCAAAGGCCGTCGCGTCGACGCCTTCGGCGCGCAGGAGCGCGGTCACCTGGCCGTAGCCGCAGCCCCAGTCGAGCGTGCGCCCCGGGTTGCGCTCGGCAAGTCGCCGCGCCAGCGTCTGGTACTGGAGCATCTGGGGGCCAGATCGCAGGTGGGCGTCGAGTGCACCGCTCACGGCCGCTGATGGTATGAGAGCGACTGGTGATCGACGCCGTCGTGGCGACGCGGGACTCGCGCGAGCTGATCCTCGAGTGCATCGAGCGGTTGCGCTCGCCGCTCCTCGACCGGGTGGTCGTCGTCGACAACGGCTCCACGGACGGGACGCCCGACGCGGTCCGGGAATCCCGGCCGGAGGTCGATGTCGTCGTGGTCGGGCGGCCCGAAGGGCTCTCCTACGCCTACAACCGCGGGGCGGAGGCGGGGACGGCCGAGCTCGTCCTGTTCCTGAACGACGACGTCTTCGCGACCGACGAAGCAGTCGCGGTGCTCGCGCAGGCGCTCGAGGAACGGCCCGGCGCGGTCGCGGCGGCGGGTCGCCTCGTCGATCCGACCGACGGCGCGACGCAGGACCAGTACCTCCCCCGTCCGTTCCCGGGGGCGCTGACGCTCGCCGGGACGTTGTTCGGGCGGCCACGGCGGCCGCTGGACGTGCCCGGAGAGGGCGTGGTCGCCGTCGACCAGCCGCCCGGCGCCTGCCTGCTCGTTCGGCGAACGGCTTTCGAGTCAGCCGGTGGGTGGGACGAGGAGTTCGAGTTCTGGTTCGAGGACCTCGACCTCGCCCGGCGGCTCGGCGCGCAGGGCGAGATCCTGTTCGTCGCCGGCGCAGCCTTCCCGCATGTCGGCGGCGCGAGCGCGGGGCGGCTCAGCCGTGCGGAGGTCGTCGCCCGGAGCTATCGCGGCGCGCTGCTCTACGCGCAGCGCCACCTTGGGCTCGGGGGAAGGGCGATCACGGCGCCGGCGTTTGCGCTGGCCGCTGCCGCCCGCATGGTCAGCGCGCGAGATGCGGAGTCCCGCAGCGCCTATTCACTGGTGCTCCGCGACGCCCTGCGAATCGTCGGCGGGCGTGGCGTCCGGCCTCGCTAGGCCCCAGACGATCCCCGCGCCGAACTCGGGCTTGCTCGAGCCCTCGACCACATCCAGGCCTGCGGCGCGAAGGGCGTCCGAGGCCGCCGACGCCGCGTCGGACTCCGGGCAGCCGTCTTGGTGGTACTCGAGCACGACCACACTCGGCCGCAGGCCGGCAAATCGCGCGTCACCGAGGATCGCCCACTCTCCACCCTCGATGTCGATCTTGAGAAGGTCTCCGTCGGCCAGGAGCGGGAAGGCGTCGACCGCCGGCACCGGCGTCCCGTCCTCCGCCTCGTGCGACGTCGCATGCTGGCCGCCTGCGAAGCGCACCTCTCCCGTTGCGGTCGACGCGAACGCCTCCACGAGCTCCCAGCGCGCGCCGAGACCGTTCGCCTCGATCGTCCGGCGATGGACCTCGGCGTTGGCGGGATCGGCTTCGACCGCGACGATCCGGGCGCCGGGGAAGCGTCCGAGCACCCATGCGCCGAACAGCCCGATGTTGGCTCCGAGGTCGATCACCTGCAGCGCGGCCGGCAGCCCGGCCAGCGCCGCCTCCGCTTCCAGGGGCGGCTCGTACTCCCGCTGGGAGAAGATCTCGTCCAGCACCAGGATGTCGCCCGTGTGGTGCCGCGCGGCGAACGCGACTCCCGATTCGCGCAGCCGGTAGACGCCGGTCGACTCGCGCCGGCGCAGCTCGTTGAGCGCGAACCGGCGGCGTTCCTGCACGAGAGCAGCCCTGAGCGCGTAGCTGACGCGGAGAAGCGCCCTGACCCTCGTCAGCCGCCTGAAGCCCGGCGCGGTCGCGAGCATCCGCACGAGCCGCATGGGGAGATCGGTCATGCGAGGGCCTGCTCGAACGTCGCGAGGGTCTCCTCAGCCGCACGCTCCCAGGTGAACAGGGCCGCCCGCTCCATGCCCCGCGCCGACAGGCGTGCGGCCAGTTCGGGGTCGGGGAGGATTGCGGCGACGGCCTCCGCGATCGATGCCGGGCTCTCCGGGTCGAAGAAGAGGGCGGCATCGCCGGCAACCTCGGGAAGGGCGGATGTCCGTGAGCAGGCGACCGGCACACCTCGTCGCATGGCCTCGAGCACCGGCAACCCGAAGCCCTCGCGGAGCGACGGGACCACGGCGCAGCTCGCCGCCGCGTACAGCCCCTCGAGGTCCGCGCTCGCAACCCAGCCCGGAAAGTGGACGGCGCCGCCCACCCCAAGCGCCTCAGCCCGTGCCTCGATCTCGTCGCGGAGTGGTGTCCAGTTCCCGGCGAGGACGAGCTCCGCATCAGGGACCACGGCGCGGATCGCCGGCAGGGCCTCGACCAGGCGCTCCACGTTCTTGTGCGCGAGGAACGCGGACACCGCGAGCACGATCGGGCCTGCTCCGACACCGAGCTTTCGGCGGGTCTCGCTCTCCGGCGTCGCAGCCGGCCCCAGGGCACCGGGCCCGAGCGGAATGACGTCGATCCGGTCGGCCGGCACGCCGAGGTCCTCGGCGACCTCGCGGCGAGCGGTCTCCGAGATGGCGATCAGCCGTCGCGCGCTCCGGGCGGCCGGGATCACGAGTGTCTTCCAGAGGAACCGGGTCTTGCGCGGAACGGCGCCGGGCTGCCGCAGCCAGGTGACGTCCGCGATCGTGACCACCGACGGGATGCTCGGTCGAAGAGGCGCCGTCATCGCGACACTGTGCAGCAGGTCGCAACCGTGTCCGCGCGCAAGGCGACCGACGAGCAACGCCTCGCCGAGAGCGCGCGACCCTCGGGCTCCGACGACCGGATGCGTCACGAGCTCCACCGAACCGGCCCATGGCTCGGAGGCGATCAGTTCCTTGCCCTGGCCGTTCACGAACATCGAGATCCGGAGGTCGGGCCGTGTCTCGAGCATCGCCGGGTAGAGGCTGCGGACATACGTCTCGATCCCGCCCATCCTCGGCTCCAGGAACAGCGCGTTCACACCGAGGTGCTGAAGGATCGGGCGGCCGTCCGGCACGGCGCCTGATAGTAGTTGCGCGGTTTCCATGAGCGACCCTGCCGCCCAGAAGCCTCCAGCGCTGGCGCGGGCGAAGAGAGCGATGCGGAGGTCCGTCCAACGCGTGGCCCGAACCCATCGCGCGCAGAGCATCCTCCGGCGCCCGCGGGTCGCGCGGGTCATCTCGGTGCTGATCCAGGCCTCGACGGTGAAGGGCTCGCTGCGGTTCGTGTACCGCGAGCTGTCCGCCAGCGGATCGCTTTCGCGGTACGCGCTCCGCCGGACGGGCCGGCCGATCTTCGTCCGTCACAACACCGCGGATCCGCTGGTCCTCGACGAGATCTTCTACACCGGCCACTACGAGCTTCCGGAAGAGGTCGCCCGCGTCCTCGACGGCCTGGGAAGGCCGCCGCGCATCCTCGACCTCGGAGCGAACATCGGCCTCTTCGGCGTGTGGGCGCTCGATCGCTTTCCCGGCGCCGAGATCACGGCCTTCGAGCCGGATCCCACGAACGCCGAGGTCGCCCGGCTCTGTATCGATGCGAACGCCGCAGGCCGCCACTGGCGCCTGATCGAGGCGGCGGCCGGAAACCGCGACGGCCGGATTGGCTTCCGCGCCGGCGAGTTCTCACGCTCCCGAATCGAGCCGGAGGGGAGCGGAATGCACGTGGATGCAGTCGACGTCTTCCCCTACCTGGAGGGCATCGACCTCGCGAAGGTCGACGTCGAGGGTGCCGAGTGGGCTGTTCTCACCGATCCTCGCTTCCTGCAGCTGCAGGTGCCGGCTCTCGTGCTCGAGTACCACCCCGACCAGGCGCCCGGCTCGGATCCGCGGCGCCTGGCGCTCGAGATCGTCGAGGGTGCCGGATACGAGACGAAGCTCGTGTTCGAGTTCAGTCCGGACCAGGGCATGTTCTGGGCGTGGCGCGGGCAGGGATGACCGCCGCGCCGGCTGCCACTGTCGTGATCGTCACGAAGGACCGGCGGGAAGAGGCGCTTCGCGCGGTGCAATCCGCGCTCGCGCAACGTCCTTCTGTGGAGGTGCTCGTTCTCGACGACGGGTCGGTCGACGGGACGGCCGACGCGGTGCGCTCCGTCTTCCCCGAGGCCCGCGTCGTGCGCCACGAGCGCAGCGCCGGGCTGATCGTCCGCCGAAACGAGGCGGCGGAGCTCGCGTCCGCTCCGATCATCGTCTCCATCGACGACGACGCCGTCTTCACGAGCGAACGGGTGGTGTCGGCGACCGTGACCGAGTTCGATCAGCCCCGTGTGGCAGCGGTTGCCATGCCCTACGTCGACGTGCCTCAGGGAGACGGCGTCCTCCAACGTGCGCCTCGAGAGGAAGGCGTCTACCTCACCCATCGCTTCCGCGGCACCGCGCATGCGCTTCGGCGCGATCTCTTCCTCTCCCTCGGCGGCTACCGGGGCGATCTCTTCCAGCAGGCGGAAGAGCCCGATCTGTGCCTTCGGCTCCTCGACGCCGGCCACTTCGTGCGCCTGGGCCGCGCGGATCCTGTCCGCCATCTCGCGTCGCCGGCCAGGAACCTCGACCGGATCTGGTTCTACGAGTGCCGAAACGATGTCCTCTTCGCCTGGCACAACGTGCCCATGCCGGATCTCGTGCCTCTGCTTGCGAAAACGACTCTCCACATGCTCTGGTTGGGACGGGGCGTTCGCCGCACGCGGCTCTTCGCAAGAGGTCTCCTCGCCGGTTACAGGGCCGCGTTGCGCGGCCGCTCCGAGCGGAAGCCGGTGAGCCGCTCGGCCTGGAGGCTCTACCAGCGTCTCGGGAAGCGTCCTGCCAGGATCGAGGATGTGCTCGGGGCGTGAGCGGACCAGATCGGCCGGTCGACAAGCTCGACGGTCTCCCGGAGTTCCCGCCCGACGACCCTCTGAATGTCCTCGACTCGCCCAGCGCGGGCGGGCGGGTGATCCGCGGCGGCGCCCTCAGGATCGGGACCTATGTGGCGGGAGTGACCGTCGGGATCGTCTCCGCGGCGCTGATGACGCGGTACCTCGGCGTGGAGGACTTCGGGAAGTACGTGATCGTGACCTCGCTCATCGCGATCGTCGCCGGGCTGACCGACGCCGGCGTCTCGAACATCGCGGCGCGGGAGTTCGCAACCCGCGAGCGGGGCGAGCGCGACCGCCTGCTCGCGAACGTCATCGGCATCCGATTGTGTGTCGCCGTCGTGGGAGTCGCGGCCGCGGCCGTGTTCGCGGTGGTGGCCGGCTACGAGCAGGTGATGGTCGGCGGCACGCTGCTGGCCGGGGTCGGCCTCGTGATCGCAACCGTCCAACAGACGTACTCGATCCCGATCGGCGTGGCTCTTCGGTTCGGCTGGCTGAGCACCATCGACTTTCTGCGGCAGGTGGCCTTCGTCGGAGTCGTCGTCATCCTGGTGCTCGCGGACGCCGGCCTCCTGGCGTTCTTCGCCGCCACGATTCCGGCCGGCCTCGTCGTCCTGTTTGCCGCGATGCCGCTCGTCCGCGGCAACGCCCCGCTCCTTCCGCGCGTGGACTGGTCGGAATGGCTGCGGATCCTCCGGCTCGTCGGGGTCTACGCGGCTGCTGCCGCGGTGGGCACGATCTACGTCTCCGCGGTGATCGTCACGACCTCGATCGTCGGGACAGCCGAGGAGAGCGGCTACCTCGGAGCGGCCTTCCGCATCTTCACGATCCTGGCGGGGATCCCACTCCTTCTCATCTCGACCGCGTTTCCCGTTCTTGCGCGAGCGGCGGTGACCGACCGGGAGCGCCTGCAGTACGCAATCCAGCGCCTCGTGGACATCGCGTTGATCGTCGGTGTGTGGATGGGCCTGTCGACGGTGATGGGAGCCAGCGTCGCCATCCGCCTCGTGGCCGGCGCCGAGTTCGAGCCCGCGATCCCGGTGCTCCAGATCCAGGGCCTGGCGCTCATCGCCGGCTTCCTGGCGGTGACCGGCGCGTTTGCGCTCGTCTCCCTCCACCGGCACGTCGCGCTGCTCGTCGGCAACCTCGCGGGGCTGGCGGTCAGCATCGTGGCGACCGCGATCCTCGTGCCCGCGATGGGTGCAGAGGGCGGGGCCGTGGCCACGCTGGCGGCTGAGTCTCTGATCGCGGTGATCTACGGCGCCGTCCTCTTCGGCAGCCGCGTCGTCCGCTACGACTTCGGGCTCGTCCCGCGCATCGCCGGCGCGACGATCTTGAGCGCGGCGCTCCTCTTCGCCCCTCTCGAAGGCATCCTTCTGGTCGTTGTGGGAACGGTCGTCTACTGGGGAGCGCTGTTCGCGCTCCGCGGTGTGCCGCCCGAGGTCATCGATGCGATGCTCTGGCGTCCGCCGCGCACCACCCGGTGAAGGTCGGCCTCAACCTCATGTTTCTCGTGGACGCGGCTGGAGGGGCGGGTCGCTATGCCGTGGAGCTGGTTCCGGCGCTGCTGGAGGCCGAGCCGGAGCTCGCGCTCACCGTGTTCGTGAACCGCGATGCGCCTGCGAGCGTCACGCAGGCGGCGTGGGCCGGAGAGGTGGACTGGGTGGCGTTCCCCACCCGGTTCTCGAACCGGACGCATCTTCTCGGCCAGGCCGTCGGTATTCCCGGATCGGCCGCGTGGAAGCGACTCGACGTCGTCCACAGCCTGGCCAACGGCGGGCCGCCGCTCACGCCCGGCGTGCGTCGTGTCGTGACACTGCTCGACCTGATCTGGCTCCACCAGCGCGAGAACTGGGGGACGCCGGGCGCCGTGAGGACGATGGCCGTCCTCACCCGGATCTCTGCGAGAACCGCACACCGCGTGATCACGATCTCCGAGGCTGCGCGCGAGGACCTCGTTGAGCACTTCGGGCTCGCTCCGGACACGATCGATGTCACGCCCTTGGGAGTCCGAGTCCCGGATGGCGCCGACGAGCCCACCCGGGCGGTGGAGCAGCCGATCGTCCTGTGCGTTGCGCAGAAGCGTCCGTACAAGAACCTGGCAACTCTGATCCGCGCGACGGCCGAGCTCGCCGACGAGCGTCTGATCCTGGTGCTGCCGGGCAGCCCGACGGAGCACGAGCGCGAGCTGCGCGGGTTGGTCGAGTCGCTCGGCGTCACCGATCGTGTCCGCTTCGAAGGATGGGTCTCCGACGAGCACCTGGAGTCCCTCTACGCATCGGCGACCTGCTTCGTGCTGCCGTCGCTGATCGAAGGCTTCGGGTTGCCCGTCCTGGAGGCGATGGCGCGCGGGATCCCGGTCGCCTGCTCCGACCGTCCGGCGTTGCCTGAGGTCGCCGGCGACGCGGCGCTGCTCTTCGATCCGACAGACCAGGCGGCGGTCACCGACGCCGTCCGCCGTTTGATCACGGACGCTGAGCTTCGGACCTCGCTCGCCAAGCGAGGACGGGAGCGTGCTCTGGCCTTCAGTTGGCGGCGCACGGCCGAGGAAACCCTCGCGAGCTATCGCAGAGCGGTCGGCGAGTAACCTCGCGCCACCGTGGATCGACCTGCGCGAATCCTCATCGCCCGCGGCTACCAGGCGACGCCCTGGGAGCTTCGGCCCTGGGAGCTCCTTCCATCCGACCGCTTCGAGGTGGCGTACCTGCGCCTGGCGCGCAACTGGTTCGACGACAGCGGCGTCCGCCTCCGCCGGTTTCCGGTCAAGGCTGTCAGCGGCTATCTGCCGAAGGGCCGTCTCGGCATGGTGGCGACGGGCGTCACGGGCGACCGCTACGTCGGAGCGGACGAGGCGTTTGCCTGGGCGGACGTCGTCCATGCGGCCGAGCTCTCGTACTGGTTCGCCGCCGACTCGGCCCGGCGCAAGGCGCAGAACCGGTACAAGCTCGCGCTCACGGTCTGGGAGACGATCCCGTTTCTCGGCGTCTACCGAAACCGATACGCGCGCACCTACCGCGAAGAGACGCTGGCTGCAACCGACCTCTTCCTGCCGGCGACTGAGCGGGCGGCCGCGGCGCTCGTGCTCGAGGGCGTCCAGCGTGAGCGGATCGAGGTCGTCTACCCGGGAGTGGACGTGGAGCGATTCGCCTCCGCGCCTCGTCCGGATCCGCTGCCGACGGAGCACGTCGTCGTCTCACCGGGCCGCCTCGTCTGGGAGAAGGGCCATCAGGACGTCATGCGTGCGCTCGCCGTGCTCCGACGAGGATCGAACGGCGGCGAGCCTCGACGCGCCAGGCTCCTCGTCGTCGGCAGCGGGCCGGAGCGTGAGCGTCTGGAGGCCTACGCCCGTGAGCTCGGCATCGCCGACGCCGTCGAGTTCAGGGCCGTCCCGTACAAGGAGATGCCCGGTGTCTTCGCCGAGGCGTCGTGCATGGTCCTCGCGAGCCTGGCCACCGCATCCGGTGGCTATGTCCTCGGCGACATCCCACGGTTCTTCTGGGAGGAGCAGTTCGGAATGGTGCTCGCGGAGGCCATGGCCGCCCGCCTTCCGATCGTCGCCTCGCGGTCGGGGGCGATCCCGGAAGTCTGTGGCGACGCCGCGGCCTACTTCCTGCCGGGGGACTGGCTCGGCCTGGCGGAGCGCCTGGCGGAAGGGCCCCTCTCGAGCCCGCCCGGGACGCGTTCGGACCCTCCCTCCGACCTCGTTAGGCGCTACTCGATGGAGGCGGTGGCGGAGCGCCTCGCGTCCGCCTACGACCGGCTGCTGGCGCCCTCCTGATTCGCCCATGGCGGTCGCCGGCGCCACGGCCGCCACGTCGCGAGCGTCCGACGCAGCCCACGCCAGCCCGGCGCGCCACGCTCCTCGAGCAAGCGCGTCAGCCTGGCGATCTCGTCGTCCGCTGGGTACGCGGCCGCAAAGGGGGAGAGGTGACGAATCGGCGTCGAGTCGACGATCCCCAGACGGCAGCCGTCCTCCTGGAGATCGATCCAGTCCAGCTCGAGGCCCCAGCCCATGCCGATCCCGTCCGGGAACGGCATCACACGGTCGCGCCACAGCTCCGAAACAGCGAAGATCGGGCCGATCTCGACGAACGTCGTGAGTCGCACCCGCGAGAGCGGTCGTCGCCAGGTCAGCCGGTGGCTGATGTTGCTGCGGTAGACGTGTGCGGGCTGGGCAAGGTCGAGCCTCCCGGCTTCCGCTGTCTCGACGAACACACGCAGGTCGCCGCGCGCGAAGATTGCGTCGTCGTCCGCGACGACTACGTAGCCAGGCGGCGGCGGCCGCTCTGCCAGCAGGCGGTTGACGAGCTCGAACTTCGTCCCGGCCCCATGGCCGGCGGTGTGGGCCTCGAGCGACGGATCCGGCTCGTCCAGCGCCCAGAGACCGACCTGCCAGCCCGCTGCGAGCACGGGCTCGAGCAGCTGCTCGACGATGCCCGTGTTCCGTCGGCGGTAGACGCAGTAGACCGTCGCCGTCACTCGAGCGTCTTGCGATAGCAGTCGAGCGTCCTGCGGGCCGTCTCGTCCCAGGTGAAGCGCTTGGCCCGCTCGAGGCCGGCGGCACGGAGTCGTTCCGCCAGCTCGGGCTCTTCGAGGATCCGCCGCATCGATACGGTGATCGCCTCGACGTCGAGCGGGTCGAACAGCAGCGCCGCCTCACCCGCCACCTCCGGCAGGGCTGTCGCGTTCGAGCACGCGACCGGCGTGCCGCGCAGCATCGCCTCGAGGACCGGCAGGCCGAACCCCTCCGCGAGCGACGGGAACACGAAGCAGTCAGCCGCGTGGTAGAGGCCGTCGAGCGTCGCGTCGTCGACCCAGCCGAGGAGCCGGACGCGGCCGCTCAGCCCCGCCGCTTCGACCCGTCGTTCGAGCGCCTCCTCGTGGCCGGTCTCGTAGCCAGGCATGACCAGGATCCCGTCCGGCACGCCCACGAAGGCCTCGAGGAGGCGCTCGGCGTTCTTGTGCGGGCGCCTCGCCAGGACGCTGAGGACGATCGGCGCATCTCCGAGCTCCAGGCTGCGGCGGAGCTCCGGGGCAGGCGGGCCCGCGGCATCCTCCGGCAGTCCCGGTCCCAGCGTCGCGACGTCGATCGTCTCGCCGGGGATCTCGAGGAAGCGGATGAGGTCGCTCTTCGACGAGTCCGAGTCCGTGACGATCCGGGTCGAACGGCGGGCGGCCAGCGGGACGACCACCTCGACGCCCTTGGCCAGCAGCCCGCTCTCCGGGAAGCGCTTGAAGACGAGGTCGTGGATCGTGGTGACCTGCGGCACCTGGGGCAGCAGCGGCGCCGTGTTGAAGAGGTTGTGCAGCAGGTCGGGCGAGGCCTCGCGTACGGCCCGCGGCAGCAGCGTCTGCTCGGCGAGCACCCTGCGGACGCGGCTTCGGGGATCGAAGCGGAGCCGGACGACGTGGACGCCGTCGCCCCAGTCCTCGTCGGCTGCCGCGCCGCCGAGAAAGAGAGTCATCTCGAGCGCGGGATCCGCCTCGCGAAGGGCGGGCAGGAGCCGGCGGGCGTACATCTCGGCGCCGCCCGTCTCACCAGGCACGAGATGGAGCAGGTTGTAGGCGACGTGCATCTAGCCGCGACCGTAGGTCTCGACGACCGTCTCGAGGGAGCTCTCGAGCGAGAGCCGTCGCTCGTTCCGGGCGAACCACTCGGCCGTCGACGCGCGCATCTCGGCGCCGGCGTCGTGCACGCGCAGGATCGCCGCCGCCAGGTCGTCGGGACCGGCCGAGGGCGCGATCACGCCGTTGACGCCGTCCTCCACCAGCTCGACGGCGGCGTTGTCCTCGTCGACCACGACCACGCTGGGAGTCCCGCGGGCCGACGCCTCCACGACGACGAGGCCGTAGCCCTCCCGGCGGGAGGGGAGCGCCAGGCAGGTGGCCTTGCGCAGCGCCTGGTCGACCTCGTCGCCGTCGACGAAGCCGGGCGCCTCGACCGCCTGGCTCAGGTCGAGCTCGTCGATCAGCCGCAGAACCTCGGGCCGATCGGGCCCGTCGCCGAAGATCACGCAGCGCAGCTCGGCAGTCCGGTCGCGAACCACGCGGAACGCGCGCACGAGCTCGGGCACGCGCTTCTCCGGGATGTGCCGTCCCGCGTAGACCACGACCGGGTCGGTGGGATCGCGCTGCGCGAGATCGACCGGGCCCGCGTACTCGCCCTCGAGCACGGTTGGTTCGGCGCTGTACCCCTCCTCGCGGAGACGCCGTGCATGGAGGCGCGAGAAGCAGAACGCCCGATGCGGGATGCGGGCGCACCACCGCTGGACTCGCCAGCCGACCCAGCCTCCTACCCTGCCGAGGTACTCCTGCCAGTACGCGCGCGTCCACACCTCGTGCCAGTCGACGACCAGTCGATAGCGCCCGGATCGGCGGAGCAGGCCGATCGCGATCAGGCCGAAGAAGGGCGTCGCCGCCGTGTGGACGACATCGAATCGCCGGCGATGCCGGAGCAGGTAGCGGAAGACGCCGACGCCGAACCGCAGCGGCGGCCAGATCCGCCGCCGGCCGCTCTCGGTGTAGAGCTGGAACCGTGGGCCGACCACCACCACGTTCACGCCCGGAATCACGGGGGCGTCGTCGTCGTCCCACTGCCGGAGCGTCAGGTACGTCACCTCGTGCCCCGCGCCCGCCAGGCGTTCACCGAGGTTCCGGTACCACCGCTCGGCACCGCCGACCGTGTACGGGTAGAGACAGTCGTAGACGAGGCAGATACGCAAGGGCTCGCTCGGCCGGGACGGCAGACTACCTCCCTAGAATGCTCGCGCCGTGAACCAGCCGCCGCCGCCGCGGAAGCGGTGCATCGCGATCGTCCCGGCACTCAACGAGGCCGCGACGGTCGGACGAGTGATCCAGGAGATCCGCGACGTCGACCCGGACTTCACCGTCGTCGTGGTCGACGACGGGTCCGACGACGCCACCGGCACGGTCGCCGAGGCCGCCGGCGGCACGCTCCTCCGACTGCCCTTCAACCTCGGGATCGGCGGCGCCGTGCAGACCGGGTACCGCTACGCGCTCGCCAACGGCTTCGACGTCGCGGTCCAGGTCGACGCCGACGGCCAGCACGATCCGAGCCAGCTGCCGCTGATCCTCGAGCCGATCCTCGCGGGAGAGGCCGACATCGTCATCGGCTCTCGCTACGCCGGTCTCGGCACCTACCGCGCGCGAGGCGTGCGCCGGCTCGGTCAGCGGATCTTCGCGCGAGTGGTCTCGCTCGTCGTCCGTGAGCCGCTGACCGACACGAGCTCGTCCTTCCGGGCGCTCAACCGCCGAAGCCTCTCCCTCTTTGCCGCCGACTACCCGCACGGCTTCCTGGAGACCGTCGAGGCCACCGTCCTCGCCGGGAAGTACCGACTGCGGATGAAGGAGGTCCCGGTCGTCATGCGCGAGCGCGAGCTCGGGCGCTCGTCGCTGACCGTGCCGCTCTCGCTCTTCTACACGGCGAAGGTGCTCCTGGCCGTGTTCGTGAGCCTGTTCCGCAGGCCCGCCGTCCGTCTGGAGGAGGAACCATGATCCCGTATCGCATCGCGATCGTCGCCTCGATCGCAGCCCTGATCTTCCTGCTCGTCATCTTCGAGCTGATCCGGAGCCGCCGCCTCCAGGAGCGCTACGCACTCCTGTGGCTCATCACCGGTGGCGTGATCCTCATCCTCTCGGCCTGGCGCGACGCGCTGCGGCTCGTGGCGGAGCAGATCGGGATCGCCTATCCGCCCTCTGCGCTCTTCGTGATCGGCTTCCTGTTCATCCTCGTCGTGCTGCTCCACTACTCGACGGTGATCTCCGAGCTCGCGGAGAAGAACGTCCGTCTCGCGCAGGACCTCGCGCTGGTCGAGGAGCGGCTGCGGCTGCACGAGCGGCGTGAGCAGGGGGCACGCGCGGAGGGCGCCTAGACTGGCCGAATGGCCGACGTCGAAGGCGACATCGCGGGGATCGTCACCCGGCTCCGCGACGAGATTCGCGCGAATCCGGACGCTTCGCGTGCGCGGGCGGAGCGCGCCTGGGCGGTCACCGCCGAGCGGCCGTTCGAGGGGTCGCCCACGCGACACGGTGGGGTCCAGGCGTACCTCGTCGTTCCGGTCAAGCGCCTGCTCCGGAAGCTGATGCGCTGGTACGTCGAGCCCGTCGCCGCGCAGCAACGCTCCTTCAACCTCGCTCTCCTCACGCTCGTGGACGAGCTCGCTGACGAGGTCCGGCGGCTCGAGCAGCAGGTCGAGTCGCTCGAGGCGAGGCTGGACAACCAGCGGAGATGAGGATCGCGGTCTGTGCGCCGCAGGTCCTCTTCGAGCGCGGCGGCACCGAGATCCTGGCCGAGAGCCTGTCGGTGCAGCTGCGGCAGCGCGGCCACGAGGTCGAGGAGATCCGGCTCCCGTTCAAGTGGTACCCCGGCGCCGCGGTGCTCCGTGAGGCGCTGCAGTGGCGTTTGCTCGATCTCGACCAGACGCATTCCGATCCAGTCGACCTGGTGATCGCGACGAAGTTCCCGTCCTACGCGATTCGGCATCCGAACAAGGTCGTCTGGCTTGTGCACCAGTTCCGCCAGGCCTACGAGCTCGACCGCGCCGAGTACGGGCAGTTCGGCGAGGACCCGTTCGACCGGGCGACCGTTCGCGCTGTGCACCGCGTCGACCGGAAGACCCTCGCCGAGGCCCGCCGGCTGTTCGCGATCTCGAAGAACGTCGCCGACCGGTTGAAGAGCTCCACGGGGCTCCACGCCGAGGTCCTCCCGCCTCCGCCACAGCAGCTTGCGTACCGGCCGCCCCAGGACGGCGAGTACATCCTCTCGGTCGGCCGGCTCGACCGGGCCAAGCGGGTCGATCTCCTCCTCGAGGCCGCCGCGCTCGACGACGGGCTCGAGCTCGTCGTCGCCGGTGAGGGACCGGATCGCGAGCGCCTCGAGCGCCTGAGCCGCGAACACGGGCTCGACGGCCGCGTCACGTTCCCAGGGCGCGTCACCGACGACGAGCTGGCCGATCTCTACGCGAAGTGCATCGCCGTCTTCTACGCGCCGTTCGACGAGGACTTCGGACTCGTCCCCTACGAGGCGTTCCTCGCCGAGAAGCCCGTGGTCACCACGCGTGATGCGGGTGGGCCACTGGAGGTCGTCGTCGATCGTCAGAACGGGCTCGTCTGCGAGCCTGCGGCCGCCGGGGTGGCGGAGGCGTGCGCGTGGCTCGCGGCGCACCAAGAAGAGGCTCGAGCCTGGGGTCGGTCCGGCAAGCAGGTGGCCGAGCGGATCACCTGGGACGCCGTCGTCGACCGGCTGCTGGCCGCGTGAAGGTCGCGTACTTCTCGCCGCTGCCGCCAGAGCGCTCCGGCATCTCGGACTACAGCGCCCTCCTGCTCCCGGCGCTCGGCGAGCGGATCGACGTACGTGTTGCGAAGCGGGGGAAGACGAAGCCGCCGCGCGGCACTGACGTCGCGCTCTACCACGTCGGCAACAACCCGGACGCCCACGCGTGGATCGTCGACGCGCTGCGGCGCCGGCCGGGGCTCGTCGTGCTCCATGACTTCGTCCTCCACCACCTCGTCGCGGGCATGACGCTGGGGAGAGGTGACGCCGAGGGCTATCTCGACGCGATGCAGCGTGACGCCGGTGTCGTCGGGCGGCTCCTCGCGCACGGTGTCGTCGACCAGCTGCTTCCGCCGATCTGGGAGGAGCGCGCCGAGGACTTCCCGCTCACATCCGTGGTGCTCGACCGCGCCGACGGCGTCATCTGCCACTCGAGGTACGTCGAGGCCAAGCTGATCGGCTACGGCTACGACGGTCCGATCCGCGTCGTGCCGATGCCCGCGTGGCCCTCGCCGGAGCTCGGCGAGGTGCCGGAGCACGAGGGGAGGTTCCCGGTCATCGGCTGCTTCGGGTACCTCAACGGCGCGAAACGCGTCCCGCAGCTCCTTGCGGCTTTCGAGCGCCTCCGCAGCCGGTTCCCCGAGGCGCTGCTCGTCCTGGGCGGCTCGACCGCGCCGGACGTGAAGCTCGACACGGTCGGGCAGGAGCGGGGTGTGCTCAGGCTCGAGCATCTCGACGAGCAAGCGCTGTGGCGGAGCCTGGCCGCGTGCGACATCGTCGCGAGCCTTCGGTCGCCGACGATGGGCGAGACCTCGGGGATGGTCGTCAGGACGCTCTCGCTCGGCAAGCCGCTCGTGGTCAGCGACATCGGCTGGTTCTCGGAGCTGCCGGACGCCGTGGCCGCGAAGGTCCCCGTGGACGACCGGGAGATCGAGGCGCTCGCCGGCGTGCTCGAGCGGATCTCAGGCGACGACGGGCTCCGCCGGAGGATGGGTGAGGCCGCCGCCGACGCGGCGCGGACCGAGCACGATCTCGGCCACGTCGCCGACCTCTACGTGCAGGCGCTCGAGGAGATCGGAGGCGGCTCGAACGTGCGCGACGCGGTGGTCAGAGACGTCGCCGAGGCAGCGCACGAGGTGGGCATCGACGAGAACGATCCCGAGCTCTCCGAAGTTGCCGCCCGCGCCCGCGAGGTCGGCCTTGGCAACTGAGTCGCAGGTCGGAAAGGGCGAGTTCGGCGCATCGCGCTTCGAGCGCGTGGTCCGAGAACACGCGCTGACGGTTCCGCTGCTCCTGTCGGGCGCGCTGTTGCTCGCGTTCCTCGTGCGCCTGGCTCTCGCGCTGGGGATCGCGACTCCCTGGATCATGATCGACGAGCTGCTCTACTCCGGGCAGGCGAAGAGCTTCGCCGAGGAAGGTGAGTTTCTCCTCCGCGACCAGCCGTCGTTCCTCTTCAACAAGCTCTATCCGGCCGTGATCGCGCCGGCGTGGCTGGCCGATCCCGTGTCGACGGCGTATCGGCTGGCCCAGGCGATCAACGGCGTGCTGATGGTCGCCGCCGCGATCCCGGTCTACTTCTGGGCGAAGCGCCTGATGTCGCCGGTCCAGGCGCTTCTGCCCGTCGCCCTTGTGCTGCTGATGCCTGCGCAGATCTACAGCGGCATGCTGATGACGGAGAACGGCTATCTCCTCGCGGCCGTTCTCACGATGTTCCTGATGGCGCTGGCCCTCGAGCGGCCGACCCTGATCCGCCAGGCACTTGTTCTCGCCGCGATCGGGATCACGTACTTCGTCCGCGTGCAGGGGATCGTGCTTCTGCCCGTCTACATCGTGGCGCTGGGGCTCAAGCTCGTCTTGGACCTCCGCGCACCGGACGGGCCGAAATCGTTGCGGGAGGTCGTGCGCGAGCTCCGCCGCTATCTGCCGTCCGCAGCCGCCGTTCTTCTTGCCGCGGTCGGCTATGCCGCGATCAAGGCCCGCCAGGGAGTCGGGCTCGAATCCGGGCTCGGCTCCTACGGCGGTGTCCTGAAGGTGGAGTACGACCTCTCGAATGCCTGGTCCTGGGTGATCGACCACTTCGCCGAGCTGACGCTCTCCGTCGCGGTGATTCCGGTGAGCGCGCTCGTCGTGCTGCTGGTCCTCGCGCTCCGAGGCTCCGCGACCACCACGGCGGAGCGGGCCTTCCTGGCAGTCGCCACATCGGCCTTCGTCCTGGTGGTCCTCGAGGTCGGTGTCTTCGCCTCGCGCTTCGCGCTGCGGATCGAGGAGCGGAACATGTTCTCCGTCTCGCCGCTGCTGTTCCTCGCCTTCAGCCTCTGGCTCTTCCGTGGACTGCCCCGGCCACGCGTACTGGCGCTCGTCGCCGCCGTGGTTCCGGCTGCGCTTCTCCTCACGCTGGATCTCAAGAGCCTGCTGAACATCGGGATCCTCTCGGACACCTTCGGGCTGATCCCGCTCCTGCGGCTCTCGGACCTCATCCGGGGCGGAATCGACACCGTGGAGGTGCTGCTCTGGGTCGGCGGCCTGGGGGCTGCTCTTGCGTTCGTCTTCCTTCCACGCCGGGTCGCTGCGGTTGCGCTCCCGGCCGGAGTCGCGCTCTTCCTCGTGCTCTCGTCGTACGCGATCTACGGCGCCGTCCGCGATCACGCCAGAGCCACCCTGGCGCTGACTACGCCATCGGCGCCGAGCTGGATCGACGAGGAGATCGGGACCGACGCTCGCGCGGCGTACATCTACGGAACCACCTCGGACCTGGTCGGCGAGGCCCAGATCATGTGGCAGACCGAGTTCTGGAACCGCAGTCTCGACGAAGTCCTCACGGTGGGGCCGCCCGAGCCGGCGCCGCTCACGGAGACGCCCGTTGCGCTCGACCCGGGGACCGGTCGGATCGCCAGTCCGGTGCCCGTGTCGTATGCCGTCGTGCCCAGCACCCTCGATCTCGACGGGAGGCTGCTCGCGCTGCGTCCCCCGCTGGCGCTCTACCGCGTTGCACCGCCACTCCGTCTCGCCGGCAGGCTGGACGGCGTGTACCGGGACGGCTGGATGGGCGCGGAGGGCTCCTACACGCGCTATACGCCCGGCCGGGTCCGGGTTCGAATCTCTCGTCGGAGCTGGCGGAGGCCCAGCCCGGCGGCGCAGGTCACGATTCGAGCAGTCCCTCTCGGCGACGCCAGCGTCGCAACCGACTCGGCAACCTGGATGGTCGGGACGGGCCGGAGCCGAAGCTTCACGCTGAGGACGCCGAAGGCGCCGTACCAGCTGTTGATCCAGGCGACGCCGACCTTCTCGCCTGCGGACTACGGCGAAGCCGACACGCGAGAGCTGGGCGCGGAGGTTGCCGTCACGCCGGTCCCGTGACCGCGATATAAGTGCGCCGTTGCAGGTTGCGGCACCCCCGGTACTGCCTCTCGGCACGCTCGTCCATCCGCTCAGGCCCCACGCCGACGAGCGCGGCTCGTTCACGGAGCTGTACCGCGCGGAGTGGCCCACCGGGATCGCGCCGATCCAGTGGAATGCCGTGCAGTCGAACGCGGACGTTCTGCGCGGCGTCCACGTCCACGTCCGCCACGACGACTACCTCACCGTCCCGTTCGGCCGAGCCATCGTCGGTCTTCGCGACCTTCGCAGGGGCTCCGAGACGGAAGGGGTGAGCGCAGTCGTCGAGCTGGGCTCAAATCAGCCGGCCGCGATGGTGATCCCGCACGGCGTCGCCCACGGCTTCTACTTCCCCGAGCCCACGCTCCACGTCTACGCGGTCAGCGAGTACTGGAATCCGGCGGACGAGCTCGGGTGTCGCTGGGACGATCCGGACCTGGAGATCCCGTGGCCGACCGAGACTCCTCGAGTGTCGGAGCGGGACGCGGCTGCGCCGCCGTTGCAGGGGTTGATGAAACAGCTCGAGGCCTGGCAGCCGATCTGAGGACGCGTCCGAGGCGTGCTCGCAAGCTCCGGTCACTGAGCGCGGCCAGCTCCTGATCGACCAGCCGGAGTTGACCGTCCAGCTGCTCGAGCCTGGTCGAGAGCGTGGCGCGCTCCGCGTCGATCTCGCGCAGTTGGCCGTCGAGCTGAGTGCGGTGGTCGTTCACCTCACGTAGCGTCTCCTCGAGTGCCGCGCGCGACTCCTCGAGCTCGATCGCGTCGACCGTCGCCGTCTCCAGCAATCCGACCAGAAGTATCCGCTCGAGGTCCGGGTCCGACAGCCGCGGGACCCAGCGGTCGAGCTCGGACAGGCGCTCTTCGCTGCTCCAGCCCTTGCGGTCCGGGCTCGGGAAGTGCAGGACGGTGGGGCGCGTCCCGCTCACCGCACGGCAGCCGGGCACGGACAGGATCTGCTGCCACATGTACAGGTCGGTGGGAATGCCGTCCGGGGTGGTCCGCCAGCCTGCCGGCAGGCGCGAGTACAGGTCGGCCGTGTGCCCGGCGCCGCAGTGCGGGACGCGGTTCTCGCCGCCGAGCAGCAGCTTCCGGTAGAACGGCCGAGCGAGGTCCACCCGCCACCCGTGCGGCCGGCCGTCGACATCGATCCAGATGGGGCGCGCGTGGGCGAAGTCCGCATCGGCGAGCAGCGCGCGCATCTGCGCGAGATGGCCGGGAAGCCAGAGGTCGTCGTCGGACAGGTAGCACACGATCTCGCCCCGGGCCTCTGCAAGCGCCTCGTGCCGGTGGATCTCCCCGTGGCGCGGACCCTTCGGATTGTCGAAGAAGCGGACGCGCTCGTCCGACGCCGTCAGCTCTGCCATGACCTCACGGGTGACCGGCGGTACTCCGTCTCCGATCACGAACACCTCGATGTCCGTCATCGTCTGGGCGAGGGCGCTGGGCACCGAGCGGAGGAGCGTCTTGCCGTGGTCGTGCGTCGGGACGAGAACGGTGGCCGCGAGCGTCACGACAGGCCCGCCAACGTCCGCAGCTCGACGATCGTCCGGACGATCTGCGCTCCCTCGGCGGCGGAGCTCTTCGGCGCCGGGCCGCCGTCCAGATGCTCCACGAACGCCCGCAGCTCGCGAAGCAACGGGAGCTCCGTGGAGATCTCGCGCTCCTCCGGCTCGGACGCGGCGTCAGAGGGATCGGCTCCGCGAATGACCTGGACGCGGTCGGCGTAACCGTCCCCGAGCACCGCCACGCCCTCTTCGCACACGAGCACGACCTCCCGCCGCCTCGTGGGCGCCCGGGCCGACACGTCGAGCGTGAGCCACGGCGACTCGCCGAGGAGGCCGACGAGCCCTGTGGCGGTGCCGTCGACCGCGTCGGCAACCGCGCTCCTCGCCGCCGGGAGGTGACCGAGCACCTCGAGCCCGATCGAAAGGTCGTGCGGCGCGAGGATCCACACGGCGTCGACGTCGTGCGGGTTGCCCCAGCCGATCCTGGACGTGCGCAGGCCGATCACGCGACCGAGCTCTCGGCTCCGTGCGATCTCCGCGAGGAGCTCGACGCCGTGGTGGTACCGCCACTTGTCCATCACGAAGAGGCGATCCGGCGCCAGCGCGGCGAGGCGCTCGGCGTCGCGCACGTCGTCGGCGAGCGGCTTCTCGACGTAGACCGGGACGCCGAGCTCGAGCGCCTCTTCCACGATCGCCGCGTGCGTCGGCGTGTTGGTCGCGACGACGACCCCGCCGACCTCGGGGAGCTCGCCGATCGTCCCGACAACGCGTTCGGCACCGCCACCTTCCGCGTTCTCGATGCTCCGTTCCGACCTGACGACGACCGGCACCTCGCAGCCAAGCGACACGAGGTCGCGAAGGATGAACCTGCCCCACGCTCCGCAACCGACGAGGCCGACGCGTCCCAAGCTCTACCGCTCGGCGAAGAGCAGGACGCGCGGACCGTTGCGCTCGTCACGCTTCTCGACGATCTCGACCGTCGCAAACCCGCCTCCCCGCAGGAGAGCCTCGATGTCGTCGAGACGAAGCCACTTGGACGACGGCCGGATCCCGGAGAAGACATCCCGGCGCCCTCCCTCCCGGTAGGGGCGATAACGGAAGCGCTCGCCGTCGACCGCATACTCCCCGCTCGCGTCCTCGTCGCGCGCGTAGTGCGTGTCGAGCATGACGCCCCGCGAGATCCAGGTGCCCAGACGGCGCAGATGGGTGGCCGGATCGTCGAGGTGATAGAGGACACCGACGTGGTGGCAGAGGTCGGCGTGCAGCAGGTCGTCGTCCTCGACCGCCTCGACGTCGCACACCGCCACCCGCGGCCGCACGTCGAAGAGCCCGCAGCGGACGATCGTCTTGGCGACGTTCTCCACGCGGGCGTCGACGGCAGTGACGCGCTCGGCGAGCCGGCACAGCGCGATCGTGTGGATGCCTTCGAAGCAGCCCACCTCGAGCACGTGCTTGTCCGAGAGGTCGAAGCGCTCCTGAAACAGGAGGATTCGCCGGTCGGGCAGCTCCGACGGACGATCGCGCTTCCCGCGCCAGGCGGTCCCGCCGAAGGGGCGGCCACGCGAGTCGACCGTGAAGGCGCGCCACGGCAGCAGGGCGTTCAGACGCTCCAGGTCGTCGTCCGACAAGCGGTCGATGAGCTCCGACGCCGTCTGGCCCTCGTCGTAACGGTCGTGCAGCGACGGTCGACCGAGGCGGCGGATGCCCGGGATTCGCATCGGCCTAGAGCCCGATTCGGACGAGGTCGTGGAGCCGGACGAGCCCGACGCACAGGCCGTCGGCGACCACCGGCAGGACGGCGATCTGTGACGGGCGATCCTCCATCAGCCTCAGCGCCTCGTAGGCCATGGCGTCCGGGCCGATCACGACGGGGTCGCGCGTCATGATCTCCTCGGCACGGAGCTCCGCGAGCTGCTCCGGACTGCAGCGTTGGAGCGTCCGTCTGAGGTCGCCGTCGGTGACGATTCCCAGGAGGCGGGACTGCTCGTCGACGACGTTCACCGCGCCGAGGCCGCCGTCGCTGATCCTGCCGACCACCTCCACGAGCGGCGCGTCCGCGCCGATCGTCGGCTGCACGCCCTCCCCGTGCATCACGTCGGACACCCGGAGGGTCAGGCGCCGCCCGAGTCGGCCCGACGGGTGGTTCGCGGCGAACGCGTCACGCGTGATGCCCTTCGTCTCCATCACGGTCAGCGCGAGGGCATCGGCGATCGCAAGCGCGACCGCCACGCTGGCAGTCGGCACGAGCCCATGCGGCCCGGCCTCGCGCTCGGCGAACGAGTCGAGCGCGACGGCCGCCTCGCGCGCGAGCGTCGAATCGAGGTTTCCGACGATCGCGATCACCTCGACCTCACGGCTCCGCAGGTAGGGCAGCAGGACGGAGATCTCCTCCGTCTCCCCGCTGTTGCTGACGGCGATCACGACCTCCTGGCGGCCGATCACGCCCAGCCCGCCGTGCAGCGCGTCGGTGGGGTGGACGTAGTGCGCCGGCGTGCCGGTGCTCGTGAGCGTTGCCGCGATCTTGCGCGCCACGATCCCGGAGGTGCCCGCGCCGGTCGTGGCCACGAGCCCCGTGCAGCTCGCGAGGATGTCGACGGCCTGGGCGAAGCGTGCCTCGTCGAGCCGGTCCGCCGCCGCCGCGATCGCCTCGGCTTCGTGACGGAGGAAGTCCCCGGCGCCCGCCATCACTCGACCCCGAGGAGCCGTGGAAGCTCGCGAAGGTCGCGGACGACGACCTCCTCGCGCTGCCCGGCCAGCTCGTCCTCGTAGACGCCGTTGTACCTGACTGCCTTCATGCCCATCGCGGCCGCGCCGTCGACGTCGGTGCGGACGCGGTCGCCGACGTGGGCGGCGCGCTCGGCCGGGACGCCGCCCAGTCCCGCCAGGGCGTGCTCGAAGATCGCCGGGTGCGGCTTGTAATGCCCGACCTCGTCCGAGAACGACATTCCGTCGAAGTAGTCGAGGAGCCCCGCCCGCTCGAGCAGCTCGCGCACGACCGGAGACGGCGTCAGCCCGATGTCGCACACGATCCCGATCCGGGTGCCGCCCGCCTTCAGCGATGCCAGGCACTCGCCGACGCCGTCGCTGGGATGCACCGCCGCCCGCCGGCCGCCCTCGCTGAAGCCCTCGACCAGCACCGGCGCGGCGTCTCTGCCGAGCGAGCCGTTGGAGCCGCTGAGCATGTGGGCGACGGCCTCCTCCACGCGGAACTGCCGTCCGGCGACCCACGAGTCGACGTACTCCTGGTGCGCGGCGTCGTGCGCCTCCTGCAGTGCCTCTTCGTCCACCGCCCCGAGTGACTCACGCCAGGCTTCGAGCCGCTTCTCGCGCAGCGAGCCGGGCTCCTCCCACATGAGCGTGTTCCAGAAGTCGAACGTCACGGCCTCGACCACGGCGATCACATCGTCCCACGCGCACGGACGAGGGCTCCGGCCAGGAACGTGTAGTCGAAGCCCTGGTACGAGATGGTCGGCTCGCCAACCTCGCGGAGGCCGGCCGCAAAGGAGGCCGAGGCGGGTTGGAGCCCCACCTTCTCCCCGGCCGCGACGAAGCGCTCGATCTCGTCGGCGCTGAAGATGTCCCAGGTCATGTCGAAGAGACGGATGTGGCTTGTGTCGATCTTGTCCGGCCAGTAGTCGGTCGAGAAGAAGAAGAAACCGCCCGGCCTGAGGAGGCGTGCGACCTCGCGCAGCAGCGGCTCGGGCTGGAAGCCGTGCTCGATCACGCTGATTGCCGTGATCGCGCAGAACGACGCGTCGTCGTACGGCGTGGCGGTCATGTCGCCGACGCGGTAGTCGACCGCGTCGGCGTGCGCCATCAGCTCGACCTGTGGGTCCAGATCGATCCCGTGGACGTCGCGATAGCCGAGCCGGTGCAGCGCGGGAGCGATGGCGCACCCCACGCTGCCCATGTCCAGTACGGCGTCCCCGCGATCGCACCGCTCCTGAATCGCCTCGAGCGCCCGCAGCACGTCCCAGCTCTTCCTCGGGTCCGGAACCAGCGCTGTAGCGGCATTCGGACGCCGAAGGAGCCGCTTCGCGCGCGCAACGAGACCCGGCGGCAGCTCGTCCACGACCGCATCGCGGCGCAACTTCTCCCAGGCGTCGTCGACCTGCTGCCGGCTCGACAGCACCGCGAAGTCGAGGTTGCTCAACGCAGGCTCAGGCGATGCTTGACGCGGGACAGCGGCTTGTAGTCGAGCGCGGTGTAGACCCGAGCGCTCAGCGGTGCGCGCCGTGCGCGGGCACCGTTGCGCCCCGCGAGTGCCTTGCGATAGGAGTCCACGGTGAAGGCCGCGACGCGGTCCCAGCTGCGGGCCTCGGCGTACTCGTTTACGAGCTCCTCTCGCATCGCCAGCTCGAGCTCCTCGGGCGACGAGACCTTGCGGAGGTTCGCCGTGCGCTCGGGCAGGTCGCTGAACGACAGCGTGTCGTTCACGAACACCAGGCGCCGCGTCCCGATCGCGAGCGGGGCGCTCGCGCTCCCACCGGACGTCTTCACCTCGGGGTACCAGAGGACGATCGCGTCCGAGTCACGGAGCCATTCCCGCAGGTCTTCCGTTTCCATCCAGCTCTGGCGGCCGAAGGTCGTCTCGAGCTGCCATCCGTTCCGTGCGCAGATGTCCGCGATCATGTCGACATCACGCGACTTGCCGCCCAGGCCGAAGGTCTTCACGACGGGCGGCCGGACGTCGATGCCCTGGGGGATCAGCTTCCTGGGCCCGAGCCCGACGTCTTCCCGGTGGGCGAAGAGCAGATCGGCGAGCTGCCACGGGAAGCCTCGACCGAGCACCTTGTCGTGGTAGGTGACGGCGAGCACGCCGTCGAACCTGCGCATCAGGTCGACCAGGCGGCGCCGGTTGTAGAAGAGGCTCGAGTACTGGATGTGGAGGACCTCCAGGTCGGCGGCGAGGATCGTCTCGACGTCGAGCTCGGTCTTCTTCTCGGGGTGCCAGGCCTGGATGTCCATGACCGGCACCTCGTCCTGCTCGTAGGCGCGGACGTCGCGCTCACCGAAGTTGCGGGAGCCGAAGACCTGCACGTGGAGGTCACCCCGGCGCCGCATCGCCTGGACGAGCGAGCGGGAGTACTCCGAGATGCCGCAGATGGTGTTCCAGCTCGAGAGGAGGCCGACCTTCAGCATCGCCTCACTCCGGCAGGATGCGGACCTCGGGGAGAGGAACGATGAAGCGGCCGCCGCCGTCGAGATAGTCCTTCTCGCGCTCGAGGAACTCGTCCAGGAAGTGCCAGGGAAGGACGAGGTAGTAGTCGGGCTTCATCTGCCGCGACTCCTCCTCGCCGATGATCGGGATGTTCGTCCGGATCGTCCTCGACCCCCACTTGTCGGGATTGCGGTCGGCGGCGTAGGGGATCACCGAGACGTCCAGGTCTGCGTACTGGAGAATCGTGTTCCCCTTGGTCGAGGCGCCGTAGATGTGAATCGTCTTGCCTTCGGCATGCAGCTTGGTGCAGATGTCGTGGAGCTCCGTCTTGATCCGCTCGGCGCCCTCTTTGAACCGCTCGTACGGCTCAGGTGTCTCGAGCGCGAGCTCGAACTCGCGGATCCGGATCTGCTGGAGCGCCCGCTGGTCGTCCTCGTCGATCGGGATCCGGCCTGCTCGCGCGAAGAACAGGCGGATCGATCCGCCGTTGACGTCGTTGAGGCTCGCCTTGATGGTCTCGAGCCCTGCCTGCGTGATCAGGCGCTCGATGACGGCCAATGAGTAGTACTCGAGATGCTCGTGCACGATCACGTCGAACGCGTTCCGCTCGAGCATCGTCGGCATGTAGTGGAGCTCCATGGCCCACACGCCGTCTTCCGACAACGCACTCACCACGTCCTCCACGAACGCGCTCGGGTCCTCGAGGTCGTAGAACATCGCGACGCTCGTGATCACGCGCGCCTTGCGGTCCGGGGCGTGCTGCTGGAGCCGCTCGAACGAGTAGAAGTCGCGGACGACGTCGTAGCCCTTCTCCACCGCGTAGCGCGTGACGTCCGAGGGGTCGAAGCCGAGATAGCGGAGACCTTCTGTCTGATAGCCGTCAAAGAGGGTGCCGTCGTTGCAGCCGATGTCCACGACCAGATCTCCCGGCCGCAGCTGGACGAGGCTCTCCGCCTCCTGGGCGATCTCGTGGAGGTTCTCGGTCATCGTCCGGTTCACGCCGCTGCGGTACCAGTAGTTCGAATAGAGGATCGCTGCAGGGACCGTGTGGCGCGTCTGCAGGAGGCCGCATGCGTCCTGGTCGGCAGTCATGTCGCAGCGGACGAGCTCGAGCGGGATCGGCCGCTCGACCGGCTTGCTGCCGTTCGGATCGGCGAACGCGCCCGCGATGCACTGCTCGCCGAGTGAGAGGACCGGCGCGAGCTCAGGCGAGTTGCAGACCCGGCACGTCGTTCGGGTCGTCAGGCTCGTCCGTGGTGGTGTTCTGGAGGCCATGCGCGGGCGAGTGTAGCCCCGCCCGGGCGCTAGCGGCCTCGCCCGAGGGCCCGGAAGGCGCCCCACACCTCGGGCGGGAGGCCGCCGGTCACGGCGAGGAGGCCGAAGTAGATCCCGCTTGCGAGCACACACACAACGACGGCGTTGATCCCCGTCAAGGCGACCAGGCCGGCGAGCCCGAGCGCGACGACGAGCTTGGGTACCAGGGTAAGGCGCGGCCGAAGCTCGGGCCGCACCCGTACGAGCGCCAGGCCTGTCGCGAGCGCTCGCACGACTTCTCCGATCGCCACGGCCAGGGCGGCCCCCTGCGCGCCCTCGTTGGGGGTCAAGACCGCCAGAAGCGCTACGCCGACGGCCGCGCCGAAGGCCGTCGCCAAGAAGAGCGCTCGCTGCTCGCGCATCGCGATCAGCGCCGTTCCCCAGCCGGCACTGACGAAGGATGCGGCGATCCCGACCGCCAGGAGCTGGAGCGCCGGTATCGCCCCGTCGAACTCGGAGCCGCCGAGGAAGCGGATGATCGGCTCCGCGCCGAGCAGCAGCACCAGCCCCGTCCAGCCGCCGATGACGAGGTTCACGTCGAAGACCTGCTGGAGCCCGTACGCGAGTCGGTCGAAGGAGGTGTGTGCCGCTCGGGAGAGCACGGGGAAGGTCGCCGAGTTGACCAGGGAGATGAAGGGCAGGAGCATCTCGATCACGCGTTGGGAGGCGGCGAAGTAGCCGGTTTCCGCCTCCGTGGAGAGCAGGGAAGTCAGCACGACCGAAAGCCGGTAGAAGAGCGACCCGAGGATGGTCGCTCCGACGACTGCGAACGCGTCGCGAGCCACGGCCGAGAGCTCGGAGCGCCCGGTCCCGGCGCTCAGCACGAGGTGGCCGCGCAGGGCAATCAGCGTCACCATGCCGACGATGATCCCGACCGGGATCGAGATGGCGAGAAACGCGGTCACCGAGGCGCCGAGTGCGACGAGGATCACGACTCCCGACGCGGTCAAGGCCTGCCGGATGAAGTCCAGCGCGGCGATCGCACCGAATCGCAGCTGCGCCGCAAGGGGAACCGTGAGGCCCTGCTGAAGGAGCTGCAGCACCAGCCCGACCCCGGCCAACGCCGCCCCCGCGACGAGCGCCGTCGAGTACCCGGCGGCCAGCGCGAGCGCGACGGCGGCTAGGGCCCCCAGCAGGGACAGGCCGAGCCGCAACGTCAGGATCGCGCGCATGAGCGAGGCGCGTCCGCGGTCGTCGCGCACGGAGTACTCGCGAACTCCGACTGCGGTGAGGCCGCCCTCGGACGCCAGTGCGGCGACTCCGATCATGGACTGGACCGCTGCGAACCCGCCGAACCCGACCACGCCGAGATGACGGAGAAGGAACGGCGCGGACAGGAGCGTGAGGATCCTCCCGCCCGCGAAGCCGAGTGACCGCACGGCGGCTCCGCGGATGACCTTCTGACCGGCGTCGGGAGCGTCGAGGACGCTTCGCTCGGCGCCCGTCGAGTCGTCGGAGCCCGTCACCCGACGGGAGCGGTCAGAGCCCGACTCGAGCCCGGAGCTTCATCACCCGCGGATTTCGGAAGAAGCCGATCCGCTGCTCTGCCATTCCCATGGCGCGCCGCAGCTGGGCCGCGGCGAGCGACATCGCCGTCGCGACCTTCTTTTCCTTCGGCAGCGCCAGCGACGGTTTGATGTGCCCGCGACGCGCGAGGCGCAGGGCCTCCTGGGGGTGCACCACGCCGGCCGCACGAGCCTCCTGGAACTCCGGCTCCCACAGCGCCTTCAAGGGGCTCTTGTCGTTCTTCCACGGCTGCGTCGGAACGACCGTGTAATGGAGGAGCTTGGTCTCGCCGTCGACGTAGTGCTCCAAGTGGTTCCAGACCGGCGGGATGTTGTCGTTGATCTCGCCCTCGTCGACAATGCAGAGCTCGAACATCAGCTGCTGGTAGTCGTATCGGCCTTCGTCCAGGCCGCCGACGATCTCGTCGATGTCCCAGTCGAGCCGCTCGCAGTCGAGCATCATCACGCTGAGCTGGCGGCCGGGATGGAACCAGCTCGAGCCCTTCCACTGCTCGGGCGGCTCGTCCTGCCGCGTGCACATGACCTTGGCGCCTTCGAACGGGATCTCCCAGAGCTCGGCGATGTCGCCGAACACCTGCATGTCCGCGTCGACGTAGAGGCCGCGACCCTTGTAGCCGGCCAGCTTCGGAATGTGGAAGCGGCTGAAGGAGAACCCGGTGCGGCCCCGGTTCTTCTGGTCCTTCGGCACCGGGGTCGGCAGGTTCAGCATCGGGTAGAAGCGAACCGGTCGGCTCGCGTGCTTCCGGATCGAGTACTCGAGCACGCGTGCCGCGACAAGCTGCGACTCGTCGCAGCCGCAGAAGACCCGCATCGGCTCGATGATCGGGTCGTAATCGATGCCGTACTTGGCGACGATGTCCTCGAGCTCGCGGAACTGCGCGTCGAAGGTCGGTCGTTCGTTCTCCAGCGCGGTCAGGGCGGAGAACTCGGTGCTGTAGTCGGTGCCGCCGTCGATCCCGAGCGTGCGCACTTTCCTGACGCCCATCTCACCGAGGATGTTCATCGCGGCCTCCGAGCTGAAGAAGCGGACGCCGATCTCCGGCGAGTCGTCGATCGGGGCCGAGCCGCGCGCGTTGTACCAGACCAGCCGCCCTTGCTCGTCGAGCTCGCGCAGCACGGGAATCTGGTCGAAGTAGTCCTCGAGGCGCTTCTCCCGAGGCTTGAAGTCGACGTGCGGCCGGCGCGCGATGACCAGGAAGCGGGCATTGTCGCGCAGCGCCTCGGCGTTCTTCTCGACGACGTCGATGTCGATGACGTGCGCGACGTCGACCTTCTGCTCGGTCGGGACGTCGTTCAGCCCCATCAGGTTGTACTCGTCGAGCGGAAACTCCCCGCGGCGGGCGAAGGTGGGGCCCTTCCCGAGCAGCAGCCAGGGCTTCTCGTCGAAGGGCTTCGATGCGATCCACTCGCGAAGCTCGATCATGCGCGGGGGACGGTAGCTGACCCGGCGAGCGCGTTGCGGACGGTGACCACATCCGCGAGCAGCCGGTCGAACTGCTCCGGCGTGATCATGTTCGGGCCGTCGCTCGGCGCCGAGTCAGGATCCTCGTGCACCTCGACGAACAGCCCGTCGATGCCCACAGCGGCTGCCGCCCGGGCGAGGTGCGGGACGTACTCGCGCTGGCCGCCGGACGCCGATCCGAGCCCGCCGGGCTGCTGGACGCTGTGCGTCGCGTCGAAGACGACCGGGTAGCCGAGCTCGCGAAGCTGGGGGAGCCCGCGGAAGTCGACGACGAGATCGTTGTAGCCGAAGGTCGTCCCTCGCTCCGTCAGGAGGATGCGGTCGCAGCCCGCCGCCTCGAGCTTCTTGACCGCGTTGCCCATCTCGGGCGGCGAGAGGAACTGGCCCTTCTTGACGTTGACCGGGAGTCCCGTCGCACCGGCGGCGCTCAGAAGGTCGGTCTGCCTGGAGAGGAAGGCCGGAATCTGCAGGACGTCCACGACTTCGGCGCTCGGCTTCGCCTGCCAGCTCTCGTGGATGTCGGTGACGACCGGGACCCCCACGTCTTCCTTCACCGAGGCCAAGATGGCGAGACCGTCGTCCATGCCGGGCCCGCGAGCCGTTGCTCCGGACGAGCGGTTGGCCTTGTCGAAGGACGCCTTGAACACGAGCTTCGCGCCGTGTCGATCCGTGATCTCCCTCAGCGTCCGTGCGATCCGGACCATGAAGGCCCGTTCCTCGACGACGCACGGGCCGGCGAGCACGAGCAGCGGCCGGCCCTCGCCGACAGCGATCTCGTCGGAGATCCGAACCTCGGTCATCGCGAGGCCACGAGCTCCTGCGCTTGCTCCAGATCCTCTGGGGTGTTCACCTCGAGCACGGCGCGGTCGGTGTCGCAGACCCGGATCGGGATCCCATGCTCGAGCGCTCGAAGCTGCTCGAGCCGCTCCCGCCGCTCGAGCGGCGTCTCCTCGAGAGAGGGAAACCGCAAGACGGTGTCGCGGGTGAAGGCGTAGAGGCCGAGGTGATGGCGTCCCTCGACGGGCTCGCCCTCGCCCAGGTGCGGGATCGGGCTGCGCGAGAAGTAGAGGGCGTACCCGCGGCGGTCACAAACGACCTTGACGACGTTCGGGTCGTCCCAGTCCGCGCGGTTCGTCAGCGGGCAGGCGAGCGTGGTCATCGCCGGCATCTCCCCTGTGACGTACGGCTCGACGAGTGCGCTCAGCATCTCCGCTGTCGCGAACGGCTGGTCGCCCTGCACGTTGACGACGACGTCCGCGTCGTCGTGGCGCTCCGCGACCTCCGCGACCCGGTCCGAGCCGGTGCGGTGGTCGTCGCGAGTGAGCTCGACGACCCCGCCGAACTCGCGCACGCGGCTCGCGATCTCCTCGCTTTCTGTTGCGACGACGACCTCGTCGAAGTCGTCGCAGCTCGCCGCCGCCTCGTAGACCCACTGAACGATCGGGCGGCCGCCGAGATCTGCCAGCGGCTTCCCGGGAAAGCGCGTAGCGCCGTACCGGGCGGGGACGACGGCGAGGATCTTCACAGGGCTGCCGATTCTGGCACCTCGCTCAGAGAACCAGTCCCAGGCGCCGGCTGTGAAGCCCCTTCTCGTGCTCGAGATACGGGGCGAACGGCGTCGTCGGCAGAACCTCGGCATTCGCGACCGCCCGCTTCGCGATGTCCCTCGCGGAGGGGGCATCCGGCCGCTTCAGGCAGAGATCGAGCGTGATGCAGTCGTCCCAGCGCTTGTAGCGCTCGAACTCGCGAGACATGTAGTGGTCCCGCATCGCTGCGATCAGCTCACGGACGCCGGGGCGACCGAGGTCGTACCCCACGAGCCCGGTCTCGGTGTGCTTGCGGTTCGCCTTCATCCGGATCACGCCGGCACCGTCGAATGCCCCCTCGATCACGGACTGCGGCAGGGGCTGCTTGGCGAAGCAGTCGCAGTCCAACCAGAAGAGCACGTCGTCGTAGTCGCCGGCCGTGTGGTCGAGCGCGACGATCTTCCGGAACCAGCGGTACATGTTCTTCCGGAACCAGATGTCCCCGGTCTGCGGGCCCTCACCCGGGAACATCTCGGGCGGCGCGTCGCCGCCGAACTCCTGCGGGATGACATCTCGCGCGAGCTCGAGGAACTCCCCCAGGAGCGGCAGCTCCTCGAGGTGGACGACCCTGACACCGAGACCCTCGAGCTCGGTTTCGGCCTGGTCGTCGATCGACTCCACGTACGCCCACAGCTCGTACGACGGGTTGTGCTCCCGGAACGTCTTCGCGCACCGCCTGCCGCTGGCTTCGTAGAAGAGGCCGTTGAACGAGGTGATGAACCGGACGGGCCGGTCGGCGGGCCACGGCTCCGCCGGCGTCCGGCGGAAGCGGGACAGGAGGGTCATCGCTGGCGGGGCAAGCGCTAGCTGCGAACGGTCTCGCGCACGCGGGCCGGCTCTCGAAGGGCGGCCCGCTCCTCGCGCAGGTTGCTGCTGAGGCCGAGCACGCTCAGGAAGAACGAGCTGAAGACGATTTGGACGCCCAGCGACACGAGTAGCACGCCGAGCAGTGCTTGATGCTCGCGGGCGAGCGCGCCGAAGCCGCCGTTCGCCCACTCGATGAAGATCGCCGTCAGCAGGACCGCGCCGACGAGGAGGAGGACGATGCCCAGCAGCAGGCCGTGCTCGAGGCGAACCTTGGACCAGCCCCGTTCGAGCGGCGGGTCCTGGTCGCCTAGGTACAGAACGGCGTACGTCCTTGCGAACAGGCCAAGCTGGACGATCTGCGCTCCGACAAGCGTCGCCGCGATGCCGACGATCATCGGATGGATGTAGAAAGTCTTTCCAAAGACGTCGACAGGTCCCGTGGCAAGCGGGATCACGATCAGGAGCCCGAGCCCGAGCAGCACCGCACCCGGGAGCAGGAACAGGTACGTCGCGCTGTGAACGAGCAGGAATCGGAGGCTTCGCCAGCCGTCCCGGACAGTGTTCAGCTTCGACTCGCCGGCCCGCGCGTGATAGTCGATCGGCACCTCGGCGAAGACGAGGCCCCGCTTGGCGCTCTTCAGGATCATCTCGAGCGCGAACTCCATCCCGGTCGCCTGAAGCTCGAGCCTCGGAAGAACGGACCGTCGGAACATCCGCATCCCGCAGTACGCGTCCGACACCTTGAGCCCGAAGAAGCGGTTGATCAGGCGCGTGAGTATCGGGTTACCGATGTGCTGGTGTAGCCACGGCATTGCTCCGCGCTCGATGTGCCCTCGCAGCCTCGACCCGAGCACCATGTCAGCGCCCTTGTCGATCTCGGCCTTGAAGTCCTCCAGCTTGCTGAAGTCGTACGTTCCGTCGGCGTCACCGATCACGACCAGCTCGCCGCGTGCGGCTGCGAGCCCAGCGAGGTACGCGTTGCCGTATCCCTTTTGTTCCTCGTGGATGACCGTTGCCCCTTCGCGTTCGGCGATCGCGACGGAGTTGTCGGTCGAGCCGTTGTCGGCGACGATCACCTCACCGGTGAGCCCGAGCCGCTCGATCCCTGTCCAGGCCGCGCGAACGACATCGCCGACTCCCTCCTCCTCGTTGAGGCAGGGAATCACGACAGAGATGCCGACGACGCTGTCAGAGGCGGCTCCCACGGGCGCGGGCGACTGTAACAAAGCCCTGTAATCCGCCCGTAAACTCGCGCGGCGCCCGTGGGGATCGCTGTCGTCATCGTTGCCTACGACGCCGGTTCCCGGCTCGTCCGGTGCCTGGAGGCACTCACCGACGATGCGCCGTCCGGAACCGAGATCGTCGTGGTCAACAACGGCGCAAGGGACGAGGAGATCGAGTGGGCGGAGGCCCGCGACGGCGTGGATGTGCTGGAGGCGGGAGGCAACATCGGCTTTGCCGCCGGCTGCAATCTTGGCGTGGATGCGACCGAGGGCGACGTTCTCGTCTTCCTCAACCCAGACACCGTCGTGGCTCCCGGTGCGCTGTCGGCGCTCGCTGCGAGGCTCGACGACCGCTCCGTCGGGGTGGCGATGGCGCGTCTCCGGCTGCTCGACCACCCAGACCTCCTGAACTCACGCGGGGCAGCGCTTCACATCTCGGGCCTCGGCTGGTCGAGCGGGCACGGGGAGCCCGCCGACTCGGTCGACGGCGTACGGGAGATTCCCTACGCGAACGGCTCGGCGCTCGCGATCCGACGGGAGCTGTTCGAGCACCTCGGGCGCTTTACGGACGAGCTCTTCATCTACCTCGAGGACGCGGAGCTGAGCTGGCGGGCCCGCTTGGCCGGCTTTCGCGTCGTCCTCGACCCCGCCGCCGACGTCTTCCACGACTACGAGTACGCACGAAACCCGACGAAGCTCTACTACATGGAGCGCAACCGCTTGATCCTGGTCCTGACGGCGTTTCAGCTTCGGACGATCCTCGCGCTGCTCCCGGTCCTTTTCGCGACCGAGGTCGGCATGGCCGCGCTCGCCGCGCGCGAAGGGTGGTTCCGCGACAAGGTCGCCGGCTGGCGGTGGTCCCTGCGACGGCGTGGCTGGATCCGCGCGCATCGCAAGGAGACCCAAGCTCTGCGCAAGGTGCGGGACAGACAGCTGGCCGGCTACCTGACGCCGGTCGTCGACCCCGGGATGATCGACCTGCCGCGGCCTCTTCGCCTCGCGAATCCGATCATGAAGGCGTACTGGGGCCTCGTGCGGAAGATTCTGTAGCCCCGAGCTCGCGCGATCGACGAAGGAGGGTCGGGACCACCGCAGCCCCCTTTGCCATCGCGGCGCGGGCATGTCGCGCGGAGATCCGCCGGGTGCGCTGGACGGCACTGCGGTCCTGAAGGACTCCGCGGAGCCCGCGAAGCGCGTCGCGCTTCGCGCGCAGGCCGACGCGAAAGCGGCCCCGAAGCAAGAACGCGCCCAGCGTGAGGACGTTGATCAGAACATGCTCGGGGAGGTAGAGCCAGACGAACGGCGACGGCATGTTCTTCGCGTATGTCCAGACGATGTTGCGGTGCGTGTGGTAGAGCATGAAGTCGCTCTCGCGGCCGGCGGTTGCCGCGCCGACATGGCGCACGACCGCGGTCGGGACGTACCAGCAGCGGTGACCGGCCAGCCGCAGGCGGATCGCGAGGTCGGTGTCCTCGTAGTAACAGAAGAACCGCTCGTCGAAGCCGCCGATCTGGACGAAGGCCTCCCGGCGGTAGAGCGCCGCTGCCGCGCTGGCCGAGAAGACCTCGCCCGCGGGTCGCTCGAAGGACGTCGGCTCGCCGTGGTCTCGCTGCCAGGCGACGCCGCTCACGTGCACGACGTCTCCGGTCGAGTCGAGCGTCCCGGCCTCGGACGCCTTCACGATGCGGCTCGCGAAGAACGAGTACGCGGCGTTCGACTCGGCGGCCGCGAGCAACTCCTCGAGCCACGCCGGCTCGGGAAACGCATCGGGGTTGAGGAGCGCCAGCCAGTCACAGTCCTCGGCCCGCTTCGCTGCGAGGTTGTTGGCCGCCGCAAACCCGACGTTCTCGCCGAGCCGGAGAACCTCGAGGCTCGGAAATCGTTCCTCGATGCCTTCCAGAGAGCCGTCCGTGCTGGCGTTGTCGACGACGATCGTCCGGTCGGGCTCCCGCGTCTGCCGGCTCAGCGCGTCGAGTGCGCGGCCGAGGTGAGCGCCCGAGTTCGCGTTCACGATCGCGACGGCGACGCGAGGGCGCTCCACGGCGCTGACTCTAGCCGGGGCCCTGGGGAAGACCGTCCCTAGAATGGCGCGGCGTGGCACTTGACCAATCGGTCGACCAGCGGCCAAGCGCCGAACCTGCGGTCGGTGCTCGCGGGCGCTGGCACGCCCTCGAGCCTGCGCTGATCGGCGCAGGAGTCGTCCTCCTCAGCGTCGTTCTCCACTACCTACTCGCGACCAAGCTCACGGCGCCGTGGCTGATGGGCGACGAGCTCCGGTACGCGGAGATGGCGAAGGACTTTTTCGACCAGGGCCACCTCCACTTCCGGGAGGCGCCCTCGTCGTTCGCGACGGCCTATCCGATCCTGATCTCGCCGGCCTGGGCCGCGGGCGACATGGAGACGACGTATGAGCTCGCCAAGGCGATCAACGTCGTGCTGATGAGCTGCTCGGCGGTCGTCGTCTTCTTCTGGACGCGCCGCCTCGCTTCGACGGTCTACGCAGTGATCGCCGGCGGCCTCGTCCTGCTGATGCCGACGTTCGCCTACACCGGCATGCTGATGACCGAGAACGCCGCGATCCCGGCCTTCCTCCTCGCCGCCTACGCGATCGCCAGGGCGCTCGAGCGCCCGAGCCTCGCTTGGCAGCTCGCGGTTCTCGGGCTGATCGCCTTCGCGGCGCTGATCCGCGTCCAGGTCGTGACCCTAGCGCTCGTCTATCCGACCGCGATCCTGCTCGAGGCGTTGTTCGCGCGGCGCGCCGGCGCGCGGGGGGTCGTGGCCTCGCTTCGCCGCTTCGCGGCGAGCATTGCGATCCTCGTGGTTGGCGCGGTCGCCTACGTCGCGTACAAACTCGTGGCGGGCGGGTCCCTGGCGGGTGGTCTGGGTGCGTACAACAGCGTCGCCGAGGTGGACTACTCCGTCGTGGATGTGGCGCGGTGGTCGGTCTGGCATGCCGGCGAGCTCGCCTTCTCCGTCGGCGTGGTTCCGGCGATCGCCTTCGGCGTGCTGCTTGCGGCGGCCCTTTCACGCGGTGGCCTCTCGCCGGCGGCAGACCGCGCCTTCGTCGCCGTCGCCACCGCAGGGACCTTCTGGTTTGTCCTTCAGGCGGCGGCGTTCGCGTCGCGCTTCTCCGTCCGGATCGAGGAGCGCTACATGGTCTACGCCGCGCCGTTGCTTCTCGTGGCCCTCGCCGTCTGGCTGGGACGGGCTCTTCCCAGGACGGGGCTCGCCGTCTACGCGGCGGCGGTCGTGCCGGCGCTGCTGGTGATGACGATCCCGTTCGAACGGCTCTTCAACATCTCTCTCTTCGCTGACACCTTCGGGCTGATCCCGCTGATGCGCTTCACGAGCGTTGTCGGAGGGGTCGACGACGTCAGGATCGTGCTCGTCGGTGGCCTGATCGTGGCGGTTATCTCGTTCCTCTTCCTCAGCATGCGCTGGGCACGAATGCTCTTCCCCGCCGGATTGGCGCTCTTCTTCCTGCTCTCCGCATACACCGTGTACGGGGCGGTCGAGGACCAGTCGACAGCAGCGCACGCCTCCACGGGTGTGGCCGACGAGGACTGGATCGACGACGTCGTCGGGAAGGAGGGGCGGGTGGGCTTCATCTACGGCCCGACCGTCGGCGTGAATCCGCACCTTCTCTGGCAGACGGAGTTCTGGAACCGGAGCATCGACGGCGTGTACCCGCTCGACACGGCCGGCGGGTCGTCGTTCTCGCTCGACGACCTCAAGGTCGATTCGGAAGGACACCTCGTCCCGGCGACAGGGGGTGCGCCGGTGACCGAGCCGTACGTTCTGGCCGATCCGGGACTCGGAATCGTCGGAGAGGTCGTTGCGCAGCCCGGCCCGATGGCGCTGATCCGCGTGGATCCTCCGCTTCGTGTGGGGAGGTCGGTCAGCGGCCTGTACCCGGACGGGTGGTCGGGGCCGGCGGCGGCGCTGACCCAGTTCTCGCTTCCAGGCGATGCGCGCACGATGCGTGTCCGTGTCTCCCGCGCAGGCTGGACCGGCCAGGACGTGCCCAGCCGGGTCTCGATCGTCGCGGGCCCGATGAGGATGACCGATGCCGGTCCCACCCTCGCAAGCACCACTGCGACGAGGGAATGGGTCGTGCACTCGGGCCTGACAAGGACGTTCGACCTGCCCGTCCCCTCGGCGCCGTTCCGGATCGAGGTCAAGGTCTCGCCGACATTCGCGCCTTCCCAGTTCGGCCAGGCCGATGCGCGGCAGCTCGGCGCGCAGATCGCCTTCGAAGCTCCGTCGGGCTCAGGCGGATGACGCGCGAGGAGATCACTTCCGAGCTCTGGGGGCAGAAGGCGCGGGAGAAGGCCGAGGGCGACGCCTGGAGGTACCGGTACTGGCAAGCGCACCCCGTCACGGTCCGCCACATCAACCGCCGGATCACCGGCGAACAGGATGAGGGGTGGCTGTCCTTCACCAAGCGCCGCTTCCTTCCCGGGGGAGCCGAGCGGGGGCTGAGTCTTGGCTGTGGCCACGGCTGGACCGAGCGCGAGGCGATCCGGCTCGGTCTCGCTCGAGGCTTCGACGCGGTCGACCTCTCCGACGAAGCCCTCGGTGTGGCCCGCGGGCTCGCGGCCGAGGAGGGTCTCAGGGACGTGATCGAGTACGGGCAGGCGGACCTCAACACGATCGAGCTCGAACCGGGCTCGTACGACGTGGTGATCGCGGCGATGGTGTTGCACCACGTCGAAGCCCTGGAGCACCTCCTGGACGAGGTCGCGCGGTCACTGAGGCCCGGGGGAATCTTCGTGGTCAACGAGTACATCGGCCCGGCGCGCTTCCAGTGGCTCGACAAGACACAGGACCTGATGAACCGCATCCTCGAGACCCTGCCCGCGGACATGCGTGTGAACCCCATGAACGACTTCGTGAAGGAGCACTTCGAGCGCACGCCGGCCGAGGAGATTGCCCGCGTCGACCCGTCGGAGTCGATTCGGTCGGACGAGATCGTCGCGACCCTTGAGTCCCGGTTCGAGGTGCTCTACCGGGCGGACTTCGGTGGGACGCTGCTCCAGTTCCTCCTCGCGGATATCGCAGCGAACTTCCACGAGGACGATCCGAAAGACGTTGCGCTGCTCGACCTGATGTCGCTCTTCGAGGAAGTGCTCGTGACCGAGCGCGTGCTGCCGAGCGACTTCGCGTTCTTCGTCCTCACTCCGCGGAGCTGAGCACCCGTCCAGCGGGCGGCGCCACGCCGATATTCGCGAACGCCTCGATCAGGGTGCGGCGAAACGACTCCCGGCCGAAGCGTCTACTCACCAGGTCGAGCAGACGCCCTTGGACGTCGGCCCAGAGCCCGGCGTTCTCGTAGAGCTCGAGCGCGAGCCGTGTGAGGTCGGACGGCGACTCTGCGACGAGCACGTCCTCGAGATCCGCGAGCCCGAGCCCTTCAGCTCCAGTCGGTGTCGTGACGAAGGGGAGGCCCGCGGCCATCGTGTCGATGAGCTTGAGCTTGATGCCGGCGCCGATGCGCAACGGATGGACGTGGACGCGAAGGCGAGAGAGCCGGTCGATCGGGTCCGGGACGAAACCGACGACATTCACGCGCGGGCCCTGGAGCTCGCGGACGACGGGGGTCGGATTGGCGCCCAGGATCTCGACCTCGAGCGCCGGCAGCCGCTCCCAGAGCAGCGGCATCACGTCCCTGACGAGGTGCGCTGCGGCGTCCTCGTTCGGCCCGCCGGGCCCGGCCAGGAAGCCCCCGAAGAAGGCGACACCGGCCCGATCCTCGTAGCCGGGCGGATGCTCCAGGGGGTCCACGTAGGTCGGTAGGACGAACACTGGCGCGTCGGTCCGGTCGCGGGCATACGATGCCTCGTCCTCCGATGCGCACAGCACGACGTCGGCGCCGCCGATTCCGGCGCCCTCGAGCTCCTCCAGCTTCGCCGTCTGCTCGTCGTCTTCTCGCCGGAAGGCGAGCGCCTCGATGTCATAGATCCGCCTGGCCTGGGCTTGAGTCCGCCTGAGCTCCTGTTCGAAGCGGTCGATGTTCGAGGCCCGGCTGACGAGGACGACGGAGTAGTGGTAACGGCGTTGCTCGAACCACTGGCGCACCTGATCGTCGGCGACCGCCACCTCGATGCCTTGCGCGAGCAACGGCGCGGCATAGCGCTCGGCGTTCGACGGAACCGCCCCAAGGAACGTCACGCGCGCGTCCGGCCATAGGTCGGCGACCTCGGCGACGAGCTTCGCCATCCGAGGGTCGCCTGACCCCCGGTCATGGTGTGGCACGCGGTCGTCGATGACGAGGATGCGTTCGAGCTGCTCCGCGTCGCGATGGGCCGGATGCATGCGTGGGTTGTCCTGGTCGGCGCGGAGTGGTTTCCTGAGCTCCAGGCGATCCCGCCACCGCTCGAGGAAGATCCTTCGGTTCATCCACGTGAGCCTTCGTGCACGTGGCGTGCTGCCGCCGCGGAGATGAACGACTCGCGAGTCGGGCTCGTAGACCGTGATGTAGCCACGCGCATTCAGCCGGAAGCAGAGATCGGCGTCCTCGTAGTACGCCGGCGTGTAGACGGGATCGAAGCCGTCGACCTCGTCGAAGAGGTCGGCTCGCACGACCAGGCAGGCGGCCGAACCGAAGTCGATGGGGCGGGGAAAGCGTACGGAGAACGAACTTGCGTCTTCTCCGTCGCCGACCGAGAACGCCACGCCTCGCGAGTCGAGAGCCGACCCGGCCTCCTGGACGCGGCCGTCCTCGTGGAGGAAGAGCGGCACGGCCACGCCGACTGATTCGTTGCGCTCGAACGCCTGCAGCAGCGGGCGAAGCCATCCGGGCTGGACGAACGAGTCGGGATTGAGGAAGCACAGAAAGTGCCCTGAGCACAGGTCCGCGCCCTGGTTGGAGGCTCGCGCGAATCCGACGTTGTCCTCGTTCTCGACGATCGTCGCGCCCTGGATGTTCTCTTTCAGCGCCGCCGCCGTTCGGTCGCCCGAGGGGTTGTCGACGATGACGAGTTCGAACGGCTCGTCGGTGTTCTCGATCAGGGCCTTGACCGCCTTGACTGCCGTCTCGCCGGCGCCGTGCGTGACCATCACGACCGAGACGAGCGGCGTGTCGACAGTGCTGACGGCGAGCGTGTCGGTCAACTGCGACGGAAGGCGCGGGCGACCTTGCGAAACGGCTCCGTGTACCGGAGCGAGCGTGAGTTCTGGAAGATCTCGATGACTTCCTGCTGGTGCTCCATCACCCCGGTCCGCCAGTCGATCTCTTCCTGGAGGATCTGCATCTCCCGCTCGATCTCGTCGGCGAGGGCTAGGCGCTCCTGGACGAGGAAACGAGCCTGCGCCTCGTGCGCGGTCCGCAGCGCGTCGAGCTCAGCCTCTGCGTCCTCGAGGCGCCGCGTCAAGTCTGTCCTGTCGTCGCCGCTGGGCGGGCTGTCCGTCGACGGCACGCCTCGATGGTACGCGCTCTTTCCCGATCAGATGGATCGAGAAAGCCGTCGGGTCACCCAGGCGGCGGCGCGCTCGCGAGCTGAGAGGTCGGCCGCTGAGACATAGACGTCGTTCGGCCCTCGCCGCCGCCAGAGCGTGTAGCCCAGGTCGCGCAGGGCGCGGCGGTAACTCGCCTCGGAGAAGAGGTTCTCGACGATCACCACCTTGGGCCGGTAACGCTCGAAGGTGAGCCCACTCAGGACCTCGAGCTCCCAGCCCTCGACGTCGACGGAGACGATGTCGATCCGGTCGACCTCCGGTGCGTGCTCGCCCAGGATCGTGTCCAGCCGCCGAACATTCACCTTGATCCGCCGGACGTCCAGATCGTCCTTCAGGGCCCGATAGGCCGGCTTGATCTCCAGCGAGGAGAACGACTCCCACGAGACGGCCCCGCCCTTGTAGGCGCTGCCGTGTGAGTCGACGATCTCGAAGTCGACGTCGTCTGCGTCACGGTCGGAGCAGGCGTAGGCGTAGACCTCATGCCCGGCGGAACGGTGCGCCTCGACGAAGTCGGGGTTGGGCTCGACCGCGATCACCCGCCAGCCGAGATCCCGGTACAGCGCGCTCATGGAGAGGAAGTCGGGCCCGGCCGCGCCGACGTCGACGAAAACGCCGCTAATGACGTTCGGAAAGAAGCGCCTGCGCACCAGGCGGTCGACCCCACCTTCGCCCTGACTCGCGTCGGCCACGCCGGGAGTATCAAGCCGGACGAGCCTGGCCGTAGGCCCGAAGGATCGCCTCGCCCTGCGCTCGGGCGGTGAAACGACGCGCGTGCACGAGGCCGCGCTCCGCCCGCGTCTCGCGATCGCCCAGTGACCGCTCGATCCCTGCCGCGATCGCCTCCGCGCTGTCCGGGTCCGCGCGCACAGCGGCCTCGCCGCTCGCCTCGTCCATCGAGGGATGCGCCGACGCGACGACCGGCGTCCCGCAGGCCATGGCCTCCACGATCGGGATCCCGAAGCCCTCGAACCGCGACGGGTAGACGAACGCCTCCGCGCCGCGATCGAGCGACGCGAGCTCGGAGTCGTCCACGTAGCCGAGCTGAACGACGTCCGCCGCCTCCAACGTCGGCGCCTGCCAGCCGGGAGCGCCGACGACTGCCAGGCGTAGCTCCGGCCGGGCTCGGCGGACGATCGGCATCGCCTC
>DATBMD010000312.1:0-3601 GCA_036555085.1 Gaiellaceae bacterium
GACGTAGTCGCGCCACGGGCCGAACGGCAGCCGCTCGCCGCGGAAGGAGACGGCGACGGTGACGAGCGAGGCGGCGAGCGCGGCCCCCGCGAGGCCGACGTGCAGCAGCTCGGCCCAGCTTGCGCCGGTTGCGGCGACCAGGCCGCCGCTCGCGATCGCCCCGAGCAGGAGCCCGAGCGCGGCCAGCGCCGGCGCACGCAGGCGGGAGTAGGCGACGAGGGCCGCGATCGCGACAGCCGCGAGCAGCGGCAGCGCCACGAGCGCGACGCCCCAGTGCGTCGCGCCGAGCTCCAGCGCGGCCCCGGCGACGTCGGCCGCGGTCGCGATCGCGGCGGCGACCGCGAGCAGCCTCAGCAGCGGCCCGGGAGCGGACGCCTCAGAGCGCACCGGACTCCTTCAGCCGCCGGCGCAGGTCGTACAGCGGCCGGGCGCTCGTCACGTAGGGGACGCGGTCGAAGTTGTGCGGCGGTGGCGGCGAGCTCGTGTACCACTCCAGCGTGTCGCCCAGCCACGGGTCGTTGCCCGCGCGGCGCCCGTGCCTGCTCTTCACGATCGCCCAGAGGAAGACGAGGATGCCCACGCCCATCGCGTAGGAGCCGATCGTCGAGGTGAGGTTGTAGGCCTCCCAGAGACCGTCCTCGCCGTAGGTGTAGATCCGGCGCGGCATCCCGGCCAGCCCCAGCAGGTGCTGCGGGAAGAAGGTGACGTTGAAGCCGACGAACAGCAGCACGAACGTGATCTTCCCCAGCCGCTCGTCGAGCATGCGCCCGAACAGCTTCGGCCACCAGTAGAAGAGCCCGGCCATGATCGCGAAGACGGAGCCGCCGAACAGCACGTAGTGGAAGTGGGCGACGACGAAGTAGGTGTCGTGCACCTGCCAGTCGACCGGGAACGCGGCGAGGTAGATGCCGGACAGGCCGCCGATCGTGAAGATCGACAGGAAGCCGAGCGCGAACAGCATCGGCGTCTCGAGCACGAGGTTGCCGCGCCAGAGCGTAGCCAGCCAGTTGAAGATCTTCACCCCAGTCGGGATCGCCACGAGCATCGAGCTGATCATGAAGAAGCCGTTGAGGTAGTCGGGCATGCCGACGGTGAACATGTGGTGCGCCCAGACGAGCATCGACACGAACGCGATCGCGACGGTCGAGAAGACGATCACCTTGTAGCCGAAGATCGGCTTGCGGCTGAACACCGGCAGCACCTCCGAGATGATCCCGAACGCTGGCAGCACCATGATGTAGACCTCGGGGTGCCCGAAGAACCAGAACGCGTGCTGGTAGAGCACGGCGCTGCCGCCGTCGGCGGGGTCGAAGAACGACGTCCAGCCCTGACGGTCGAGCAGGAGCATCGTCAGGCCCGCCGAGAGCGTGGGCAGGACGAGGATCAGCAGCCACGCGTAGACCTCGATCGACCAGACGAAGAGCGGTACGCGCATCCACGTCATCCCGCGCGTGCGCAGGTTGTGGATCGTGACGATGAAGTTGATCGCCCCGGCCATCGACGCGATCGTCAGGAGGTGCAGCGACAGGATCCAGAGGTCCTGGCCGTTACCCGGCGACTGCTCGGAGAGCGGCGGGTAGGCCGTCCAGCCGGCCGCCGCTGCGCCCCCGTTGGCGAAGAACGAGAGCATCAGCACGATGCCGGCGAAGAGGTAGATCCAGTACGAGAACGCGTTCAGGCGCGGGAACGCCATGTCGGGCGCGCCGATCATCAGGGGCACGAGGAAGTTCCCCAGGCCGGCGAGGATCGGCACGATGACCAGGAAGACCATGGTCGTCCCGTGCATCGTCGTCACCTCGTTGTAGGTGTCCTGGGTGACGATGTCCGCGTTCGCCTGCGCGAGCTGCGTCCGGATCAGGAGCGCCATCACGCCGGCCAGCGCGAAGAAGACGCCCGAGGTGGCGATGTAGAGGATCCCGATCCGCTTGTGGTCGACCGTGACGAGCCAGCTCGCCACCTTGCCGCGCTGCCAGGAGGGCGCGGTCTCGGTCTCGGTCCTAACCGCCACGGGTGAAGGTCTCCTCCAGGTAGTCGTTGACGGCGTTCATCTGCCGCTCGCTCCAGCCGGCCCCGACGGCGGGCATCTGGCCGCGGCCGTTGCGCACGATCTCCTCGACCGCGTCGGGATCGCCGACGAGCGCCGACCCGGCGAGCCGCGGCGCGCTCGCGGCGACGCCGCCCTGGCCGTCGAGGCCGTGGCAGGTGGCGCAGGCGCCGGCGTAGGTCTCCTCCCCGAGCTCGGAGGTCCCGTCCGCCTGCGCGGTCTCCTGCTCGGCGAGCCAGGCGTCGAACTCCGCCGCGGGCAGCACCTCGACCTCGGCGAGCATGACCGCGTGCTGGATGCCGCACAGCTCGGCGCACTGACCCCGGAAGACGCCCGTCCGCTTCGCCTGGAACCAGGTCTCGTTGACGACGCCCGGGATCGCGTCGATCTTGCCGCCGAGAGCAGGGATCCACCACGAGTGGATCACGTCGATATCGGGCGCGGTGACGGTCAGCTCGACGGGGACGCCGACCGGCGCGCGCAGCCGGTTCACGGCGACGACGCCGTTGGGGTACTCGAACTCCCAGTAGAACTGGTGCCCGACGACCTCGACCTCGAGCGTCTCGCCGCCGGCGGTGGCGCTCGGCACGTCGCGGATGCCCGGCAGCTTCAGGAAGACCACGGCCGCGATCGCGAAGAGGATGAACACCGGCGCGACCGTCCACATCGTCTCGAGCCGCGTCGAGCCGTGGATCTGCGGCCCGTCGACGTCGCGTGGCCGCCGGCGACGGTACCGGATCACGAAGGCGATCAGGAGGCCCTCGACGAGGACGAAGATCGCGAGGATGAAGATCGAGATGAACCACCACGTGTCGGTGATGTCCTGCGCGTTCGGCGACTCGGGCGGCACGGGCGCGAAGCCGCCGTTGCCCGCGACCGCCGGTGCCGCCGCCACGAGGAGCGCGGCGAGCGCACCGCCGGTGAGGAGGAGCTTCGGGCGCACGGGCGGTGTCATTCTATGAAGGTGGTTGGCACGGTGCGCCGCCGAACGCGCGTGGAGCTTCCGTCCTACGTCGTGCCTCCGTTCGAGGTCTATCTGAACGGCGTCGCGCAGGCGGAGGGCGTCGACTACGAGGTCGACGGCAGGACACTGTGGTTCGGCCGGGAGCTGAAGACGGAGGGGAAGCTGGGGTTCTGGCGCTGGCTCTCGATGTGGATCGGGCTCGCCGGGACGTACCGCCAGGACGACTCCGTCGACGTCGTCTACCCGACCCGGAAGGGGAAGGCGGTCGCCGCCAAGCTGCCGCTCGTCGCCGGCGAGCCGGGGCCGGGCGGCGACTACCGTTAGGGCGGGGATGCGGTTGGGGCCGGACAGGTCCGGCCCCTACGTGGAGCCGACGCCCGACCTCGCGTTGGGGCGGGATCTGTCCCGCCCGTCCGACGTGGTGCCGACGCCCGACCTTGCGTGGGGGCCGGACCTGTCAAGCCCGTCCGAGGTGGAGCGGACGCCCGACCTCGTGTAGGGGCCGGACCTGTCCGGCCCGTCCGAGGTGGAGCCGACGCCCGACCTCGCGTGGGGGCCGGACCTGTCCGGCCCCCCTCCGACGTGGAGCGGAC
>DATBMD010000324.1:0-27645 GCA_036555085.1 Gaiellaceae bacterium
ATCGTCGGACGCGAGCGCGTCGACGTCCACCTCGACGAGCGTGCCGTGCCTGTGCGCAGTCAGCCGTCCGAGCTGGCGCGTCGTCGTCGGGACGTACGAGCCGCAGACGACCAGGAGCCCGCCGCCGTTCGCGCGCGGCGCGGGGACCGTCCCGCGCGCAGTGGTGTGCGCGAGGACCCCGGCGAAGAGCGGCGCACAGCGGACGACGACGTGGGCGCCGCCGGCCACGGCCCGTTCGTAGCCGCGCGCGATCGCGTCGACGTCCGCGACCGTCTCGGCATCGGGCGCGAGCACGGCCGGCGCTCCTACCGCCGCGAGCGCGTCGAGCGCGTCCGCGACTGCTGAGGGGCCGTCCCGCCGGAGCGCGCTGAGTGTCAGTCCACGTCCGTTCGTCGCCGGGAACCAGCCGCCCGATCGATCGTCCGCCCAGCTCAACAGGCGCGCGTCGCGATACGCGAAGACGCCGTCTCGTGCGTACTCGGTCTCGTGGAGCGGCACCCGGTCGCCGTCGCGCTCGATCAGGTGGACGCCGTCGACGGTGATGCGGCCAGCGGAGGGAAGCGCCGGGACGAGGAGGAGCACCGGGTCGCAGTCGGGCATCGCAGCGTCCCGCACGGCCAGGTACTCCTCGAGCAGGTGCCCACGCAGGGTGCTGTCCCCCCTGAGGACCAGGTCAGCCTCGGGCAGGCCGGCCAGTGCCGCCCGCGCCGCGGCCTCGACCACCGAACGTGCGCGCTCGGGCGTCAGCGCCCTGGAGTTGGTGATCAGGTGGACGGCGCGCCGGCCGGCCAGCGCGGCGGCGATCCGCTCGGGGGTCCAGTCCAGCAGAACGCGGATCCCGGCCAGCGTCTGGACACCGGTCGGGTCGTCGTCGAGCACCACGACCGGCCGGCGGCCGCCGGCCGTGAGGTCGGTACCCGGGCCGCCTTCGATGCTGTCATCCTACTGTCATACAGATTCCCTCGACGGCGATTGGAGCGGTGGATGCGGATCGTCCAGTACACGAGCGACGACGGCGCGGTGGGCTGCGGGATCGAGCGGGACGGCGCCGTTCTCCCGAGCGGCTATCCGGACACGCTCGCCCTGATCCGCGACGGTGAGCGCGGGCTCGAAACCGCCGAGCGCGCCGCTGACGGTGGCCAGCCCGTCCGTGTCCAACGGCTGCTCGCGCCGCTGACGAGCCCTGGCAAGATCCTCGGCTCTGGGGTCAACTACCGCAGCCACGGGGACGAGGAGCCCGGCTACGTGTTTCCGGACGAGGTCGTCTGGGACTTCATCAAGCTGTCGACCGCGATCGTCGGGCCGGGCGATGCGATCGTGATCCCGCCGACGGACGACGTGATCCAGCGCGGGCTCGGCTCGGCGGCACCGCTGTCCGAGTACGGCTTCGCGGTCGACTACGAGGTCGAGCTCGGCGTCGTACTGGGCGCGCGCGCGAAGAACGTCGACAGCGCGGACGCGCTCGACCACGTCTTCGGGTACACCGTGTTCAACGACGTGGGATCGCGGTCGGTCCAGTTCCACAACGGCCAGCGCGACCTCGGCAAGAACTTCGACACCTTTTGCCCGATGGGGCCGTGCATCGTGACGAAGGACGAGCTGCCGGACTGGGAACAGATCCGCATCCAGTCGCACGTCAACGGAGAGCTTCGCCAGGACGCGCTCGTCGGCGAGCAGATCGGGCCACCGCCCGTGGCGATCGAGTGGCTCTCGTCGATCATCACGCTGGAGCCCGGCGACTGCCTGATGACGGGCACGCCCGCCGGCTGCGGCACGTTCAGCGACCCGCCGCGCTTCCTGCAGCCCGGCGACACGGTGCGTGTCTCAGCCAGCGGGATCGGCGAGCTCGAGAACCCCGTCGTGGCCGGGACCGCGCGCACGAAGCCGGGGCCGGCCTGATTCCGCCTCGCCCGTTGGACGGGCAGGCGACGCGCCACAGCGGCCGATCGTGATCGCCGAGGCTCGTCGTCACGCGCCGCTGCGGACGGCCACGGCGGCGCTCGTGGTCGCGCTGATCGCCGGCACACTGGCCATGCGGCCGCAGCTCACCGCCGTCGGGCCGCTGCTGTCGCGGATCCAGGATGACCTCGGCGAGAGCCACGCTCGCGCCGGTCTGCTCGTCACCGTCCCGCTCCTCTGCATGGGACTGTTCGCGCTTCCGGCCGCACGTGTTCTGCGCCGCGTGGACGCGCGCGCCGCGATCACGGGTTGTCTCGCGCTGATCGTCGCCTCCACCCTCCTGCGCGCAGTCGCGCCGGAATTCGGCACGATGGTCGCGCTCACATTTCTGTTCGGGATCGCGGCCGGGCTCATGGGGGCGTTCTTGCCCGTCGTGGCCAAGGAGCGCTTTGCCGAGCGCCCAGAGCTCGGCACGGGCGTTTTCGCACTCGGGCTCAACGCGGGCGCAACCCTCGGAGCCGGGCTCGCCGTGCCGCTCGCGAACGCGACGGGCAGCTGGCGCTGGTCGCTCGGCTCGATGGCGGCAGCCGGTGCGCTTGCGGTGCCGGCATGGGTCCGGCTCTCCCGCCGCTCCCTCGCGGGAACCCTCCCGGTGGAGACCGTCAACCGACTGCCGTGGCGAAGCCCGCTGGCCTGGGCGGTCACACTGGTCTTCGCTTTCCAGGCGGTCTGCTTCTTCGCGCTCAACGCCTGGCTGGCGGATGTGATGGTCGAGCGCGGCTGGGCGGACGGGTCGGCGGGAGCGCTCGTGGCGCTGCTCAACCTCACCCCGCTGCTCGGCGTCCTGATCGTCTCGCTCGCCGGGGGGCGCCTGCTGGGCGTCGGGGCGTACCTGGCGGTGTCGGCGACCGGGCTGCTGATCGGCAGCGTCGGGATCGCGGCAGGCGCCCCGTCCACCTGGGGCTGGGTCGTGCTGTCCGGCCTCTCGCTCGGCGCTCTGTTCGCGCTCTCGATGACCCTCTCCGTGTTGGCCGGCGAGGGTCCTGGCCAGGTCGCCGCAGTCGCCGGAATGCAGCTCGGCGTCGGCTACGTCGTCGCTGCCGTCGCGCCCGTAGCCCTGGGCCTCTTGCGCGACACGACCGGCAGCTTCTCGGCAGGGCTCTGGCTCGTCGCGGCGACGGCCGGGCTCGTGGTCTGTGCGGTGGCGGCAGCGCTACGGCTCCTGCCGGAGTCCGCCCGATGAACGACTCGAACGCTCGCGGCAGAATCAGTACGCTCGTGCACGCCATGTCCGGGATCCGCGCTTCCACCCTCGGGACGGGGCCTGAATGAGCGTCGACACGTCTCGAGTCGCCCTCCTGGGCACCACGGCAGCGCCGCCGGCGATGCGGCGACTGCGGGCGGGCCCGACCACCGCTCTCCTCGACGGCATCGATCTGAGGTACGTCCGGATCGGTCGCACCGAGCTCGTTCGTCGCGTCTACGTGGCGGTGCGAGATCGCAACTGGGGGACGATCCCGGCCCTCGTCTCCGATCTCGAGGTCGACGATCGCGGGGACACCTTCGAGGTCCGCTTCACGGCGCGCCATACGAGTCACGACATCGACTTCTCGTGGCGCGGCACGGCGAGCGGCGACCGGGACGGCCGGATCGTCTACTCGCTGGACGGTCGTGCCGAGCGGGACCTGCAGTACAACCGCATCGGCATCTGCGTCCATCACCCCTGGCGCGAGACGAAGGGGGCTCCCTTCCGCGCACGCACGCCCGACGGGGAAGCCATCGGTGCGTTCCCCGAGCTGATCGGACAACAGGCAATCCAGGACGGCACGTACCGCGCGCTCTTCCCGGCCTTCGACCGGCTGGACGTGTCGTTACCGGAGAATGGCTCGCTCGTGTTCGAGTTCGAGGGTGACCTGTGGGAGACCGAGGATCACCGCAACTGGACGGACGCCAACTTCAAGACGTACTCGACTCCGATCGCCCTGGGAGGCCCGTTCGACCTTCGCTCCGGGGAGCCGTTGACCCAGCGCATGACCTTCACCGCACACGACGTGCCTGCCGAGGAACGACGCGAGGGCCCGATTCGTCTGACCATCGGCGCTCCGACCGGGACGAGCGTCCCGGCGATCGGCGTCGGCGCAGACAGCGACGGCCACGAGCTGACCGGCCGTGAGGCCGAGGTGCTCTCCGTGCTCGCGCCCGCTCATCTGCGCGTCGAGGCGCACCTCGACCGCGACGACTGGCGACGCGCCCTCGCCGCAGCCCAGGAGTCGGCGCGCCGAGTCGGGGCGAGTCTCGAGATCTCCCTGCATCTCGGATTCGACAACGCAGGCCTCCTCGCCGCTCTGGTCGAGGCGCTGGCGGATGGTCCCACGGTCGACCGGGTGCTCGTGGTGCCGGCGGACGGCCGGACCGGCACGACGACCGAGACGACGTCGCCCGAGCTCGTCGACCTCGTCCGGGCGCGGCTGGCCTCGACCCTCCCCGGCGCAAAGATCGGCGGTGGAACCGAGATGTACTTCACCGAGATCAACCGCACGCGGCCGCAGCCGGGAACGTGGGACTTCGTGTGCTTCTCGATCACGCCTCAGATTCACGCCTTCACGAACGTGGACCTGGTCGAGAATCTCGATGCCCAGGCCGAGAACGTCCGGAGCGCGCATGCGCTCGCGGGCGGCAAGCCGATCGTCGTCTCGCCCATCACGCTGCGGCCGCGCGTCAACTTCCACGCGTCAGCTCCGGCACCGGAAGATCCCGCTGCGCTTCCGTACTCGGTCGACATCCGCCAGTCGTCGCAGCTCGCTGCTGCCTGGACGGCCGGAAGCCTCAAGTACGTTGCCGAGGCCGGTGCATCGTCGGTCACGTACTTCGAGCTGACCGGCTGGCGCGGCCTGATCGAGCGCGCGCAACACGTGAGGTCGACCCACGCTGACTTCCACAGTCGGCCGGAGCAGGTGTTCCCCCTCTTTCACGTGCTCGCGGATGTCACGGCCTGGCACGGCGCGCAGGTGCTCGACGTGAGCTCGGACGATCTGCTCGTTGCAGTGGCACTGGCGGTCGAGGATCAGGGCACCATCCGCTCACTCGTCGCGAACCTCACAGGAGCCGACGTGGACACGGTCCTGGGCCCCGTGTCCGGCGGCGTATCGCTCCGGCGCCTGCAAGAGACGACCCTTCAGGCAGCGACGAGCGACCCGCTGGCGTTCCGCGAGACCGTCGAGCACGTTGATTCAGTGGGCGAGCTGGCTCTCAGCCTTGCTCCCTACGAGGTTGTCACGATCAACCCGCGCTGAGCCCGAGCGGATCGTCCAGCCACGGAAACGCCTGCAGGTCGAACCGCGTATAGGGAATCGCGCGCGGATCGCTCGGAAGCGCTCCTCCGGCGTCCACGTAGATCACGTCGCGCGCGAGCGTGTCGAAGGCCGCCCGGAAGTGGTTGGCCGACTTGACGACGAGCAATCGCTTGTCACGCGGGTCGACCCCGAACGACGTGAAGAGCTCGAGCCCGAACGCCTGGTCCCGGAGGCTCACGACGGTCACGTCGATGCCGTCGACGGTGAGACAGGCGGCGTCACCGAGCGGCATCTCTGCGAAGCCGTCGAGCTGCGGCCAGCGCTGGCAGAGATCGCGGACGAGACCCTTCACGGTGACCTCGAGATCGAGCGGCTCCCCTGAGTCGGGACCCATCTTCCCGCCGAGGCGGAGCGTGAGTGTTGCTCCGATCTCTGCGGCGAAAGCCAGTTGCACGGCGACCGGGTCCCAGAGCGGGCCCAACCCGACGTCGCGGGCGCCGCGCTCCAGCAACTCTCGCAGGACGAACGTGGAGTCGCTCGGCGCCCCGCCGCCCGCGTTGTCCGCGATGTCCGCGACGACGACCGGCCCTCCGGGGCCGGCCGCCGAGAGAGCCCTGTCGAGCCCTTCTCGGAGTGGCAGCGGACGGAGCCCTGCCTCGCCTCGGATCGCGTAGAACTCTCTGCCGACGTGCTCGGCGATCTGCGCGGCGCGCTCCGGATCACGATCGGTGACGACGAGGGCGCGCGCCCCTGGCCCGACGGCGTCGAGATACGGGAAGCCATGCCCGAGCGAGGCCGCCAGGACGCCCTGCTCGCGTTCGGCGCGGTGGAGGACGCCGTCGACAAAGCTCCGCATGGGCTCGCGCACGGTGGGATAGAGCCCGACCATGCGACAGTCGAAGGCGGCCATCGCCGGGGCCACACGGCCCGCCGCTGCGTCAACGACGATCTCGGCGAGCCGTCGCGCACATCGCTCGACGTCCACGTGCGGGTACTCCTTCACGACCACCACGGCGTCGGAGACATCGAGCAGCTCCTCGGGGAGGTCGCAGTGGAGGTCGAGGAGCACGCCGATCCGGACGCCGTCGCCGACGAGCGCGCGCACCCGCCCGACGATGTCCGACTCGCCGTCGTCGATTCCTTCGCACACCATCGCGCCGTGGAGCGTGAGCAGCACGCCGTCGACCGGCAGCGCGGCTTCGAGCTCGCCGAGCAGCCCGTCGCGGAGCCGCTCGTACACGCGCGGCGGCGGGGGGCCGGCGGGGATCGCGAACGAGTAGGGCCCGAACACGATGTCGGCGTTGCGGGCGGCGGCCACCGCCGCGTACGAGCGGAAGCTGCGACCGAAGAAGATGGTGTCGCGTAGCTCCTGCGGGTCGGTGCCGGCCGCGGTCCGGAAGTCGCTGAACCCGGTCGGGATCGGCGAGAAGCTGTTGGTCTCGGTGGCCAGCCCTCCGGCGAAGAGGCGCACCCGGGCCATCCCGTCGTTCCCTGCTCGCTAGCTCGTCGCGGCCAGGAAGTCCCGGTAGTGCTCGGCGTACTGCGCAACACCGTCCCGGATCGACCCGTACGTCGGCTCCCAGCCGAGCTGGGCGCGCGCGTTGTCGATCGAGAGCTGTCCACGGAGCGCGACGACCGGCACCTCACCCTCGGAGAGTGCTTCGCCGATGGAGACGTCGGCGCCCGGGATGAGCTCACGGACGAGCTCCGCCACCTCGGACGTGGTCACGAGCGGGCGTCCGGTCGCACCGAAGAACAGGCGGTCGGCGTCGTCGGGCGCGGCGAGCAGCGCGACGACGAGGCTCGCGATGTCTCGTGCGTGCGTGTAGTCGCGCGGGTGCGCGCCGCCGAACTCGATGTGCTGCGGCTCGCCGCGAACCGCGCCCTCGACCATCGCCTTGATCGGCCCGACCCAGACAGTCATTCCAAGCCCGTAGACGGCCGACGGGCGGATGGTGCGGAAGTCGACGCCGAGCGCCTGGTGGTAGGCGTAGCAGAAGAGCTCGGAGGCGGCTTTGGCTGAACCGTAGAAATCGGTGCCGGGCCCCTTCGAGGACAACAGCACGGGGTGGTTCGTGTCGATCGGCTCGTACTCGACGCTCGGAAGGACTCCGATCGACGAAAAGTTCACGATCCGGTCGACGTCGAAGGCGAGTGCGGCCTCCAGGATGTTGACGGTTCCGAGCACGTTCACCTGGATTCCCGTCGTGCGGTTCACGGCGAGATACCCGGGATCGATGATCATGCCCATGTGCACGATCTCGTTCGGGCGGTGCGTCCGAACGACGTCCGTCAGCCTCGCCGTATCGGCGACCGAACCGAGCTCGAGCGGCACCCGGCCGAGGTCGTCACCGAGGATGAACGCCCCCTCGGGCAAGAACCCGCGCACGTCGAATCCGACCACCTGGCGCCCGCTGTCGAGCAGTGCCCGGACGACATGCGGGCCGATGAAGCCCGTCGCGCCCGTCACGAGCGTCGTCGACTCGGACGGAGCTCGCCGCTCGCGACGATGACCGCTTGCGACGGTGCGCCGGGCGAATCCCTGCTCGAACTGGTCGTCGGCCACGGCTCCTGATCCTCCTTGTCAGTCGACCTGAGGCTGGCGGGCAAGCCTCTATGATGGCCGGGAGTCTAGGGGATATGGCATGCCATATGATGAGAGGAGCAGGCTTCGGCGCTCTCGCAGCATGAGGTGATCGACGTCCAGGTCGGCCGCTCGCTCGGCCTCGACCTTCCCTCCGTCGGCGTCGGGATGGCGAGCCACGGCGAACGGCTGTCGGAGCGTGAGGCAGATCGGATCACGGCGCTTCGGCCTGGACATCTGCGTGCCGACCTCCATCTCGACACCGATGAATGGCAGGCCGCGCTCGACCGCGCGGCCGACGCCTCGAGGTCGACGGCGACCGGCCTCGAGCTCGCGCTCTTCCTCGGGTCACACCCGGAGGCGGAGCTCGAAGCCCTCGCGTCAGCCCTCCCTCTGGCACAGGCTCGGATCGTCAGGGTTCTCCTCTTCCAGGACGATCGACCCGTGGTCGACCCGGGCCTCGTGCGGCTGGTGAAGGGCGCCCTCGTCGACTGCGCTCCTGGAGCGCCGTTTGCGGGCGGGCCGGATGCCCGGCTGGCGGCTCGCGGCCGCGCCCCGTTGTCGCGCGACGACCTCGACGCGGTCGTCTGCTCGATCTCCGCGGCGGAGCCCGCCGGGGACAGCGCGTTGGCCATGGAGAGATCGAGCGTGCACGGCGACGCGCTACAAGCTGCGCAGCGGCTGTGCCCCGGCGTTCCCGTTTTCGTCGGGCCGGTGACGAGCCCTCCAGGCGAGCCGCACTCGTCCCTCCCGGGCGCCGCCTGGACGCTGGCGAGCGTTGCGAGCCTCGCCAAGGCCGACGCGTCGTCGGTCACCTACTTCGAGACGACCGGGCCTGCGGGCGTGATGGAGCGGGACGGAGGGCCCCGCCCGGGAGCCGTGTTTCCGCTGTACCACGTCCTCGCCGACGTTCAGGAGTGGGAATACGGCCAGGTCGGAGAGTCGCGATCGTCGGCTCCGCTCGACGTCGCCGTGCTCTGCGCGCACACCCTCGACGGCCCGCGCGTCCTCCTGGCGAACCTGACACCCGAGCCGCGAGGGTGCACGGTCGGGCCGCTGCCGGGCGCGCAGGTGGCCGTACGCCTGCTCGACGGGTCGAACGTCGACTCGGCCTGCGGTGAGCCGGCGCGTTTCAGGGGTCGCTACGCGAAACGACGTACTCGCGAGGGCATCTTGAAGCTCGAGCTCGCTCCCTTTGCCTTCGTCCGACTCAACGTCTGAGCGCTCAGGTCGTCCACACCGTCTCGAACACGCGCATGAAGTTCTCGCCGAGGATCTTGCGCACCGTCTGCTCGTCGTAGCCGCGGCCGGTCAGCCCACGCGTGACGTTGGGGAACTCGTCCACTGTCTGGAAGCCGGCCGGGCCGAGCCACGGCCACGCGGGCGTCACTCCCGGAGGGGCGCTGCGCCCGAAGGCGCGGTCGAGGAACCCTTCCTCTCGGCCCTCGGTGAAGTCGGTGGCGAGTGCGACGTGATCGGGCCCGAGCAGCTCGACGAGGTAGTCGATGTGATCGAGCAGGTCGTCCAGCGTCGCCTCGCGAGTAAGCGGAGCGAGGAAGCTCCGGAACGCGACGGCTCCCACGACGCCGCCCTTCGCGGCGAGCGCCTGGAGCTCCTCGTCGCTCTTGTTGCGCGGGTTGTCGACGAGCGCGCGCGGATTGGCGTGGGTGAAAAGCACGGGCTTGCTCGATGCCTCGATCACGTCCAGCGTCGTCCGCGACCCGCAGTGCGACAGGTCGATCGCGACTCCCTGCGCGTTCAGCTCGTGCACGACATCCCGTCCGAAGGCGGAGAGCCCACCGTCGTCAGGCTCGAGACAGCCCGCCCCGATCAGGTTCTGCGTCATGTAGGCGGGTTGCACGATCCGCACTCCGAGTCGCGCGAACAGCCCGACGAATCCCACCTCGTCCTCGAACGGCGTGCCGTTCTGGAAGCCGTAGACGATGCCGAGACGGTGCTCCCGCTTTGCCGCACGGATGTCGTCGACGGTTACGACCGATCGCACGACGTCGTCGTGCTCCAGCAGCAGGCGTTCCCAGAAGGCGATCGCCCGCGCCGCCTCCGTCTGGTTCTCGTGGATCGCGAGCGTGACGTTGACGGCGGTTACGCCCGCAGCTCGCATGCGCACGAGCAGCTCCCGCGTCGGGACGCTCGGATTGACGCCGTCGACGACGATCAGGTCGGCGTGGAGCGCTTCCGGATCCGGTGCCGCGGCCTCTGTCACGTGCGCGCCGCCTCAACCGCAGGCCGGCCCGCCTCGGCAGCCACGGCTGGTCCGGCAACCGGCCGCCCAGCCTGAAAGACGAGGTGGACGGCCTGGAGCGCCCGTAGGTCTGCCAGCGGATTGCCGTCCAGGACGACGAGATCGGCTCGCTTGCCCCGCTCGAGAGTCCCGATGCTCCCGGCCTCACCCAGGGCTTCCGCGGCTGTCCTCGTCGCTGACTGCAGCACCGCCATCGGCTTCATCCCTGCCTCGCCCATGAGCACGAGCTCGACCCAGTTCTCGCCGTGCGGATGCAGCGGCGGCCCGACGAAGTCCGAGCCCGCGGCGATCCGTGCTCCTGCCCGAACTGCCCTGTCGAAGGAGCGCAGCTGCTCTTCCGCATGGCGCTTCGCGGCCTCCACGACCCGAGGCGGCATCCCGAGCTCCGAGCCGCGTTCGCCGATGTACGTCATCGCGGCCAGCGTGGAGACGAGCAGAACCTGACGCTCTGCGATCGTGTCGAGGGTCCGGTCCTCGATCGCGTGCCCGTGCTCGATGGTGTCTACGCCGGCCTCCAGCGCCACGCGAACCGCGGCATCGCCGATCGCATGAGCCGCGACCATCAGCCCGTGCCGTTCCGCCTCTTCGACCGTGGCGCGTACCTCGGGCGCGGAAAGCGTCACGACCTGCTCGAACGGCGAGTCGCCCCACGAGTGGAGCTCGTCGTCGCGTCGCCCTGCCGAGATCCCGATCTTGATCACCGTCGAGCCTGCTCTCGCTCTGCGACGAACTGCGCGACGGCACTCGTCCGGGCCGTCCACGAGCAGGTCCTGCGCGACCAGCACCGACGCGGGGAGTCGCAGGTGATCCCAGGTCCCGGCGGTGGAGCAGATGAACTGGCCGGCGGCGATGACCCTCGGCCCGTCCAGCCACCGCTCCCGCACGGCTCGTGCAAGTCCCGGCCCGATGCTCGAGCCAAGGCAGCGAACCGTCGTGAATCCCGCGTCGAGCAGCTTGCGCAGGTCACCCACGGAGCGCGCCGCACGGTACGCCTCGTCCTCCAGCACGTCGTCCCACATGTCGCTGACGCCGAGGAAGTGGAGATGCGCGTCGATCAGGCCCGGTATCACGGTGCGGTCGCCGAGATCGATGACGGCCGCACCGGCCGGAACTTCCACCGCGGCCGTAGGCCGCACGCTCTGGATCGTCTCGCCCCTGATCACGACCGACACCTCCGAGAGCGGGCCGTCGGCGACACCGTCGATCACGCGGTCCGCGCGCAGGACCGTGACCGACGCACCCTCGTCACGAGCGCGCGGCGCGCTCAGCGGCTCATCCCTGCACTGCCCCGACGGTCAACCCGCGGACGAGATGGCGCTGGAGGAAGATCCCGAGCAGGAGGGCGGGTACGAGCGACATGAGCGTCATCGCCGCAGTCTCGCCCCACAGGTTGCCCTGGAACACGCCGATGTATCCGGCCAGCAGCACGGGGAGGGTCGTCGCGTTGTTGCTCGTGAGCACGAGCGCGAAGAGGAACTCGGTCCACGAGAAGATGAACGCAAACGCGGCCGCCGACACGATCCCGGGCGCTGCGAGCGGCAGCGCGATCTTCCAGAGGGCCTGCCAGCGAGAGCACCCGTCGACGAGCGCGGCCTGCTCCAGCTCGGCGGGCATCTGCCGGAAGTAGCTGTACATCATCCAGACGGTCCACGGAAGCGCGAAGACCGTGTAGAGGAGGATCAGCCCGATGCGCGTGTCGATCAGCCGGACGTGGAGCCACTCCTCCGTGTACCTGCTGTAGAGGAGGAAGATGGGGATCACGACCGCGACGGGTGGCAGCAGTCGTTGCGACAGGAACCAGAACGCGAGGTGTTTGCCCCCCGTGCGGTAGCGCGCCATCGAGTAGGCGGCGAGCGCCCCGACGACGACCGCGATGATCGTGGTCGCCGAGGCAACGATGAGCGAGTTCTTGATGCCGGTGAGCCCGTTCAGCCGGTTCAGGGCCGACCCGAAGTACGAGAACGTGGGATCCGACGGGAACCAGACAGGAGGCTGGGCGAGGATGTCCTCCTGCGGCTTGAACGCCGTGATCACCGCCCAGTACATCGGGAGCAGGAGGAAGATCAGATAGCAGGCGATGAAGATGAACCGCACGAGGTCCGCCCGTCGTCCGCCGCGAACGACCCCGGAGGTTCCGCCTCCGATCGGATCGCTGCCACGCCCGCGAGCGCTGGAGCGCCGGCTCGTCATGCCTCGACCGGCTTGAGGAGGCGCCGCACGAGCCAGTAGGCGATGAACGACAGCAGGATCATGAACATCCACGCGCCCGCGGTTCCCTGGCCGAGGTGGAACCGCTCGAACCCCTGGTAGTAGAGGAAGTAGGACGTCGTGTACGTCTCGGTACCGGGCCCGCCGCGTGTCAGCGTGTAGATGATGTCGAACAGCTTCGCCGCGTCGATGAACCGGAACGTGATCGCCACGAGGATGATCGGCGCGAGCAGAGGCAGCGTGACGAAGAAGAACGACTGCCGCGGCTTGGCGCCGTCGATGTCCGCAGCTTCGTACATCTCGGGCGAGATCGACGACAGCCCCGCGAGCAGGATCACGAACATGAACGGCGTCCACATCCACGCGTCGGCGATCACGATCGAGACGAACGGCCAGATGCCGTCCTGCGTGAGGTCGATCGTCACGTTGCCCGGCCAGAACCAGCCGAGAATCTCGTTCGCGGGCCCGATCGGACGGCGGAGGAAGAGATCCCAAAAGCCCCCCACGACGACCGGGCTCATGAACATCGGGATCACGATCAGGACCATCAGGATCCTGCGCCCGCGAAACGGTCGCACCATCGCGAGCGCGAGCAACAGTCCGATCACCAGCTCCACGGCGACGGCGGCGGTCGCGAGGATCGCCGTCACACGCAAAGAGCTCCACCAGATCGGGTCGTTCAGGTTGTCGCGGAAGTTGTCGAGCCCGACCCACGGGTGCTCGTTGCTGACCGAGAAGTCGAACTCGACGAACGTGACCCACAGCGAGAACGCCAGCGGGAAGATCGACATCGCCACGATCACCAAGACCGCCGGCGAGACCAGCAGCCACGAAAGATGGCGCTCGAACCACGAGGAGGCGGCCTTCGGTCGCCTCCTCGCGCTCGACTCGGTGGTGGTCGACACTGCTGTCGGCCTGGGTGCCTAGACCTTGATAGCCTGGCCCTTCGCGGCGGCGGTGTTCTTGGACGTCGACCCGGTCAGCTTCAGGAAGTTCAGGTACGACTCGCGAGCTTTCGCGACGCCGACCTTGTTCGTGATCGCGTCCCACTCCTTGGCCACGTCGTTGAGGGCGTCCTCGACGTCCTTGCCTGCGTACATCGCGGTCATCGCCCGGTCGATGGCGTTCGAGTAGTCGCCGGCGCCGGTCATGATCAGCTCGACGACGCCGTAGTTCGCCGCCTCGTTGAGCCCGACGAGGTACTCCTTCGCCGACGGCCACCGTGACTGGTACGCCTTGTTCTTGTAGTGGGAGATACGGTACGGATCTCGCAGCGAATAGGGCAGCTGCACACGCTGGGCGGAGATGGACGGGCTCGTGTTCCATTGCGTGTACAGGTACGCGGCGTCGATGTTCTCCGAATCGGGGGAGACGCCGCGGACGATGGCGTTGATCCAGCCGTTCTTCCCCGGCACGGTCGTGTACCCGACCTTGCCGACGATCTTCGACTTCGGGAGGAACGAGAACGCCTTGTCCCGCTGCGCGTAGTTCTCCGAGATGCGGCCGGTCGGCGGCCAGGTGTAGATCATCGCGGTCTTGCCCTCGAGCCAGGTCGTCCACATCGTCAGGAAGTCGTACTTCTCGCTTCCCGGAGGAGACGCCGCGAGCTCGGCGAGAATGGTGTTCATCGCCTTGACCCCGGCAGGACCGTTGATCTCCGTCTTCATGGTGGTCGGATTGAAGAAGCGGCCGCCGTACGAGCGGAACGTCTGGTAGAAGTAGAAGTAGTTGCCGGGGTTGCCGAGGGCGCGGCACATGCCCTGGCCGTAGACGTCGGGCGCCATCTGGTCCGTGATGAACTGCGAGACCCGGACCATCTCGTCCCAGGTCTTCGGCACGGCCAGAGGCTTGCCGAACTCGGCCTGGTAGGCGCTCTTGAGCTTCTTGTTGTTGAAGATGTCCTTGCGGTAATAGAGCATCCAAACGTCGCCGTCGTCGAAGAAGCCCCACGTCTTGCCCTTGTACCTCGCGAGCGAGCGATAGGCGGGATGGATGTCCAGCAGCGACTTCTGGGCCCCGTACTTCTTGACGAGGCCGTCGATCGACAGCATCACGCCGCGGTCGGCATAGTCGGGGATCCAGCCGCCGGCCGCCTCGATGATGTCGATCGCACCCGACTTCGCCACGTGCTCGGCGATCTGCTTCGTGTAGACCGGCCCGAACGGGCTCTCGATCACCTTGAGGTTGATCCCGGTCAGCTTCTTCCAGAGCACCGAGCCGAAGAGCTTGTCGTCGGCAGCCTGCGGCCCCGTCTCGCGAATGGTCGTGAGCGTGATCCCCGAGTACTGCTTGGCCGCGTCGACCGCGCGTTGCGCGACCGGGTCGGGGGCGGCTGCGCTCGAGCCGGCCAGCGCGTCGCCCGCCGCGAGGAGCGGTCCGGCGAACGCCCCGGCAACGGCCACACGGCCGGACTTCTTCAGGAACTCGCCGCGCCCGAGGCGCTCGTCGAACACTCCCGGACCGTGCTCGCCGAAAGTCATGACGTCTTTTTCGTCCAACGCCAACCTACCTTTCATTTGGCACGCCGTATGACGGGTTGATCATCCCGCTCTCCGCCGTGCGTGTCAAGGAGACTCTCCGGAGCCGATCCGCGCACCCGTCTCCGGGTCGAAGAAGCGCAGTGAGCCGGGTGCGACCGCGATCTCGACCACGGCCCCGTCGCCGGCGTCGGACTCGACCGCGAAACGGCCGACGAACGCCGTGCGGCGAGATTCGCTCAATCGCTCGAGCTCGATGGAGGCAGACGCGTCGATGTCCTCTGCGATCTCGCGCACCTCGTCCAGCACGACGGGCGCAGCCTCGACCTCCAGGTGCACGACGACCTCCGATCCGAGCAGCTCACGCAGGCGCACCAGACCGCGGAGCCGGCGCTCGGGCGGGGTCTGCGGCGCCAGAGCCGCGTCCTCGAGGTGCTCGGGGCGGACACCGACCACGACCTCGCGGCCGTGCTCCGAGGAAAGGTGCGGAGCGAGCGCACTCTCGGCGTCGTCGATCGCGAGCGTCTGTCCGTCGCCGAACGTCACCGACGGACGCCCCGGTCCTGTGTCGACGACGCCCTTGAAGAAGTTCATCGCCGGGCTGCCGATGAACCCCGCCACGAACACGTTCGCCGGCGCGGTGTAGAGCGTCTGGGGTGGTGCAACCTGCTGGAGCTCACCCGACCGCATCACCGCAACGCGCTCGCCGAGCGTCATAGCCTCGACCTGATCGTGCGTGACGTAGATCGTCGTGACCCCGATCTCTCGGTGCAGCAGGCCGATCTCGGCGCGCATCTGCGTTCTCAGCTTCGCGTCGAGGTTCGAGAGCGGCTCGTCCATCAGGAAGGCGCGCGGCTCCCGGATGAGCGCCCGTCCCATCGCGACGCGTTGCCGCTGCCCGCCGGAGAGCTGCCGCGGCTTTCGATCCAGCTGCTCACCGATCTCGAGGATCCCCGCGATCCGCTTCACCCGCTGGTCGATCTCACTCTTCGCGAGCTTCCGCAGCTTGAGCGGAAACGACAGGTTGTCGTAGACGGTCTTGTGCGGGTACAGGGCGTAGTTCTGGAAGACCATCGCGATGTCCCGGTCACGCGGTGGCAGGTCGTTGACGACGTCGTCCCCGATGCGAATCGTCCCGTCGGTGACTTGCTCGAGCCCGGCGACCATCTTCAGCGCCGTCGTCTTGCCGCACCCTGACGGCCCGACGAGCACCATCAGCTCGCCCTCCGGGATCACGAGCGAGAGCTGCTTCACGGCGAGCGTGCCGTCGGCATAGACCTTTCGCACCTCGTCGAATGTCACCTGCGCCACTCGTGCGTCGCACCCCTTCTGGCTATCGGGCCCCGCCCCGACGCAACCTATACGACGGCGTACCAGGCGTCCAAGTTGCCTGGCATGCCGTATGACCTATGATTGGACTCCCAGTGGACGCCGAGAGACCCGAGATCGAGCCCGCGCTGTTCGAGCAGGTGACCAGGGAGCCCCGACTCTCCGACAAGGTCGCGGACATGATGCTCGAGTCGATCCTGTCGCGGAAGCTGAAGGTCGGCGACCGCCTTCCCTCGGAGCGTGAGCTCGGCGAGCAGTTCGGCGTATCGCGGACGGTCGTGCGAGAAGCGGTGCGGGCGCTTGTCGCGAAGGGCGTGATCGAAGTTCGGTCCGGAAGCGGACTTCGGGTGGCGGCGGTCGACGCGGCGGCGGTGAGCGAGTCGATGAACCTTTTCCTGCGCGGGGGGACGATCGACTTCGAGAAGGTCCACGAGGTTCGCGCGCTGCTCGAGGTCCACATCGCCGGCATCGCCGCCGAACGCGCGACGCCACAGGACCTCGCGCGTCTCAGCGACATCCACGAGAAGATGAAGCGCGACCTCGGCGACGTCGAGGCTGCGGCGCATGACGACCTCGAGTTCCACCGTGTCATCGCGCGCGCGACGCAGAACGACCTCTACCTGCTCTTGATGGACTCGATCGGCTCCTCGCTCATAGACATTCGCCGCGAGAACCTCGGCTCGGGCTCCTCGCCCATGACGCTCGGCCAGCACGAAAAGGTGCTCGAGCGGATAGCGGCGCGCGATCCGGCGGGCGCGCGAGACGCGATGGCCGCGCATCTCGAGGGGGTCGCACAGTGGCGCCGGGATCACCTGGAGGCAGGTCTGCCTGACGGGGTCACGGCTTGACGGCCCTTCGCCGCCTCGACCACGTCGCGATCGTCGTGCGCAGTACCGAGTCCGCGCTCAGCTTCTACCAGGGGCGGCTCGGGCTTCGTGTCCACTCGAGCGAGGAGATCGCGGCCCCGCACGTTCGACTCACCTACCTCGACACCGGCAATGCCTACCTGCAGCTGGTCGAACCGCTCGATCCCGACTCGCCGCTGGTGACGTGGCTCGACGAGCACGGCGAGGGGCTCCACCACATCTGCTTCGCGGTCGACGACGTCGCAAGGGCTGTCGCGGATCTCAGTGACGACGGGCCCGCCGCCGCGCTCGGCTCAGGTCGCGGGCGCCCCTCTGCCTTCGTGACGGCGTCGGAGAGCAACGGCGTGCAGATCGAGTGCACCGAGTTCGACCACGCGGACGACGTCGCAGGGATTGCCGGCTGGATTCCCGCGTAGGCGGCCTTCGCAGGCCGAGCTCTCGGCTACCTCGACCTCGGCCTCGCGCGTGCCGTGCCCGCGACGACCGGGTTCGTGAGCTCACCGATCCCGGATGCCGAGACGGTGACCGTGTCGCCCGGCTGCAGGAAGCCGGGCGGGTCCATGAACGTGCCGATGCCCGCAGGCGTCCCGGTCGAGAGCACGTCGCCGGGGTCGAGGGTGATGATCGACGAAAGCCACTCGATCGCGACCGGGGGCGGGAACAGCTGGTCGCTGATCAGTGCGTCCTGGCGCAGCTCGCCGTTGACATGTGACTGGATGCGAACGCTCATCACGTCCGGGACCTCGTCCCTCGTGACGATCCACGGCCCCATCGGGCAGAACGTGTCGAAGCTCTTGCCGAGATCCACCTGGGCATTGTTCATCTGCACGGATCGGGCGCTGACGTCGTTGATGACCGTATAGCCGAAGATGTATTCCATCGCGTCCTCGGCGCGGACGTTCTTCGCACGCTTCCCGATCACGACGCCGAGCTCGACCTCGTAGTCCACGGCGAACCCGTATTCGGCGAAGCGGAGGTCGCTGCCTGGGCCGCGCAGGATCACGTCGTCGGCGGGGGGGATCACGATCGGCTCGCCCGGCCCGACGATCGAGCTCGAGAGCTTGATGAAGTCGTAGCGCGGCTCGGTCGGAGGGACGAACATGGCTGCTTCCTCGCCGTGTGCCTTGTAGTTGATGCCCGAGCCGAAGATCTTCCAGGGCTTGATCGGGTGGATGATGCGATCGACCGAGGCGGGCTCTCCGTCCCGAGCCAGCTCGAGGGCCTCGAGCCCCCGCCGTCCGTCCTCCAGAAGCGCGAGCGTCGTGGGGTATCCAACCGGGAAGACGTCGTCGCCGATCTGGACACCGCAGCCAGGGGCGTCACCCGTCATGTACTGGACGATCCTCATGCATGCTCCTCTCGATACTCAGAGCTGTATGACAGTAGGACGGCGATTCTAGACTCGGCCGCCGCGTCCATCAGGGAGGAGCGCGCCCCGCACGCCGAGCTTGGCCCGGAAGAGCCGGCTGTCGAGCACGGCGGGATTGGCGACGTTGTGCGGCACCTGGCCGCGAGCCACTGCGAGCAGCGCGTCGCATGCCTCGCGCACGCAGCCGCGAACGAGCTCGTCGGTGTAGCCGAGCGAGTGCGGCGCCCCGACCACGTTCGGCAGCGCAAGCAACGGATCGTCCCGGGCCGACGGCTCCGGGTCGACCACGTCGAGGCCGGCGCCGGCGATGCGGCCCTCACGGAGCGCCGCGACGAGCGCAGCCTGATCGACGATCGGTCCGCGCGCGATGTTGACGAGCAGAGCCGTCGGCCGCATCAGGGCGAGGCGCCGCGCGTCGAGGAGACCTCGGGTCTCGTCGGTGAGCGGGCACGCGACGACGACCACGTCGGACCCGGCGAGAAGCTCGTCGAGCTCGACCTGCTCGACACCCGCCTCCTCGACGCGGCCTCGCCCGGCGACGAGAACCCGCAGCTCCCATGGAGCGAGGAGCCTGGAGACCTCGCGGCCGATCCGGCCGAAGCCGATCACGCCCAGCGTGCGGCCCGTGAGGCCGATCCCGAAGGGGCGGAACCGACCTTCCCCCCAGTCCGCGGCGCGGAACGCGCGCTGCCGGTCCGGCAGCCGGTGTGCGAGGGCGAGGATCAACGTCGCCGCCGCCGACGCCATCGGCCGGGTCACTCCGCCCGGCGTGATCGTGACTGCGATTCCACGCTCGGTACAGGCGTCGAGGTCGACGAAGTCGAGCCCGACTCCCTGCCGGGCGACCACCGCGAGGCGCTCGACGCCGTCGAGGCTCTCGGCCGTGACCTGCGAGGAGAAGTGGTAGAGGCCGTCGAGGTCCTCGATCAGCTCGGGTCGCAACGGCCTGGGATCCTCCTCGAGGAAGCGCCAGGCGATTCCCGGCCGGTCCAGAGCATCGAGGTCGGCGATGGGCGCGAACGCCAGGCTGCCGTCCGGACGCCGGATGTCGCGTGTGACGCCGACTCGGAACACGTCGTCCTGCATGCCGTATGATCGATTGTCGCAAATGCGACCCAGGAGCGAGGCGGACGAGCCCGTCGTCGAGCAAGACTGCGCGATGCGGGCGGCGCCGGCGTGACGTACCACATCGCCGTCCTGCCGGGCGACGGCATCGGTCCGGAGGTCGTCGGAACGGCCCTCCGGGTGCTCGAGCAGGTCGAGCGGGGAAGCGGCGGCGAGGTCGCCTTCGGACTGGAGGCATTCGACGTGGGCGCCGAGTGCTGGCGGCGAACCGGGACCGCGATCTCCGACGACGTCTACGCCGCCTGCCGATCTGCGGACGCGATCCTCCTCGGAGCCGCAGGGCTCCCTGACGCGCGCCACCCCGACGGGCGCGAGGTGGGGAGCGACGCCGTCTTCCGGCTTCGTTTCGGGCTCGACCTGTTCGCGGGCATCCGTCCCGTCCGGCGCTACGAGGGCGTGCCCACACCGCTGCGTGACGGCGGCGGGCCGATCGACTACGTGATCGTGCGGGAGAACACCGAAGGGCTGTACGCCGGCCGGCCAGGTGGGAGCCGCGTCGAGGGCGCAGTGGCGGCCGACACGAGCATCGTTACACGCGCCGGGACGGAACGAATCGCCGCGCGCGCGTTCGAGGTCGCCCGGCTGCGTGGCGGCAGGCCGATCGACGGCCGCTCGATCGTGACGTGCGTCGACAAGGCGAACGTGCTCGGCTCCTACGCGTTCTTCCGCTCCGTCGTCGCGGAGACAGCCGGCCATTTCGACGACGTCGAGCTCGAGTGCGTGTACGTCGACGCGGCGGCCGCCTACCTCGTGCAGCGTCCGGAGACGTTCGACGTCGTCGTCGCCGAGAACATGTTCGGTGACATCCTCTCCGACCTCGGCGCCGCGACAATCGGCGGGCTCGGCCTCTCGCCGTCCGCCGACGTCGGAGACCGCCACGGCCTCTTCCAGCCCGCTCACGGCTCAGCGCCCGACATCGCGGGACGGGGAGTCGCGAACCCGCTCGCAACGGTGCTCTCGGCCGCGATGATGCTCGACTGGCTGGGTCGCCGGCGCGGCGACCCGGCCGCCGTTGCCGCGGGTGAGGAGATCGACGAGGCGGTGCGCGGCGTGCTCGCGGACGGCGAGGCGCTGACCCCCGACCTCGGCGGCTCGGGGTCGACGGGTGCTCTCGCCGACGCGCTCGTCCAGCGTCTCGCACGAACCGCCTACCAGGAGCGTGCGTGAGCGTCCAACCGAAGGTTGGCCAATGAGCCCGGAGGAGCTGCGTCGGGTCATCGACGATCCCGCCGTCCGCGGGCAGGTCGCCGCGACCGAGCTTGTGCGCACGCTGCTCGAACGGATCGAGAAGGCACAGCCGCGGCTCCGCGCGTTCGTGACCGTGAGGGCGGACGAGGCGCTCGCCGAGGCCCGGCGGATCGACGCCGCGCGGGCTGCAGGCAGGCGGCTGCCGCTGGACGGCCTCCCGGTGGCCGTCAAGGACAACATCGACGTCGCCGGAATCCCCGCGACCGCCGGCTCCCGTCTCTTTGCAGAGCGAATCGCCGCGAGCGACGCTGAGGTGATCGCCCGCCTGCGATCGGCCGGGGCGATCCTGATCGGGAAGACGAACCTCCACGAGCTCGCGTTCGGCGCCACCTGCCGGAACGAGGCGTTCGGAGCCGTCGTCAATCCGTGGCATGCCGGCAGGATCCCGGGCGGGTCGAGCGGCGGCTCAGGCGTCGCGCTCGCGGCCGACCTCTGCGTCGGCGCGATCGGGACGGACACAGGCGGCTCGGTCCGCCTCCCGGCCGCCTTCACGGGAGTCACCGGCCTGCGGCCGACGCGCGGCGCCGTCTCGAACCGAGGTGTCCAGCCGGTGGCGCGCTCGCTCGACACCGTCGGCCCGATGGCACGTTCGGCCGCCGACGTCGCCGCGCTGCTGGAGGCAATCGCCGGCTTCGACGCCGCCGATCCGGACGCCGTCGAGCAGCCGCCGCCCGACCCCGGCGCGCTTGCGGGCGGCGTCGACGGTCTGCGCATCGGCCTGCCGGTCCCGTTCTTCTCCGACGGGCTCCACCCGGATGTCGAAGGCGCCGTCCGGCGAGCGGCTGCGGCGCTCTCCGAGCTGGGCGCGGACGTGCGCGAGGTGTCGCTTCCCGGTGCGGCGCGAGCCGCCGACGCGTGCGGGCTCGTGATCAAGGTCGAGGCGCTGGCGCTGCACGAGCGCGACCTCGCCAACCGTCCCGAGCTCTTCGAGGAGGGGACCCGCAGGCGCCTCGAGCTAGCGCGTGAGCTCACGGCGGTCGAGCTCGCTCGGCTGCTCCAGCTCGCCGCCGGCTGGCGCGCGGAGCTGCGGGCCGCGTTCCGCGCCGTCGACCTGCTGCTGACGCCGACGACGCCCGGGCCGCCGCCGGCGAGCGACGGCGAGACGGTCGCGACGACGGCTGCGGTCGTCCCTTTCACCCACGCGTTCAGCCTCGGCGAGGTCCCGAGCCTGTCACTCCCGTGCGGTTTCGACCGTGACGGGCTCCCGATCGGGCTCCAGCTCGCCGGACCGTGGTGGAGCGACTACCTGCTCCTGCGCGTCGCACGCCGCTACCAGGAGACGACCGACTGGCATCTGCGGCGGCCGGCCATGGCTCAGCCCTCCGACTCGATCTCTTCTGCCGCCGTCGTATGATCGAATCGCAGACGCGACCCAGGAGGGAGTCATGACGGAGAAGGTCGTCGTCGGTGCGCTCCCCGTTGGCGCAACCGAGTCACTCATCTCGAGCGCCGTCCGGTGGGGCGACCTGCTCTTCCTCTCCGGGCGGGCACCGGTCCATCTGACCTCGATGCAGGTCGTCTCCGACGACTTCGAGGAGCAGGCCCGCGACGTGCTGCGGCAGATCGGCGAATCGCTCGCCGAGGCCGGCTCCGGCTGGGAGCACGTGCTGCGCGTTCAGTGCTACCTCGCCGATGCGAGCGACTTCGCCGCCTGGAACGAGGTGTGGGCGGAGACCTTCCCCTCGCCCAGGCCGGTCCGCACGACGATCGTGACCGGCTTCGCGGTACCGGGGATGCTGATCGAGGTGGAGGTCACCGCGGGCATCCCATCGTGAAGGTCGTGATCGTCGGCGCCGGCGTCGCCGGGCTCTGCACGGCGTACTACCTCCGCCGGCGCGACGTCGACGTGGTCGTCCTCGAGGCCCGCTCAGTCGGCTCGCGCTCCGCCGCCTCCCATGGCAACGGCGGCTGGATCACGCCCGCGCAGGCGGGCCCGCTGCCGGAGCCGGGTCTCACGATCTACGGCCTCCGCGCCCTGCTGAGCGCCGACTCGGCGCTCTACTTCCGGCCGAGCTATCTGCCGCACCTCGTGCCCTGGCTGGCACGCTTCTGGACGTACTGCAACGCCCGCGACTTCGAGCGCGGCTGGACCGCGATCGCGCGGCTCGGGCAGCGCGTCTTCACCCTCGTCGACGAGATGGCGGCGGACGGCGTCGAGTTCGAGCTCCACAAGAACGGGATGATCTGCGCGTCGGCGAAGGCGGCGGACGCTCGCAAGGCGCTGGACGCAATGAAGCCGATGCAGCCCTTCGGCTTCGACCTCCCCAGCGAGCTCCTGCTCGGGGACGAGCTCCACGCGCTGGAGCCCGCCCTCTCCGACCGTATCGAAGCGGGGTTCCACGTCCAGCAGCACTGGCACGTCCGCGCCAACACCTTCACCGAAGGCCTCGGCCGGCGCGTCCGCGAGCTCGGTGCGGAGGTCGTCGAGGAGGCGGAGGTGCACGGCTTCGACGCAGTGGACGGGCGGGTGCGCGCGGCGCGAACGTCGCGCGGCGACTGGGACGGCGACGCCTTCTTGCTCGCCGCCGGGTCCTGGACGACGCCGCTCGCCCGCGCGCTCGGGGTCCGGCTCCCCATGCAGCCTGGGAAGGGCTACACGTTCCTGCTGCAGCCGACGACGATGCCGAGGCACGGCATCCTCTTCGCCGACATCCATGCCGGTGCCTCGCCCCTCTCCGACCGGCTCCGCATCTCGGGGACGATGGAGTTCTCCGGCTACAACCTCGAGCTCGACAAGCGCCGGATCGACAACGTCTTCCGGCTCGCGAGCGAGTACATCCAGCTCGAGTCGCCCGCCTACGAGAGCCCCTGGGCCGGGCTGCGGCCGATGGCGGCGGACGGGCTGCCGCTCCTCGACCGCCTCGGGCAGTACCGGAACGTCTACGTTGCGACCGGCTACTCGATGCTCGGGATGACGTTATCCCAGCCCGCCGGCGAGGCGATGGCGGAGATGATCGCGACCGAGCGGCGCCCGGACGTCTTCGAGCCGTTCCGCGTCGACCGCTTTCCACGAGCGATCCTCCGCAGGCCGGCGCGGTGACATCGACCTGAGGGTCGAAGTCAGGTGTTCGGCGGGCCGAGGATCCGCCCACCGTCGATCGTGACGATCGATCCGGTGACCCAACCCGCATCGAGATCGACGAGGTGAGCGATCCAGCGAGCCACCTCGCCCGGCTCGCCGACGCGGCCGAGCGGGACGAGCGACTCGAGGAGTCGCAGGCGTTCCGCCGGATCGGGGGTGGCGAGGTGGAAATCCGTTCGAACCGGGCCCGGCCGCACGCAGACGACGCGGATGCCGTCGGGGGCCAGCTCCGCCGCGAGATTCATCGTCAGGTGCTCGAGCGCCGCCTTGGTCAGCGCGTAGACGGTCTGCGACGGTCGGTACATGACGGCCGCCGCCGAGGACACGTTGACGATCACGGCGGCAGGCGAGTCACGGAGCGCCGGGAGGGCCGCCTGGACGAGGAAGTACGGGGCGCGAACGTTCACCGCCACGTGGTGGTCGAACTCGGGAGGCGTGAACTGGTCGACGCGCTGGAGCTTGTACGTGGCGGCGTTGTTGACCAGGACGTCCAGGCGACCGAACGTCTCCTTGACGGCATCGACAACCTGTCCCGGAGCATTGGGCTCGGCGAGGTCGGCCGGCACCGCCAGCGCGCGGCCGCCGGCGGCGGCGATCTCGTCGACGACCGTATCGAGCCGGTCACGACGGCGGCCGACCAGCGCGACGGCGAGCCCCCGCTCGGCGAGCACTCGCGCCGCCGCCGCCCCGATGCCCGAGCCGCCCCCGGTGATGATGGCAACGCGCTCGTCCATGCTCGACGATACTGCTCGCTAGCCGCCGTCGCGGCCCTCGATCCAGTGGCGCCCCGGCTCGACGACGAGCGTCTCGCCGACCAGCGGTGCGACGCAGCGGCGCGCCTTGGTCGTGTCATAGGTCGGGACGAGCTCGAGGAAGCGCGTGACCTCCTCGTCCGGCGCGAGATAGTGGCATGCGACCGCAAGCTCCAGGCCGAGCATCTCGGCCGACCGCGCCGCTTCGTCCGCGTCCATCTCGCCGGTCAGGAAGTCACCCGGCCCCGGGATCAGGTGCGAGAGCTCGCGCGGAAGGGTGCAACCAAGCAGACCGACCGTTGGGCGGTACAGCTCGCCGATCAGCCGCATGTCGAAGACGCACGTGTCGCCGTAGTGGTAGATCCGAACACCCGGCTCGGTCTCGAAGATCCAGGCGATCGGGTTGCCCACGACCTGCCGGCCGTCCGAGAGCGTGGCCATCGACCAGTGGTGGCACTCCACCGGACGGAACGCGAGGCCGGCGACTTCGACGACGATCCCCCACGTGGTCTGCGTGATCTGGTCGGGAGACACGCCGTCGTCGATCAGCTTCGCCCGGACGGCGGCGTCGCAGAGCACGGCGGCGCCCGTGCGCTTGGCGATCGACGGCGTGTCGCCGTAGTGGTCGATCGCCGCATGGCTGACGAGGATCACGTCCGGCGCCGGGACGTCGTCGGCGGCGCACGGTGCGAGCGGATTGTCGGAGAGGAACGGGTCGATCAGGATGCGGTGCGTCGGGCCGACGATGTCGTAGCTCGCCGCCCCGTGATAGGTGAGCCGTGTGCTCACGCGAGCCCCCGTGCCGCTTCCCAGCCCTTGACGAGCTGGTAGAGGGTGCGATTGAGAGGAACCGGGACAGCGTGCTCGTCCGCCGCGCGCACGACCGCACCGGAGATCACGTCGATCTCGGTCTGTCGACCCGCCTCGAAGTCCTGCAGCATCGAGCCCTTTGACGGCCCGGCCTGCTCGAGCAGGCCGAGGATCACCGCGACCCGCTCCTCCGGGTCGATCTCGTAGCCGAGCGCCTGCGCGACCCCGGTCGCCTCCCGGGCGATATCGGCCGCCAGCGCCCGCATGTGCTCGTTCGCGCCGTACTCGCCTGCCGTCATGCCCACGAGGGCCGAGGCCGGCAGCGTCGCGGCGTTGAGGATCAGCTTCTTCCAGATCTCCGGGCGGACCGGCGAGACGATCGTCGCGGCCAGGCCGCCGTCACCAAGCGCCTCGGCGAGCCGCGGGGCCTTCGCGTCGTCGCCGTCGACGAACGAGCCGACGAACGTCGGCTGGTCCGCCGGGTGCACGACGACGCCCGGCTCGAGGACGAGCCCGCTGTTGTACGTGACGCCGACCACGATCTGCTCGGCCGGGTAGACGTCCGCCAGCACGTCGCCGTTCCCCCAGCCATTCTGGAGCGACGCGACCACGGTGTCGGGCCCGACGAGCGGCCGCGCGAGCTCGGCGGCCGAGCGGGTGTGATAGCACTTGACGAAGAAGACGACGACGTCGACGGGCCCGACCGAGCCTGGGTCGACCGTTGCCGGCACGCGTGTCACCGTCTCCTCGTCGCCGCGGACGATCGTGACCCCGTCGGCGGTGATCTTCTCCACGAGCGGCGCCATGACGTCGACGAGCACCGCGTCGTGGCCTCCCTGTGCGAAGCGGGCGCCGAAGATCGATCCCATCGCACCCGCGCCGACGACGGCGATTTTCATCCGGTGTGCTCCTTTCGTCAACGGTATGCGATCATATAGCCCTACCGCTAGCGGTCAGGCGTGAACCAGCGGCCGCCGGCGAGCGCACCACCGTCGACGTAGAGCGTCTGGCCGGTGAGAAACGAGCCGGCATCCGACGCCAGCAGCAGGCAGGCGCCGACGAGCTCCGCGGGCAGCCCGGGCCGCTCGAACGGCACGCGGTTGAGGATCCAGCGGCTGAGCTCGGGATCGGCCCAGATCGGGGCGGCCAGCGGCGTGTCCATGAAGCCGGGGGCGATCGCGTTGGCCCGGATCCCGTGCGGCGCCCACTCGAGCGCCATCACGCGCGTCAGCTGGCTGAGGCCCGCCTTCGCCGGCCCGTACACCGAGATCTGCTCGAGCGCGTAGGCGGCGTTGAGCGAGCTGATCCCGATGATCGAACCGCCACGCCCCTGCTCGATCATCGCCCGCGCTGCACGCTGCGACAGGAAGTAGGGCAGTCGCAGGTCGATTCGGACGATCCAGTCCCACGTCGCGGCATCCATCTCGAGCATCGGCATGCGGCGGTTCACCGCCGCGTTGTTCACGAGGACGTCCACGCCTCCCAGGCGCTCGACCGCCGCAGCGACGATGCGATCCGGAGCGTCCTCGTCGGCCAGGTCGACGGCGATCGACTCTGCCACCACGTCGGCGCCGGCGAGGGAGCGTCGCACGTCCTCGGCCCCCTCCGCGTCGACGTCGGTCACGAGCACGGAGGCGCCGGCCGCCCCGAGCCCGGCGGCGAGCCACCGGCCGATCCCGCCCGCTGCCCCGGTCACGATCGCCACACGCCCCGCCAGCGAGAAGAGCTCTGCGGGGGCGAGCCCGCGGATCTCCTCGGCGGCGAGCGGCGTACCCGTCAAGCCGGCGGCGGTCGACGCGTGCACATGCGGGGCGACTCGCTCAACGGTGAGGCGATCTTAGAACGCCGCTTCGGCAGGCGATGCGGCGTCCGCCGCGTGTGCAGGAACTCCCCTGGCATGCGACGATGCCCGCGAGCGTCAACGCGACGTGGAGGTGGCCGATGCCGAAGACCGTGCAGGGCAGCCCGGCCCGGCCGGGCGACGAGATCCAGGTCGCCGGGAGCGCCGTCGGGCGCACGCCGAGGAAGGCCGTGATCCTCGAGGTGCTGGGCGACTCGGGGCACGAGCGCTTTCGCGTGCGCTGGGAGGACGGCCACGAGTCGATCTTCTTCCCGGCGGACGATGCGCTGATCCGGCGTCCGCGGAAGCGGTAACTCGTTGCTGCGGCGGGCGCGTCAGGCGCCCGCCGCGCCGCGGCGCAGCACCCGCTCGTCGCCGAGCCGCCGCGTCAGGCCGTCGGCGTCGAAGCGCTCCAAGAGCAGCTGCGCGTCGCGCCGCCCGACGCCGGCGAGATCGCGGAAGCGGGCGAGGGTGATCCGCCCCGCGTGCCGGCACTCCTG
>DATBMD010000327.1:0-27806 GCA_036555085.1 Gaiellaceae bacterium
GTGGCTGCTCGTAGCTGTGTCGCGGGTCGCTCCTCGCGTCGTCGCCGGTGCGCTCTCCTCGCCGAGCCGCTGAGGCTGCGGCTACTTCATCGTCGCCAGCGCCCAGCAGTGGCCTGCGAGCTCGCGGGCGACGGCGACCGCGACGATCGTGCGCCGTTTGCCGCGGGCCTCGAGCGCGTGCCAGCGTGCGTGCAGCCGGCGGGCGCTGGCGTCGGCACGGGCCCGCACCGCTGCTGGCTGTCCCTGCCGCCGACGCCCGAGGGCGGCGCTCGCGCGCAACGGCCGACGCTGGTGCCAGGCGGCCTCGACGAGCAGCCGACGAGCGTGGGTGTTGCCGGTTCTTCGTGATCGCGCCCTGGCTGCGGCGCTCGCCGGTGGAGTGCTCGCTGGGCACGAGCCCGAGGAACGGGCCGAGGCTCTGGGGCCGGAAGCGCTCCCAGTCGCCGAGCTCGACAGTGAGCGCGAGCGCGGTCAGCGTGGAGACTCCGCGTAGACAGACGAGGCGGGAGACGATGTCGGAGAAGGGCGCTTCGCCGGCGAGCTCCGCGATCGCCCGGTCGAGCGCGTCACGACGTCCCTTCGCCTGGCAGACGGCGCCATAGCACTCGTCGAAGGCGAGTGCGAGCACACGGTCGGCGAAGCGCTGACGGCGCAGCCACGCATCGTGGGCGAACGTCCAGGCCGAGCCCTCGTACACGAGCCCGTGCCGCAGGAGCAGCTTCGAGAGCCGGTGCCGCGCGCGCATGAGATCGCCGCGCGCGTCCTCGCGAGCGCGCACGAGATCGCGCGCAGCCTCCTCGTCGGGAGTCGGTACCCGCACCGCGACGAGCTCGCCCAGGCGCAGCAGCCGCGCGAGACGCTCGGCGTCGCGGCGGTCGGTCTTGACTCGGTCTCCCGGCGCACGCGGGATCTTCGAGGGTGCCGCCACCGTGCAGGCGATCGCGGCCTGCGCGCAGGCGCGCGCGAGACCGTACCCGGTTGGTCCTGCCTCGTAGGCCACGCGCACGGGCTGCGGCAGGCTCTGAAGCCACGCGACCGCCTCCTCGCTTCGCGGCGACACTCGCTGCACGCGCAGCTCGCCGCTCGCCGCATCGAGCACGCCCGCCAGCGTCGTGCGGGCGTGCACGTCCAATCCGACCCAGCTACCTTCGCTCATGCCGGCGCCTCCCGTAATTGCGGCTCTACCGCCGGGCCTATCCCGACGGCAACCCGCGCCAACTTACGAGTGAGGCGCCGGGCACTCCATACGGTCTAGATCTGGCGCAGCTGGGCGAGCTTCTCCAGCAAGCCGGGCGGCATCCGCTCGCTCGCGGTCACGCGAACGTACATGCGCAGGTTCTCCTCGAACCGGTAGCGGCGACTGCAGTAGTCGCACTGGTCGAGGTGAGACTGCGCGGTGAGCTGCTCATCCTCGCTCAGCTCACGATCGAGGTACCCCTGGAGCAGCTCCTCGCATTTCTCGCAATCGTCGCTCATGGGCCAACCTTCGGTTGGACGCTCACGCAGCCTCCTCGGCGAGACGTTGCTTCAGCTGCCGGCGGCCCCGGTGCAGGCGCGACATCACCGTCCCGATGGGTATGTCGAGGATCTGCGCCGCGTCCGCGTAGCTGAACTCGCCGATGTCCACCAGAACCACCACGTCCCTGAAGTCGTGCGACAGTGCCGACAGCGCGGTCACGATCGAATCCTGAGACAACCGCTCGACGACACGGTCCTGGTCGAGCACCTGCTCTCCGGCTGCCTCCGCGAGCTTGTTCGCCAGGTAGTAGTCGCCTTCCTCCAACGGCTGGAAGTCGGGCGAGCGCTGGACACGGCGCCCGCGGTCGAGGTTGAGGTTGGTGAGGATGCGAAGCAGCCAGGCGCGAAGATTGGTACCCGGTGTGAACGAGCGCCAGCTCCGGAATGCCCTCGCGTAGGTCTCCTGTACCAGATCCTCAGCTTCTTCACGCGAGCCCACCAGTCGTCGAGCGACCCGGTACACCTGGTCGGCGAACTCGAGCGCCTCCTCTTCGAAGCGCACCCGATCACGTGCCTCCGACGCGATCCGGCGGCCCTCGGTCTCCGGCTCGGCGTCGCCCACCGGGCTACCGTAGCAACGTCTTCCGAAGGGCTGCAACGAGCGGGACCGGGCCGCTATTCCCCGTGCGTGGGGCCCGGATCAGACCGCGACGACCTCGTGAAACCCCGCCTTCCCCATCGCATCGACGAGCGTCGCGCGTGACGTGCGCTCGTCGTCCCAGCTGAGCCGCACCCGGCCCATCAGGTCGGCGTTTGCGGACTCCAGGCCCGTCTGCGCGCGGAGGGCGGCGGCGAGGCGTCCCACGCAGCGCTCGCAGCGGATACCGCTGACCTCGATGGTCTCGGTCCTGATCGCCATCAGCTCGATCCTAGCCGCAGCTGCTCGTGGGCCAGACCGGCGAGCAGGGGGTCGTGGGTGGCGCAGACGACGGTCGTCCCGTAGTCGGTCGCGATCGCGGCCAGCAGCCTGCCGAGCATCAGCGTCGTGGCGGCGTCGAGCCGCGCCGTCGGCTCGTCCGCGAGCAGGACGGCGGGACGCACGGCGAGTGCCCGTGCCAGCGCCACCCGCTCGCGCTGACCCGCCGAAAGCCGATCGATCTCCCGATCGGCCTGGTCGGCCAGGCCTACGGCCGCGAGGGCGCTGTCGACGGTTTCCGGGTCGGCCGGATCGAGCCCTCTCACCGCGAGGCCGATGGCCACGTTCTCGCGCGACGTCAGGAACCCGCAGAGAGCCGGCGCCTGGTCGACGAACGCGATCGACCTGGCACGGAAGGCCGCGCGCTCCTCGCGTGTCATGACCCCGAGGTCGACGCCGTCGACGAGGACGTGGCCCTCGTCCGGGACGTCCAGCCCCGCCAGAAGGTGCATGAGCGTCGACTTGCCGGACCCGGAAGGCCCCGTCACGACGGTGAGCCGCCCTGGGCCGAAGGTCGCGTCGAGGCGGTCGAGCGCCGTCTCGGAGCCGAACCGGCGCGTGAGCTGCCGGGCCTCGACCGCCATCCCGTCCCGGCCGGTGAGCGCTTCGCCGGCGGGGGCGGAGATGGCGGCGGTCGGCTCGGCGGGACGGAGGACGACGCCGTCGGATCCCAGCTCCACGACCGCCCGCTCGCCGATCCGGGCCGCGAGCAGCTTGTCCTCCGGGATCCGCAGCCAGCCGCCGCGGCCGACGACGATCGTCTCGCGCTCCGCGCGGCGTTCCTCGCTGACGCGCCCGTCGCGAATGTGGACGAGGCGATCGGCGATCGCCTCCGACCGCGGGTCGTGGCTCACCACGAGCGCCGTCGCGCGCAGCTCCCGGACGAGCTCGACGAGAAGCCGGTAGACGCCGTCGGCGTTCTGCGCGTCCAGCTCCCCGGTCGGCTCGTCGGCGACGAGCAGGCGCGGGCTGCCGGCCAGCGCGGCGCAGAGCGCAACCCGCTGTTGCTCACCTCCGGAGAGCTCGCCCGGATACGCGGTGGCGCGGTCGAGCAAGCCGACGCGCTCCAGCAGGCTGCGCGCCCGCGCGCGCCGCTCTCGCTGCTCCTGCCCGGCAAGGCCGAGCGGCACGGCGACGAGCTCCTCGGCGGTCAGCTCGCCGGCGAGCGCACGCCAGTAGTGCTGATCGGCGTATCCGATCGCGGCCGCCCTGAACGAAGCGAGGCGCCGGCCGGCCAGCGCTCCGACGTCGACGCCGGCGACGTGAGCCGAGCCCGCCGAGGGTCGCTCGAAGCCCGCGATCACGCGCAGGAGCGTCGACTTGCCGGAACCGCTCGGCCCGAGCACGACGCAGAGCTCGCCCTCCTCGACCGTGAGCGTCAACCCCTGCAACGCCGCCACGCCGCCCTGCGGGCCGGGATACACGCGGAAGAGATCGCGCACGTCGACGACGCGGGTCATGTTGCCTCCGGTGCCCGGAGGGGGCGGTCGTGCTCGCCGAACGCCTTCCGCGTCGCGGTCGCGACGAGCAGGCCGCCGAACAGCGCGAAGAGAGCGCAGCCGAGGGCGATCACCCAGAGGTCGACGCTGGTCGCGAGCGGCGGCTCCGCCACGCCGGCGCGAGCCGTAACCGTGACCATCCGCGTGACGAGCGCCGCCAGCAATGCACCGGTCGCCAGCCCCGCGACGAGGCTCGCGACGCTGACGACGAGCGCGCGGGCGCGTACGACCCGACGGAGCAACGACGGTCGCGCCCCCTGCGCCTCGAGGTCGTGGAGCTCACCGCGATCGTCACGCACGTCCGCGCGAACCGTGAGCAAGAGCGCCGCAACGGCCAGCACGAACGCGATCGCCGCTCCCGCGAGCAGGGCCAGCAACGTCCCGTGCGCAAGCGGGTCCCGCCGCGCGTCCGACTCGAGCGCGCGCCGCGAGATCGACTCGAGCGCCCGAAACGGCGGTTTCGCCAGCGCACGCTCCACGGCTGGAACGGCCGCAGGCGGCACGTCCAGCCACGCCTCGTTGGGGCGCGCGACCCCCGGTGCCTCCGCGTTGACGGCAGTTGCCAGCGCCGCGTCGTCGCCGACCAGCACGTCGCCCGTGGCGCCGGGGAAACGGTCGACGACCGCCGCGACGCGCACGGGGATCGTCGCGCCCCCGACGCGAAGCGGAAGCAGCCCGCCGACGCCGCCGGCGAGCGACGCCAACCGCGGAGTCGCCAGGACGGCCGGCGGCGAGCCGTCGGTCACCTGGGCCGCCCGCACGCGGGCATCGCGCTGCGGGGTGACGACGTACGACACGACGAGGTCGGCTCCGTCCATCCGAACCGCCGCCCCACCCGAGCCGCGCCAGCCCCGGAAGCCGGCGGAGTCGCCGGCGCCGGGAAACGCGGGCGTCCCGAGTCGGAGCGTGCCGCTGAGCGCATGGCCGGCGTCCGCTCCGCGCTCGATCAAGCGCGGTGGCACGAGCTCGAAGGCGACGATCCGGCCGCCGTGCAGTGCCGGCGGCACCGGCGCGCGCAGAGCTCCGCCTCGTCGCTCGAGCTCGAGCAGCACGAACCGCCCGGCGGGATCCTCGACGACCGCGCGCACCGCGAGCAGCGTGCGGCTCGCGGGCAGCGCGACCGACGTGGCCGCGCGCGGTACCGCGATGCCGGCGAGCGCCCGTTCGGCCGGCGACTCGAGCAGCTTGGACAGCTCGGCCCGCGACGTCGACGCCCAGTCGTCGCGCCACAGCGTCAGCGACGGGAGCTCCGATGCCGGCAGGCCGAGCACCGTGACTCCGGAGACGCGATCGGCGCGCCCGGCGCTCGCCGACAGACGGACCACCGGCACCGCGCGAACGCCGGGGGCGAGCCGCGCGAACCGCTCCGGGCTCGCGGCGTCGAAGACGGGCACGAGCCGGGTCAGATCCTCGCGGACGAGCACGTCGAGGGGCACGCGGAACGCCGCCTGCTCCACCTCGGCCCGGGCGAGCGTCGAGCGGTACCCGTCGGCGAGGAGCCCGAGCGCGAAGGCCAGCACGAGGAACGCGACGGCGATCGTTCCCACTCCTCGACCACGGCCGAGCGAGACGGCCGCGAGCCGAACGGCGATGCCGCTCTGCGGGACACGAGCCAGCAGCCGCGTGACGGGCCCGAAGAGCCGGGCCGCCGCCACAGCCGCCGCGAACGCGACCAGGCCCGGGACGAGCAGCAGTCCGATCGCCGACCCGTCGTCCTCGGTGAGCCGATCCTCGTCAGCCGCTCCGCCCGCGAGCAGCGCCGCCGCGACGACCACGGCCGCGAGGGCCACCCCGTCCAGCCAGCCGAAGCGCCCGTGCCGGCTCGGACGAGTCGAGACGGTCATGGCGACGACGAGCGCCGCCACGAGCGCGACCAGGCACGCCAGCAGCACGCCGCCGGCGGACAGGACGCTCTCGCGCAGGACCGCGCCCGCCGGCGCACCGGCGATGCCCGCGATCGCGGCGCCCGCGACCACCCCGAGGGCGAAGCCCGCAACCGTCCCGAGCACCGCGATCAGGCCGCTCTCGACCAGGGCGAGCAGCCGCAGCTGCCAGCGCCGCGCTCCGTACCACGTCAAGCGGCGGCGAGCCGCGTCCAGGTCGCGGCGCATCGACCCGCCGACCAGCACCGCGAACGCCAGCAGCAGCGCCGCTGCTTCGCCGCCGACGAGCAGAAGGCGCCGGCCCGCGACGGTCGCCGCGCCCGCGGCGGCAAGCAGCTCCTCCTGCGGCGCGGTCACGGCGAACGACGAGGACGCCGCGCTCAGAGAGGCCCTCGCGCGATCGACGTCGTCGACGAGATCGCGGATCTCCCAGCCCCGCGGCACGCCGCCCCCGAGCGGCCAGACCCAGGAATAGCTGCGGTATGAGCGGTCGAGCACGTGTGAGGAGGCGAGGCCGGCCACGCCCTCGGCGACCAGGAGCGGCGCGGGCGGCGGCCGGTGGTAGGCGGCAGCGCGCCGCAGCGCGGGCGCGAGCTGGGCGTCCGCGAGCGCGTTGTCGGTGGGAGCCAGGAAGTCGCCGAAGAGCTGCTGCGAGCGAAGGATGGCCGTGCCGACCTGGACCAGCCTCAGGCCGTCCACGTTCGGGATCGCGCCCGCTCCACGCAGCCGCAGGACCTCGCAGCGCTCCGCCGTGCACGCACGCGGCAGCCTCCCCGAGCGCAGGAGCACATGGGGTGCCAGGCCGTCGACGGCGGCGAGGCCGACGAAGTGACCGGCGATCGTGCTCTCGCGGAACAGGACGAGCGGCGCCGGCTCGCCGAGGCCGGTCCGCTCGAACGCGCCGCGCACCGTCTCGTCCAGCGCTCCCTGCGCCTCGGCGTCCCCGGCGGGGACGCCGAACCAGACCGCGCGCACCGAGCGACCGCTTGCCGGCAGCCGATCGACGCCCTGCGCGACGCTTCGGTCCTTCGCCACCGTCGTGCCCGCGTACACACCTGCCAGGAGCGCCGCTCCGACGGCGATCCCGGCGGCCGACAGCAGCGCGCCGCTGCCCGGCCTGGTCACGCGCCGCCACGCCAGCCCGAGCACGTAGGCAGCCGAGCGCATCACGCGCCGCCCTGGCCGGTCCTGCGCCGGCGATACAGGCTGGTCTTGACCCGATTGCCGCAGATCGACATCGAGCACCAGCTCGAGGTGCGGTTCCGCGACTGGTCGAAGAACGCCCAGCGACAGCTGTCCTTGGCACACGCCTTGAGCCTCGACCAGCTACCGTCGCGCGCGGAGGCGACCACGATCGCGAGCAGCTCGCCCAGAGCGCGGTCGACACCCACCCCGGCCGCGCGCACCCCGATCGAGCCGTCGGCGGTGACGCAGGCGACCAGCGGAACCGCGCCGAGCGCCCCGTCGACCCCCGCGCCCGCCGCCTCGGTCAGCGGGCCCGCCTCGGTGTTCCGGTACAGGAGCTCGCGGAGGGCGGCGCGCAGGTCGCGGGCACGGAGGAACTCGTCCGCCGACACGAGCGCTCCCCCGTCGAGCAGGCCACGTGCGGCCAGCCACCCGGCGAGCTCCCCGGGCGTGCCGAGGTCGTCTCGATGCCACTCCGGGATCTCGGTGTTGACGAAGTCCTGGATCAGGTCGAGCGGCGCCGGCGCCGGCGCCCGACCTCCGGGGTGGGGGATCGGCGAGGCAGCCACGGCGACGACGCTAGCCGCGGGCCTCTGCCCTGTCAACACCTCCGACTGTTGTTTAGTGGTGTCTACGACACCAGCGTCAGCAGTACGAAGGTGTCGGCCTCAGCTCTTGCCGCGCACCCCGTGGACGGGTCGTCCGGCAGCCTCCCAGGCGTAGTACGACGCGCTCGGGCCGAAGGCGTCCTCGTAGGCGACGATGCGCGGGTTCCGGCCGACCTCCTTTGCACGCTGAGCGTGCCAGAGCAGGTTGGGGTCGTCGCGCTCCTCCCAGACGAGGATCAGGTGCGCGGCGGTCATGTAGTCGGCGACGAAGCTGCACCCCGCGGCGGGACACGGGAACGGGTTCGTGCGGACGCAGAACCAGCCACTGTGGTCCTCGACGGCGTCGTCGGTCCAGAGCTCCTCGTCCTCGAGGAGCTGCTCGGCCTCCACGGCGAGGCCTCCTCGCTCCGGGTGTATCCGCTCCACGCGAGCACAATGTGTACATGAGGAGTGACCGGAACGTCGCCCTGGTCATGTCGGGAGGCGGCATGAACGCCATGCTGCTGGAGCTCGGGTTCCTGAAGCGGCTCCGCGAGAGCCCGCTCTGGCAGCGCGTGGGCTGGATCTACGGGACGTCGGCCGGGGCGCTCGCGGGAGTGATGGCGGCGCTCGACCGCCTCGACCAGCTGGAGGAGTTCCTGCTGGCGCTCGAGCCGCACGAGACCTTCCGGCCGCACCGGCTCTGGCAGACGCCCCTGACGGGCCTCCACGACTACGCGCTGCCGGACACGATCGCCGAGCGGCTCGAGCCGGCCGACCGGCTGGCGGAGGAGCTCGCGACGTGCCCCGTCGAGCTGATCGTGTGCGTGACCGACGTCTCCGAGACGCTCGAGGACGGCGCCCCCCATGCCTTCGAGCGAACCTACTCGTCCCACGCCGACCCACCGGAGGTGATGAGCGTCGCGGTGCTCGCGTCGGCCGCGATCAGCGCGCTCGTGCTGCCGCTCCGCGTCGGCGACGCGATCGGCACCGACGGCGGCTGGATCCGCAACTTCCCGCTCGGCCACGCGTACGACAACCCTCAGGTCGAGCGGATCGTCGGGTTTCGCTACGTCTCCCGCCACCCCCGCCCGAGCGCCGACAACCTCGCCCGCTTGCGCCGGCGCCTCGAGCGGTTCCGCGCGGTGCCGCCCGTGCGAGCGCTGATCGGCGAGCTCGTGGAGGCCGAGCAGCGGCAGGCACGAGGCGAGCCGGCGCACCTGCCGGAGATGATCGTGCGCCTGATGCGGATCACGATCGCGCGGAACACCGCGCTCGAGGAGCGAACGGCCGCCGAGAAGGACGCGTCGGTGCGCGAGCTCGAGGCGCTCCGGCGGGACGCCGCGCGGATCGCCCGGCGCCACGCCCTCCCCGGCCGGAGGGCGAGGGCCGTCGCCGAGATCGACGCGCGCTTTGCCGCCGCGCAGTTCCCGTTCCGCCACAACCGCGTGCTGCCGACGATCATCGTCCGCGGCGATCCCGGGGACACGCAGCTCGATCCGAGCTTCCGCTCGGGCCTCGTCTGGCCCCTCGACACGAAGCGCGCGCTGCTCGACCGCGGCTACCGGCTGACGGACGCCGAGCTCGCGACACACGGCCTCGACGAGCAGATCGCCGTCTGAACAGAGCACGCCGGGCCTCGGGCAGGTGGTCGAGACCCGGCGTGCTGGCGGACCCGGGGGACGTGGGCCCGTGGGCGGCTCAGCCCTGGGGAGAGGTGGGCAGCCGCCCGAGCTCGACCGTGACGGTGCGCTTCTTGCCGTCGCGGTAGACCTGCAGCTCGATCGTGTCGCCCGGCTTTCGGGCTGCGAGGACGTCGCGGAGCGCCTCGACGGAGGCCACGCGCTCGCCGTCCGCAGCGACGATCAGATCGCCCCCGAGCCGGTAGCTCTCACCCGACACGACGACCTGCTCCGTGCCGCCCTCGAGACCGGCCCTGTCCGCGGCGCTGCCGTCTTCGACCGACTCGAGCAACAGGCCGGCGTCGACCGGCAGCCGGAAGAGGCGCGCGAGCTCGGGCTCGACGGCCCGTGCGTAGATGCCGAGGTAGGCGCGATCGACCTGGCCGTTCTGGAGGATCTGGGCAACGACGTTCTTGACCGTGTTCGAGGGAACCGCGAAACCGATGCCGACATTGCCGCCCGACCGGGTCTCGATCTGTGAGTTGACGCCGATCACCTCGCCGCGCGTGTTCAGCAGCGGGCCGCCGGAGTTGCCCTGGTTGATCGGGGCGTCCGTCTGGATGACGTGGTCGATCGAGTAGCCGTTCGGTGCCGTCACGGCGCGCTGGAGCGCGCTCACGATGCCGGCGGTGGCCGTGCGCTCGAGCCCGAACGGGTTGCCGATCGCGACGACCTCGTCGCCGACCTGGACGCGGTCGGAGTCGGCCAGCGGCAGCGGGGTCAGCGCACGCGAGCCGGCGTCGACCTTCAGGACTGCGAGGTCCGTCGACGGGTCGCTGCCGACGATGGTCGCCTGGAGGGTGTCCCGGTTCGAGAAGCTGACGTCGATCTCGTCGGCGCCGTCGATCACGTGGTAGTTCGTGACGATGTGGCCGTTCCGGTCGATCACGAACCCGGACCCGAGCGCCTGCTGCGGCGGGCCGCCGAACTGGCCGAGCGCGTCGCCGGACGAGGAGTCGGAGCGGGTGTTGATCTGGACGACGCCGGGAGCGCTGCGCCGGTAGATCTCGTTGACGCTGAGCCCGCCCCCCGAGGCGGCCGGGATCGCGGCCGACACCGGCTCTGTCTGGAGAACCGTGGTCGTGCGGCCGTCGAACGCCCCGAACACCGCCGCGCCGAGCAGCGCGGCGCCGCCGCCGAGCAGGCCGACGACGGCCAGCGCGGCGACCTGGGTCGGAGAGACTCGCGTCATGTCCACCCGTTGTAACGGCGTCGCCGTGAACCACGGGTTAGGAGCCGTTCAGGTGGCGTTGCGGCCGGATTAAGCGGCCGACCCGGCCGCGTCAGACGGCGAGGGCCAGCGTCCTGATCTCCTGTGCGCGCCCGGCGCCGAGCGCCTCGTCGAGCTTCCGCTCCAGCTCGCCGGACGCCTGGAGCTCCTCGCAGATGTCGGCGCCGCCGATCAGCTCGCCCTTCACGAAGACCTGCGGGATCGTCGGCCAGCCGGAGACCGCCGAGAGCTCCTGCCGGATCTGCGGGTCGGGCAGGATGTCGACCGCGGTGACCGGCGCGCCGGCGGCGCGGAGCGCCCTCAGCGCGCGGTCGGAGTTGCCGCACATAACCAGCTCCGGCGTGCCCTTCATGAACAGCGCGACGGGCTCGGTCTCGATGATGTCCTGGATCTGCTCGCGCAGCGTGGTCATTGCGTCCCCCTGGTGCGGATTCGAAGCTCGTGGATCGTGCCGTCGGCCAGGCGGTCGGCCAGCGCCGCGTTCACCTGCTGGTGCTGCTCGAGCAGCGGCAAGTCGTTGAACGACGGGCTGGTCACGGACACCTGGAAGTGGTCGCCACCGCCCGTGCGGTCCTCGACGCCGATCTCGAGCGCGTCGGGAAACGCCCGCTCGAGCAGCGCACGGAGCGTCTCGGTGGCCATGGGCATGATGCTAGCGATGCGCCGGCCGATCTCATTCCTCGCCTCGATCCCCGAGCGCGTGTTCCGCGCGCTCGCCGCCTCGCTCGGCGGAGCGCTGCACGAGACCGCGACCCTCGTGCTGCCCCGCTTCGTGCGGCGGTCGAGGCTCTACGAGGCGACGGCGAAGAACCTGCTGCGAGTCTCGATCGAGCTGGTCGGCGGCGTCAGCCCGGCCGAGCCGCCGACGGACGAGTACGAGCCCGACCCGGGCAGGTTGGCCGTCCGCAAGGGGGCCGGCAACGTCGTCGAGCTGAGCTCGATCCTCGCGTTCGGCTTCTCGCCGCTGTGGCTTCTCGCAGCTGCGGCAGACGTGATGCGAGGCTCCCGCACGTACCTCGACGCGCTCGCAACCGAGCTGAAGGCCGCCGGCGCCCTCGACGCCGATGCCGAGCTCGGCACGATCGACGACCTGCTGGCGGCGCTCGAGAGAACGTCGGGGACGGCGGCCAGGCTGATCGACATCCCGCCGCTGGAGCTGACCGCGCTGCGCCGCTCGCTCGACGACATGCGCCGCGACGCGTCCGGCCTGCCGTCTCCCGCCGAGCTGCAGGCGATCTACGCGGGCCTCGTCGAGACGGCTCGGCGCGAGCGGCGCCCGCTCCTCGAGGTGTCGGCGGGCATCGGGCTCGCGTTCTTCAACTCCGCCCGTCACGTCGGCCGGCAGCACGTCCTCGATCCCTACACCGAGGACCTGCGGCCGCTGCGAGACGAGGGCTTCGGGGCGTACGCGGCCCGGGTCGCGCAGCCGTACGCAGAGGCGGTCCGCCGGCACTTCGATCCCGGCGCGCCGAGCCTCACGGAGCGCGGCATCGAGAAGCTGCGCCGGACGTGAGGCAGGAGCGGCCCGCGTGAGGGACAGCGCCCGGGCGAGGCTCGAGGAGGCGTTCGCACACGACCGCGCCGGCCGCGAGGCAGAGGCGATCCCGAGCTACGAGGACGCGCTCGCGCTCGGCCTGCCCGACGGGCCACGCCAGCAGGCGCTGCTCGGGCTCGGCAGCTCCCTGCGCAACGTCCGCCGGCATCGCGAGGCGATCGACGTTCTACGAAGCGCCGTCGCGGAGTATCCCGACCATGCCGGGCTGCGCTTCTTCCTCGCCCTGGCGCTCTGGAGCGGAGGCGAGGAGCGCGACGGGTTCCGGACGATGGGCGCGATCGCGCTCGAGTCGGCGGATCTCCGCGGCTACGGGCGGGCCGCCTCCTGGTACCTCGAGCACGACGTCGACTGAGCCGTGGCCGAGGTCGTGGAGCGCGGCTTCCGGGGGCTCGTTGCCCGCGAGCTCGGCGACGAGGGGCGGTCGTGGCTCGACCGGCTTCCGCGATCGCAGCCGAGCTGGATCTCGACCCCGCACGCGTCCGGCGCTGGGGCAACGTGTCGCCGCCCGCGGCGGCACCTTGTGACTGATCGTCACTTGGCCGGGGGAAGCATGCGCTCGTTCTGATTCAATCGAGTCGTGGGCCACCCCGACACGTTCGGCGCGCGGTCGGCGCTCCGCGTCGGCGGTCGCGAGGTCGAGATCTTCCGGCTCGACGCGCTCCAGCCGCGGTGGGACGTCTTCCGCCTCCCGTACACGCTGCGGATCCTGCTGGAGAACGTCCTCCGGCTCGAGGACGGCGCCACCGTGACCGCCCAGGACGTCGAGGCGGTCGCCGGCTGGGCCGCCGCTGCGGAACCGGCGCGCGAGATCTCCTTCACGCCCGCCCGGGTCCTGCTCCAGGACTTCACGGGCGTGCCGGCGATCGTCGACCTCGCTGCCATGCGGGACGCGATGCGCGACCTCGGCGGCGACCCGGCCCGCATCAACCCGCAGCTCCCCGCAGAGCTCGTGATCGACCACTCGGTGCAGGTCGACGACTACGCGACGAGGCTCGCGATCGTCCGCAACGCCGAGCTCGAGTTCCAGCGCAACCGCGAGCGCTACGCCTTCCTCCGCTGGGGTCAGAGCGCGTTCGACAACTTCCAGGTCGTCCCGCCCAACACCGGGATCGTCCACCAGGTCAACCTCGAGTTCCTCGCCCGCGTCGTCGAGGAGCGCGACGGTCGCGCGTTCCCCGACACGCTCGTCGGCACCGACTCGCACACGACGATGGTCAACGGCCTGGGCGTGCTGGGGTGGGGCGTCGGCGGCATCGAGGCCGAAGCGGCGATGCTGGGCGAGGCGATCTCGATGCTCGTCCCGCAGGTCGTCGGCTTCAAGCTCTCGGGAGCGCTGCCGGAGGGCGCGACGGCCACCGACCTCGTGCTGACGGTGACGCAGATCCTGCGCGAGACCGGCGTCGTGGGGAAGTTCGTTGAGTACTTCGGCCACGGCCTGGACGGGCTGCCGCTCGCCGACCGTGCGACGATCGGGAACATGTCGCCGGAGTACGGCGCGACGTGCGGCTTCTTCCCGGTCGACGACGAGACCCTTCGCTACCTGCGCTTGACCGGGCGCAGCCCCGACCGGCTGGCCCTCGTCGAGGCGTACTGCCGGGAGCAGGGCCTCTTCCACGACCCCGACGACGAGCCGACGTACTCCCAGGTCGTGCACCTCGACCTGTCGACGGTCGAGCCCTCGCTGGCGGGCCCGCGGCGGCCGCAGGACCGGATCTCGCTGGCCGCGGCGAAGGGGTCGTTCCTCGAGGCGCTGCCGACCTTCGGCGTCGACTACGGGAACGCGGAGGACGAGGCGGTCGCGGAGTCCTTTCCCGCGAGCGACCCGCCGGCCATGTCCCGGCCCGGCGCCAGGGAGCCCGCCGGCAGCGCGCAGGTCCCCGTCTCCCAGGTCTCCGTCGCCGAGCGCACGGGCGTGCGCTGCGAGCTCGAAGGAGAGGAGTTCACGCTCGATCACGGCTCCGTCGTGATCGCCGCCATCACGTCGTGCACCAACACGTCGAACCCGGCGGTGATGATCGGCGCCGGCCTGTTCGCGAAGAAGGCCGTCGAGCACGGGCTCCGGCGCAAGCCGTGGGTCAAGTCGAGCCTCGCGCCGGGGTCGAAGGTCGTCACGGAGTACTACGCGAAGGCCGGGCTCACGCCGTACCTCGAAGAGCTCGGCTTCCACACCGTCGGCTACGGCTGCACGACCTGCATCGGCAACTCCGGCCCGCTGCCCGAGCCGATCTCCGCCGGGATCGCAGACGGCGATCTCGTCGCGTGCTCGGTGCTCTCGGGCAACCGGAACTTCGAGGCGCGCATCCACCCGGAGGTGAAGGCCAACTACCTCGCGTCGCCGCCGCTCGTCGTCGCGTACGCGCTCGCCGGGCGGATGGACATCGACCTCACCACCGAGCCGATCGGCCAGGGAGCCGACGGCGAGGACGTGTACCTCGCCGACCTCTGGCCCTCGCCGGCGGAGGTGCAGGCGACGATCGAAGCAGCCGTCGGCGAGGAGATGTTCCGGAGCACCTACGCCGACGTCTACACCGGCGATCCCGCCTGGCGCGAGCTGCCGTTGCCCGAGGGCGACCTGTTCGCCTGGGACCCGCAGTCGACCTACGTCCGCCTGCCGCCCTACTTCGAAGGCATGGCGCGCGAGCCGGGCGTGGTCGAGGACGTCGTCGGGGCCCGCTGCCTCGTCAGCGTCGGCGACTCGGTCACGACCGACCACATCTCGCCCGCCGGCTCGATCAAGCCGGACTCGCCCGCAGGCGGCTACCTGACCGGCCACGGCGTCGAGCGGAAGGACTTCAACTCGTACGGGTCGCGGCGCGGCAACCACGAGGTGATGGTGCGCGGCACCTTCGCGAACGTCCGGCTCCGGAACCTGCTGGCGCCCGGCTCGGAGGGCACCTGGACGGCGCATCTTCCTTCGGGCGAGGAGATGACGGTGTTCGACGCGTCGCAGCGGTACCTCGCCGAGGGCGTGCCACTGGTCGTCCTCGCCGGCAAGGAGTACGGCTCCGGCTCGTCGCGCGACTGGGCCGCGAAGGGGCCGAACCTGCTCGGCGTCCGGGCGGTGATCGCCGTGAGCTACGAGCGGATCCACCGCTCGAACCTGCTGATGATGGGGATCCTGCCGCTGCAGTACGCGGCCGGCGAGAGCCGCGAGACGCTCGGCCTGACCGGCCGGGAGGAGTTTTCGATCCTCGGCGTCGACAACGCCGAGGCGCGCGAGGTGACCGTCCTCGCGGACGGCGTGCAGTTCAGGGCGACGCTCCGCCTCGACACGCCCCGCGAGCGCGAGTACCTGCGCCACGGCGGCATCCTCCGCTACGTGCTGCGGCGGCTGCTCGCCGGCTGAGCGACGGCCCGACCGGCGACGGCCGCCCCAGTGATCGAAGACCGCGAGACGCCGACCTGGGGCATCGAGCCGGTGCCGGACCGCTTGCGCGTGCTGGGAGCGCTCGACACCGGCCTCCTCTGGGGCAACCTGGGGGTCTCGCTGCTCGTCGTCGTGGCCGGCGCAGTGCTGGTGCCGGCGCTCTCGCTGCCGAGCGCGCTGGTCGCGATCGCCGTCGGCTGCCTGATCGGGAACCTGATGCTGGGCGTGGCGGCGGCGATCGGCGCCCAGGCCCGCGTCCCGGCGATGGCGTTGATGCGGGCGCCGCTCGGTCGCCGCGGCTCCTACCTGCCGACCGCGCTGAACGTCGTCCAGACGCTCGGCTGGACGACGTTCGAGCTGCTCGTGATCGCGACCGCCGCCGGCGCGCTCTCCGAGGAGCTCTTCGGCTTCCGCGGGACGTGGCTCTGGACGCTCGTCTTCGGGGCGCTCGCGCTGGCGCTCGGACTGCTCGGGCCGGTCGGGGTCGTCCGGCGGGTGATCAGGCGGATCGCGGTCTGGGCGCTGCCGCTCGCGCTCGCGTACCTGACCTGGTGGGCGCTCGACGGCGCCGACCTCGCCGCGATCTGGCACCGCCCGGGCGAGGGCGGGCTGTCGACGTGGCAGGGAATCGACCTCGTCGTCGCGGTGACGGTCTCCTGGGTCCCGCTCGCCGGCGACTACACGCGCTTCTCGCGCGACGCACGGAGCGCGTTCTGGGGCAGCGGCATCGGCTACCTCGTGCCGGACGCCTGGCTCCTCGCGCTCGGGGCGGTCGTGGTCCTCTCCCGCGACCTCGCCGACCCGACGGCGCTGCCGGCGGCGGTGGCGACCGGGGGCGCCGTCGCGCTGCTCGCGCTCGTCGCGCTGACCGTCGGCGAGACCGACGAGGCGTTCGCCAACGCGTACTCCGCCGCCGTCTCCGTCCAGAACCTCCTCCCGCAGGCGCCGCTGCGCCTCCTGGTGACGCTGACGACGGGCCTGGGGACGCTCGGAGCGCTCGTGCTCGGGCTCGGCAGCTTCGAGCCGTTCCTCTATCTGCTCGGCTCCTTCTTCGTGCCGCTGTTCGCGGTGCTGCTGGCCGACTGGCTCGCCGCGGGACGCCGCTACGAGGGCGCGAAGGTCCTCGCCTCCCCGCCCCTGCGGCCGGGCCTCGTCCTCGCGTGGCTCGCCGGCTTCGCCCTGTACCAGTGGCTCTCGCCGACCGGCCCCGACTGGTGGGTCGACGTCGTGGCCCGGCTCGAGCCGCCCTCGTGGGGCATCGGCGCCACGCTGCCGAGCTTCCTCGTCTCGTTCGCGATCGCGTCGCTCGCTGCGGCGCTGCAACGCCCGGCGCTCGACCCGGGCGGCGCCGAGACGTAGCGCCGCGCGGCCGCAGTAGGCTGCCCGGCGTGTCCCGGATCGCGATCGTGGGGAACTTCGCGCGCGACCGGGTCGACAACGGCCCGCCACGACCCGGCGGGTGCCCCGCGTTCGCCGCGCTCGCGCTGCGGCTGCTCGGGCGCGAGGGCCAGATCGTGACGCGGTTCGCCGCGGCCGACAGCGCCCTCTTCGAGCCGCTCGTCGCAGGTTTCGAGGTGCCGGTCGCCGTCCTGGGCGCGCGGGCGACGAGCGGCTTCGGGCTCCTTTACGACGGGGAGCGGAGGACGCTGACCGTCGAGGCGATCGGCGACGCCTGGACGCCCGAGGACGTCGCCGTCGTCGCGGCCGACGCAGGCTGGACGCACGTCGCGCCGCTCCTCCGAAGCGACTTCCCCGCGGCGACGCTGGCGGCGCTCGCGGCGGGCGGCCGCCGGGTCTCGCTCGACGGCCAGGGGCTCGTCCGGGTGCCGCGGCTCGGGCCGCTCATGCTGGACGGAGCCTACGATCCGGCCGTGCTCGCCCATCTGACCGTCCTGAAGCTCGCCGAGGACGAGGCGTCCGTGCTGACGGGCGGCACGTTCGACGAGGACGACGCCGCCCGGCTCGGCGTGCCCGAGATCGTCCTGACGCTCGGATCCGGCGGCTGCGTCGTCTTCGCCGGCGGCGTCTCGGCCCGCGTGCCGGCGGCCGGCCGGGTGCCCGGCGTCCACACCACGGGCGCGGGCGACGTGTTCATGGTCGGCTACGTCGCCGCGCGCAGCGACGGCGAGACGCCGGCCGCCGCGGCCGGTCAAGCGAGCGAGCTCGTCGCGCGCATGCTCGCAGCGCGCAAGCGCGAACGGTGAGGGCGATCGTGGACTGTGCGCTCGGCCGCGCGGTCGTCGACCTCGACGACGCGGAGATCGTGGAGCTCACGGACGACGAGCCGGACGAGCGACCCGAGACCGGAATCTCGCTGCCGCTCCTCGTCGACGCCGACCGCCACGGGTCCCGCGTCGTCGCCGTGGTAGACCGGCGCCCGCCGATCGTCGTCTCCGACGACGCCGGCGTGACCTGGCGCGAGGCGGGCGGCGGCCTGCCGCCCGGCCGGGCGGTCGCGATCTCCCCGGAGCACCCCGATCTCGTGCTCTTCGCCTCCGAGAACCGACTCCACGTCTCGCGGGACGGCGGGCGGTTCTGGCAGGCACTGGCACTCGAGCTCCCGTCGATCACTAGGGTTCAGCTCACCTGAATCACTCCTCGAGGGAAGGAGCAGAGGATGAGCGGCGGACTCGACGATCTGCTCGCCGGCCTGACCGGCGGCGGCGGACAGCAGGGGGGCGGCGGCCTCGGCGGCCTGCTCGGAGGGCTGACGGGCGGCGGCGGTGGCGGCAGCGGTGGCGCCGGCATGGCCGGCATGATGGCCGCGCTCGCACCGATGGTCGGCCAGTTCATCGGCGGCGGCGGCCTGTCGAAGATGCTCTCGGGCTTCCAGTCCGCCGGGATGCAGGACAAGGTCGACTCGTGGGTCTCGAGCGGTGAGAACCAGCCGCTCTCGGCCGGCGACGTCCAGCAGGCCGTGAGCCAGGAGCAGATCGACAAGGTGGCCGAGCGCCTCGGGATCAGCCAGGAGCAGGCGGCCGGCGTGATCGCCGACGTGCTGCCGAACCTCGTCGACAAGGTCTCGCCGGAGGGCCAGCTCGCAAGCGAGGAGCAGCTCGACCAGATCGGGGCGGCCCTCGAGAAGGCGGGCGCGTCGCAGGCCCCCGCCTAGTTCTTCAGAACGGAACCCGAAACTCGCCGCGGGCGACGACGACGGCCGAGCCGCCGACCTCGACGCCGTCGATGAGGCCGTCGCCGCCGTCCGCGCGGGCGAACAGCGTCGCGGGGCGCCCGATCTCGGCCCCCTGGGAGATCTCGATCTCCTCACCCCAGCCGATCAGGCCGTGCCGCGCCAGGTGGCAGGCGAGCGGGCCTGCCGCCGCTCCCGTCGCCGGGTCCTCGTCGACGCCGACCCGCGGGCCGAACATGCGGGTCTGCCAGCGGCCGCCGGCGCCCGCGAAGCACGAGACGCCGTCGACGTCGTAGCGCGCGACAGCGGCGAAGTCGGGCTGCACGGCGGTCAGCTGGGCCGCGCCCGGCAGGCCGACGTACGCGAACCGGACGCCGTTGTCGTAGATCTCGACCGGGGCAAGCGAGCGCTCGACGCCGAGCGCGGCCAGCAGGCGCTCGGGCTCCGGCGCCGCCTCGACTGTCGGGACGGGTTGGCTCATCCGCCCGAAGACGATCGCCCCCGACCCGTCCCGCTCGAGCGTGACGGGAACTATCCCGCTCCCCGTCTCCAGCCGGATGATGCCGAGCTGCAGCGGGCCGCCCAGGACGAAGGCGCTCCCGAGCGTCGGATGACCGGCGAAGCGCAGCTCGGCGCGCGGCGTGAAGATGCGAATGCGCGCGTGACCCTCCTGCTCCGCGGGGAGCACGAAGACCGTCTCGGAGTACCCGACCTCGAGCGCGAGCGCCTGCATCAGCCCGGCATCGACGCCGCGCGCATCGGTGAACACGGCGAGCTGGTTGCCCGCCAGGGGCGTGTCGGTGAAGACGTCGGCGACGACGTAGCGAAGCGCGGGCACGCGGCCACTCTAGTCGGCCCCTGCAGCCGTCCACCCCGACCGGACACCACGACTATGCTCGCCACCCGTGCGCCTCTATCTCTGCCGCCATGCCCACGCCGATCCGGGCGAGCCGGACGCGTCACGCCCGCTGAGCCCCCGCGGGGAGTCACAGGCGGCGGCGCTCGCCGACTCCCTCGCCGGCGCGGACGAGCCGCCGGTGCTGATCCTCTCGAGCCCGTTGCTCCGCGCCCATCGGACGGCGGAGGCGATCGCGGAGACAACCGGAGCGGAGCTTCGGAGCGACGACCGGCTCGCTCCAGGAGCAACCGTCGACTCGCTGCGGGACGCCGTCGCCGGCCTCGACGGGCCGATCGCGATCGTCGGTCACCAGCCGGACTGCTCGGAGATCGCGCTGGCGCTGACCGGCAGCGATCCCGGGTTCGCCCCCGGAGGCTGCGCGGCGCTCGATCTCGGCGACCCGCCGTGAGCCGGGCTGCTGCGCCCGGGCAGGGCGACTCGGGCGCGGCGGTGGTCGCGCGTGACCTCCGCAAGCGCTACGGCGAGCTGGAGGCGCTGCGCGGGGTCAGCTTCGAGGTGGCGCGAGGCGAGGTGTTCGGGCTGCTCGGGCCGAACGGGGCCGGCAAGACGACGACCGTCGAGATCCTGGAGGGCTACCGCGGCCGGGACGGCGGGGAGGCGCAGGTGCTCGGGCACGATCCCGGTCGGGCCGAGCGAGCGTTCCGCGAGCGGATCGGCGTCGTCCTCCAGCGCTCGGAGCTGTGGCCGCAGCTGACGGCGGGCGAGATCGTCCGGATGTTCGCCGGCTACTACCGCCGCCACCGAGACCCGGACGAGGTGATCGAGCTCGTCGGCCTCGTGGAGAAACGGCAGGCGCGGGTGAAAACGCTCTCGGGCGGCCAGAAGCGCCGCCTCGACCTCGCCGTCGCGCTGGTCGGCGACCCCGACGTGATCTTCCTCGACGAGCCGACCACCGGCTTCGATCCCGCCGCGCGGCGGGCATCCTGGGAGATGATCCGATCGCTGCGCGCCCTCGGCAAGACGATCCTGCTGACGACGCACTACCTGGACGAGGCGCAGCAGCTCGCCGACCGGGTGGCGGTGATCGTCGCCGGGCGCATCGTGCGGGCGGGCACGCCCGCCGAGCTGATCGAGGCGTCCGCCCGGGCGGAGATCCGGTACCGGCGGGACGGTGAGGAGGTGAGCGTCCAGACCGACGAGCCGACGGCGGTGCTCCAGCGGCTGACCTCCGAGGCGGTCGCCCGCGGCGAGGAGCTCGAGGGCCTCGAGGTCCGCCGGCCGACGCTCGAGGACGTGTACCTGGAGCTGGTGGAGGACGGCGGCGAATGACGACCCTCGTCCACGAGCTCAGGTACCAGCAGCTCGCCTTCTGGCGGAGCCGCGAGTCGGCGGTGTTCGTCTTCGTCTTCCCGCTCCTGCTCTACGCGCTGCTCGGGTCCGTCTACGACGAGACCATCGACGACCTGCCCGCCGGCGACGTGCTGCTCGCCGGCCTGCTCGGCTACGGCTGCGCGAACACGGCCTTCGCCGGGCTGGCGATCTCGCTCGTGATCCGGCGGGAGAGCGGCATCCTGAAGCGCATCCGCTCGACGCCGCTGCCGGCGCCGGTCTACGCGGCGGCAACGCTGGGCTCGGTGCTGGTCACGTTCGTGCTCCAGACGATCGCGCTGTTCGCGTTGGGCCGGCTGCTGTTCGACGCGTCGCTTCCCGACCGGCCCGGGTCGCTCGCGCTCGCCGTCCTGTTCGGCGCGGCCGCGTTCGCCGCGCTCGGGCTGGGGGCGGCGGCGCTGATCCGCTCGGATGAGGGAGCTTCCGCGGTCGTCAACGTGATCCTGCTGCCGATGGCGTTCCTCTCCGGCTCGTTCGGGCCGACACGCGATTTTCCCGACTGGCTGGAGGCGATCGCGGACGTGCTGCCGTTGAAGCACTACCTCGAGATCGTCAACGGCATCTACCTCGCGGACGAGAGCTTCTGGAGCGACCCGGGCTCGCTCGCGATGGTCGCGGCCTGGGGGCTGCTCGGGCTGGCGATCGCCTGGCGCCGCTTCGGCTGGGAGCCGCGCGAGCGCTGACCTCGCTCACCGAACGGTCGCGGCGGCAGTGGTCCCCCTCCGACGATGCCGCTCAGTCGGCACCGCTCGTACTTGTCGGATTTTGCGGACTTCGCCTGCGGCGATCTTCTGTCGATGCAAGCTCCGGCGCGTAGCATCGACGGAGGAAGACGTCGTGCTCCGGGGGACGGGCGAGAGGGAAAGTGCTCAGCAAACGGGAGGGATACGGCCTCGTCGCCGCGTTCGTCGTCTGCTTGTGGCTCTCCCCCCCGGCGAGCGCCTCCGCCATCGAGGACCCGCCCGCAGTCGAGCCGGCCCCGGCAGCAACCGACGATCCGCCCGTGGAGTCGGGCAACCCGCCCGCCACGACGACGCCGAGCGATCCGCCCGTTGCGCCGCCGCAGCCGCCCGCCATGATCGTGGTCACGCTCCCGCCCGAGCAGCCGCCGCCTGCGCCCGTCTCGCCGACGGCGGAACCCGTCGTTCAGCCGAGCTTCGGCGTCACCCCGGTCGAGGCCTCTCCGCCCGCATCGCCCCCTCCTCCGCCGCCACCGCCACCGCCGCCGCCGCCACCCCCGCCGTCACCCGCGCCTGAGGCCCCGCCTCCCCCGCCGCCGGCAGCCGGGCAGAAGCCTCCCGACCGCCGGGAAACTCCGAAGCCCAAGTCGGCGGAGAAGCGCCGGGCGGAGGTGCTGCAGGCGTCGGCGCAGCAGCCGAGCCCCGCGCCCGCTCGACCGCGCGCCGACACGAGGCAGCCTTCTGGCCTCGATCGGACCGGCCCGGCAGTCGTAGCGGACCAGACCCTCAGGTCGCCCGACCCGATCCTCGTGATCGCGCTGTGCGTCGGTATCGGGCTGGTGCTCGTGTCTGTTCCGCCGCTCGCCCTCCACGCCGGCGCGCGTTCCCGCTGGGTCGAGGAAGGCCTCGTCGTCACCAGCGGCGCGGGCGCGATCATCGCCTTCGTGGCTTTCGCCGGCCTCGTCGTCGGCGCCTGAGCCTCGGCGCGGCTCAGCCGACGCGGACGGCCAGGCGCTGCACGACCCGCCCGCGGGCGCGAAGCTCGGCCCGCCACAAGCCTTTCGGTAGGCCCGTGGCGAGCCGCAGGTAGCTGGACACAACCGGCCGGTTGCTCTTGCGAACCGTTCCGAGCAGGCGTCCGTCGGGCCAGTACCAGCTCACGCTGAGAGGGCCGCTCACCAGTGGCTGCGACTCGAAGCGGAAGTTCGCCCAGGCCGCAGTCGCTCCCGCCGGTAGCCGCTGCACCGCCGCGCCACCCCGCTTCACGCTGACGTACGCCTTCCGGACGACGCCTTCGCGCGGTGACGGGATCGCGATCGTCTGCAGCTGCAGCGGCAGCCTGAGCTTGCCCGAACGACCCGTGAGCGCGACCGTGAAGCCGCCGGGGAACAGCCGCGCGCCTCCCGACAGCGCCCCGCGACGCAGCGGCAGCGTCTGGCGGAACGCACCCTGGACCGGGAGCCGGAGCGTCGCGAGCGGCCCGCCGCCCGGCCTCCGCATGTCGACCCGAATGCGGGCGGGAACGCTCGTCCAGCCCTGGACGACGAGGTTCCCTGAGCCGACGCTGCCACGCCAGCGCACCCGCAGGCGCGGCCGCCGCAGCGCCGCGTCGACCGCCGCCCTGCCCGCTCGCGCTGCGAAGATCGCCGTCACCGTCCGCGCCTTGCTGGCGACGACGCGACAGGTCGGCGTCTGGCCGGTGCACGCGCCGGACCACCGCTGGAACCTGTAGCCGGGCGCCGGCCGGGCGCGGAGGATCAGCGCCTGTCCCGGCCTGTACTCGCCGTAGCAGTCGAAGCCGCCGACGCCGCAGTTGATCCGCCGCAGCCCCTGCGAGCTCGCCACCTCGCGCACGGGGGCGCTCGTCACGGTGCCGCTGCTCTTGACGTTGATGACCACCGTCTCCACGGCGGGCGGCGGGATCGGGTCGAGCGTGTCCTGGACCGGCCCGATCGACGGCGAGCTCGCGACGACGACGTCCTGCACGACCTCGCCGCTGAACGCTGCGAGCACCGACTTGTTCTCGCTCAGCGTCAACGCGCAGGTCGTCCCGGTGCCGGCGGGGGCGCAGTCGCCACCCCACACGAGGGTCGACCCCGCCGACGGTGCCGCGCTCAGCGTCACCGCCGCGCCCGCCGGATGCTCCTCCGAGCAGTCCGAGGGACAGTCGATCCCGGGGCCGGTGACCTTGCCGCTGCCGGTCACCGTGACCGTGAGCAGGCGATTGGCGGCCGGGATCTGCGCGAACGTGGCCGAGACCGACTTGTTGGAGTCCATGCTCAGCGAGCAGCTCGCACCGGTGCCGGTGGAGGCACAGTCCGCGCCCCAACCGGCGAAGGTCGTGCCGCCCGTCGTCGCGGCCGTGAGCTGGACGCTCGTTCCGGCCGGATACTGCTCGGTGCAGTCCGACGGGCAGTCGATCCCCGGGGCGGTGACCTTGCCGTTGCCGGCCACGCTGACGGTGAGGAGACGGGTCGCAGCCGGAAGCTGCGCGAACGTGGCCGAGACGGATCTGTTCAGGTCCATCACGACCACGCAGGTCGGTGCGGTACCGCTCGGGGCGCAGTCGCCGCCCCAGCCGGTCAGAGTCGTCCCGGACGGCGCGACCGCCGTGAGCTGGACCCTCGTCCCCGCGGCGAACTGCTCGGCGCAATCCGGCGGACAGTCGATGCCGGCGCCGGTCACGCTGCCGCCGCCGCTGACGCTGACCGCGAGGCTACGGCTGACGGGCATCGCCGTGAACGTCGCGGTCGCCATGCGGTCGGCACCCATCGTCAGAGCACAGGTCAGCGACGTCCCGGCCGAGGCGCAGTCCTGGCTCCAGCCGCCGAACGCGAAGCCGCCGGCGGGAGTCGCCGTCAGCGAGACGGCCTCGCCGAGCGCGAAGACCTCGCTGCAGTCCCCCGGGCAGTCGATGCCGGAGCCCGTGACCCGTCCGCTGCCGCTGACGGTCACCGTCAGCGTCGCGGCAGGAGCGTCGAACGCGAGGTCGTCGAAGTACAGCGACCTGCAGTTCGTCTTCGACTCGAGCGTGAGGGACGTGATCGTCGCGGTCGGCGCCGAGACCTGGAAGCTGGCGTTCGCCGGCCCACCGAGGACGTCGATCGTGGCGGGGTCGCCGACGAGCGCCCCGGCGGCGTCCCGCGCAGCGAGCGTGACGGTGCCGCGGTTGTCGTCCTCTCCGCTGCTGAGGTACAGCGACACGCGCCGATGGGGTTGCGTGAACGAGATGGTGACCGGCCGTGCGACGGTGAGCTCGCAGCCGCTCGGCACGAGCGCCGCGGCTGCCCGTTCGCCGGCGTGCGCGTACTTGGGGCCGACGACAACCGCTCCGGAGAAAGCGACGCCGCTCGCGCTGTACTGGGAGCTGAGCGCGGTTCCCTCGCCGAGGTTCTCGAAGCCGATCGTGATGTCGGGGGGCGGCGCAGCGCCCGCAGGTGTCGCGAACGCGCCGCCTGCGACGGCGAGCACGAGGAGCGCGTAGGTCGCTGCCGCCAGCGCCCTCCGTCCGGCCGTTGCAGCCCGGGGCGTTCGTTGCCTCGCCGACCGGCGGACACGGGTGCACAGGGACGCCGTCATCACCTCCCTCCCTGCCGAGAACAGACTCGGTCGCGGCTGCGACCCAATCGATGGTACGCCCGGTTGCCAGCGGAGCAAAGGGGAGGATATTCGGCCGTTGTGATCCTCGAAACGGCGGCCTAGACTCGAAGCTCCGAGACTGGGGAGCGAGCCCGTGGCCGATGCTCAGCGCATGCTCGGACGGTACGAGATCGTCCGGGAGGTTGGACGCGGCGCCATGGGCGTCGTCTACCTCGCACGGCAGACGGACCTCGATCGCGTCGTCGCGCTGAAGGAGCTCGGCGCCGTGCTCGCGGCCGACCCGGCGTTCGCAGAGAGGTTCGTGCGCGAGTCGCGCATCGCCGGGTCGCTGAGCCACCCGAACATCGTCACGGTCCATGACTACTTCGAGCACGACGGGACGCCGTACATCGCGATGGAGTACGTCGAAGGCGGGTCGCTGCGCCCGCTCGTCGGCCGGCTCACGCTCGCCCAGATCGTCGGCGTCCTGGAGTGCGTTCTCGCCGGGTTGGCCCATGCCGAGTCCCGCGGCGTCGTGCACCGCGACCTGAAGCCCGAGAACGTGATGGTCACCGGCGAGGGCGCGTACAAGATCGCCGACTTCGGGATCGCCAAGGCGATCAACCAGGCGGCCTCCGGTCGTATGCAGACGGCGACCGGCGCCGTGATGGGAACGCCCGCGTACATGGCACCAGAACAGGCGCTCGCGCACGGCATCGGCCCGTGGACGGACCTCTACTCGACCGGCGTGATCGCCTACGAGCTGCTGCTCGGACGGCTGCCCTTCGACGACACCGACACGCCGATGGCGGTCCTGCTGCGCCACATTCGCGAGCCCATCCCGCCGCCCCGATCGATCAACCCCGACCTGGACGACGGGCTCGACGCCTGGCTGAACCGGATGCTCGCCAAGGCTCCCGAGGAACGGACGCCGAGTGCCGCCGAGGCCTGGGAGGAGCTCGAGGAGATCGTGATCGGGATCCTCGGCCCTCGCTGGCGAAGGGACGCGCGAGCCGGCAAGCGCCGCAAGGCGAACGGCGCGCCCGCGCCGACGACCAGAGCGGCCGCACCCCAGGTGACCCCTGCCACCGCGCCGCTGCCGGTCGCGCCGGCGCCGACGACGCGCCCCCACCCGCCGGCGCCGCCCACCGAGGCCCGAGCCGGCGATGCCGACGCGGTCGGCGAGCCGTCGATGCCGCCCGCCGTGCTGACGCCGACCACGCTGAGCCCGCCGGAGCGCAGCGAGCCGCGCCGGCCTCGGCGCGTCGTGCTCGGGGCGCTGGCGGGCGGCATCGCCGTGGCAGCCGTGGCCGCAGGCGTGGCGCTCGCCGTGCTCCCCGGCGACGACACTCCGACCGACGACGACAGCCGGGTCACGACCACGTCGCCGCCCCCGCCGCCGGCGGCGGCCAGGCCGATCGCCGAGACGATCGCGATCGGCAAGACGGGGCGAAGAGTGACGACGTCGATCGGCTTCTCGGGCGCGGCGCTCGACCCCGAGCGCATCGTCGTGAGCGACCGGACGATCGCCGACGGCAATGCGTCGTTCGCGGTCTGGCAGCGGGACGTGGGGACGCGGGTCGGCCGCCGTTCCGCCCATGGCGCGACGGTTCAGGTCAGCGGCAAGCCCTCGCGCCTGATCGTGGCGCTCACCGCCGAGCCGGGCGCATTCGACGAGATGTCGGCTCCCAGCGTCGTGGGCGGCAAGTCGATCGAGGTCTCGCTCGTCGCGCCGCCGCCGCCACCGCCGCCGCCCTCGCCGACGCCGACGCCCCCTCCGTCTCCCTCGCCCACGCCTCCGCCCGCGCCACCACCACCGCCCCCGCCCCCGCCCCCGCCGATCATCGGCTAACGCGTGCACGCGGACACTCCATGACGGCACGCTTCGTCCTCGTCCACGGCGCCTTCAGCGGCGGCTGGTGCTGGCAGCCGGTGACCGAGCCGCTGCGGGCGCTCGGCCACACGGTCGAGACGCTCGACCTGCCCGGGTCGGGCGACGACCGCACGCCGGTCGGGGACGTCACGCTCGCCCGCTACGCCGAGCGCGTCTGCGAGGTGCTGGCCCAGCGCCCGGAGCGCGCCGTGCTCGTCGGGCACAGCATGGGCGGCGTCGTCGTGACCCAGGCGGCGGCGAACTGTCCAGACCGGGTCGCGTCGCTGATCTTCGTCTGCGCCTTCATGCCCGCCGACGGGCAGAGCCTGATCGACCTGACGCGCCTGCCCGAGGGCGCGGCGGATCAGATCCAGGCCAACCTCGTCGTCGAGGGGGACCCGCCGGTGGCCGTGCTCTCGGAGGAGGCGACGGTGATGGCCGTCTACAACTGCTGCCCGCCAGCCGATGCCTTGGCCGCGGCAGCGCGCCGGGGAGCGCAGCCGGTGGCGCCGATCGAGCAGCCCGTGCGGATCGACGAGGCCGTCCTGGCGTCGATCCCGCGGTCCTACGTGCTGACGAGCATGGACAACGCGATCCCGCCAGACCTCCAGCGGCGCATGATCCGCGAGCATCCCTGCCGGCGGGTCGTCGAGCTCGACGCCGACCACTCGCCGTTCCAGTCCGCCACGGCAGAGCTCGTTAGCGCCCTCGTGGAGCTCGCGGAGGAGATGGCGGAGCCCGCGTCCGGCGGGGCGCCCGCGTAGGAACGCTTCCGCCGCCGCAGGCTACAGTCGGTTCGTCGCCCCCGTAGCTCAGTGGATAGAGCAGCGGTTTCCTAAACCGCGTGCGCTGGTTCGATTCCGGCCGGGGGCA
>DATBMD010000349.1:0-10531 GCA_036555085.1 Gaiellaceae bacterium
CAGGTCGCGCCCGTCGGCGGTGCCGATGTAGCCGCCGACGCCCTTCGCGCCCCAGCCGAGGTAGTCGGCGGGCGAGATGTCGGAGAGGAAGTTGAAGCCCTCCTCGTCGCGCAGGTAGGTGCACGCCTCCACGAGGCGGGCGGGGTCGACCACGAGCGTCGTCTCCCCGTACGCCTCCTTCGTCTCGACGAGCCCCGGGACGGCCTCGAGGCCCACTACTCCGCGACCCCGCGGATCTCGTAGGCGGGCGGAACGCCCGCCTTGATCTTCTCGTGGAGGCGGATGATCCCCTCCATCAACGCCTCCGGGCGCGGCGGGCACCCGGGGACGTGGACGTCGACCGGGACGATCTTGTCGACCCCCTGCAGCACCGTGTAGTTGTTGAACATGCCGCCCGAGCTGGCGCACGCGCCCATCGCGATCACCCACTTGGGCTCGAGCATCTGGTCGTAGACCTGGCGCAGCGGCGCCGCCATCTTGTGCGCCACGCGGCCCGAGACGATCAGCAGGTCGGCCTGCCGCGGCGAGGACGAGAACCGCTCCATCCCGAAGCGCGCGATGTCGTGGCGGGCGGCGACGATCGACATCATCTCGATCGCGCAGCACGCGAGGCCGAAGGTGTCGGGCCAGACCGAGCCCGCCTGCGCCCAGCGCACCGCCTTCTCGACGGTCGTCAGGCCCAGCGCGTCCTCGAGGTTGTCCACCTCCTGCTCGAACACGCCGGGGCCCCGCGTCGGCCAGAGGACGCGCTCGGAGCTGAGCCCGGCGCGGGCGAGCGGCCTGTCGCTGAGCACCGGCAGCTTGCGGGCTAGTGCCACTCGAGCGCGCCCTTTCGCCAGACGTAGACGTAGGCGACCGCGAGGATCGCGATGAAGACGAGGAACTCGACGAGCCCGAACCAGCCGAGCGCGTCGAGCTGGATCGCGAGCGGGTACAGGAAGACGATCTCGATGTCGAAGAGGATGAAGAGCATCGCCGTCAGGTAGAAGCCGACGGTGAAGCGGCGCTGCTGGCTCGGCGGCCCCTGCGAGACGCCGGACTCGAACGGCAGCAGCCGTTGCCGGTTCCGCGCCGACGGCCGGGTCGCGAAGGCGAACGACATGAAGAGCATCGACGCGGGGATCGCTGCGGCGAAGAGCGCGTAGATCAGGAACGGCAGCCAGTCCGAGAGCACTCGATCCCTTCCCGAGGGGTCCCTGCGCGCGAAACCTACCACTTGCGGATCACGGCACGAACAGCATCGGAACCTCGCTTGCGAAGCGCGATTCTCGTGTTACAAACTCGGACGCCTCTGGCGCCGGCACCCGCATTGGGTACGATCAGAGCGTGGAGATCGTCGAGCGCCCGACCGAGACGCTGCTCTCGCTGACGCCGACCGCGGCCGCCAAGATCAAGGAGCTGATGGCCGAGGAGGCCGACGCCGAGACGCTGGTGCTGCGCGTCGCGATCCAGGGCGGCGGCTGCTCCGGCTTCCAGTACGGGCTCGGCTTCGACAACGGCGTCGCCGAGGGCGACCACGAGCTCGTGCTCGAGGGCGTCCAGGTCGTCGTCGACCCCTTCAGCGCCCCCTACCTCCAGGGCGCCACGATCGACTTCCTGAACACGATCCAGGAGTCGGGCTTCAAGATCGACAACCCGAACGCCTCGTCGTCCTGCGGCTGCGGCCACTCGTTCCAGGTCGAGGAGGGCGAGGAGCTGCCCGAGGGCACCCAAATGGGCGGCTGCGGCTCCGGCTGCTCGCACTAGAGCCGGGCTGCCGCTCAGGCGCGCGGACGCTGCAGGGACGAGCTCGCTACCGCTTCTCGTGACGGCGGCGGTAGGCGACTGCCCGATGGCGAATCGCCCGGACGACGACCCCGCTCGACTCGATCGTGTACAGGACGCAATAGCTGCCCACGCGCGCCGACCAGAAGCCCGCGAGTCGGCCGAGGAGCCGCTTCCCGCCGGCCTCGGGCTCGCGCTCGAGCATCGTCAGCGTCCCGAGCACCGCCTCCCGCACCGCTTCGGGCAGCGCGTGCAGGTCCTCCTTGGCGCGACGCGTGAGCCGGAGCTCAGGCAAGCCCGAGCTCGCGCTTCACCTCTTCGAGCGAGAACACGCGGCCGGCCTCGACGTCCTCCTCACTCTCGCGCAGCGCGGCGAGGAGCTCCTCGTCCTGCAGGACCTCGACCGTCTCCTGGATCGCCTCCCACTCCTCAGGCGAGACGACCACTGCCGCCGGACGGCCCTTTCGTGTGATCACGACGTGCTCTTGCCGCATCTCGACGTCGTCGAGTAGCTCAGTCAGACGCGCGCGCGCCTCGGTGAACGGGACGATCTTGGCCACCGAACTTCACTGTACAGAATTCTGGCGATTCCGGGTTGCGGCGGGCACGGCTACGGTCGTCGCCCGCGTGAGTCGGGGAGGCCCGTGACGGCGTAACCGAGGCGGCGGGCGGCCCGGGCGAGCGGAGGATCGGCGGTGGCCACCCCGTCGGTCTCCTCCAGCGAGGCGAGCAGGACGCAGTCGGCGAGCGAGAGCTCCGCCGTCCGCCGCCGGTAAAGCTGCGCCCGCAGCAGGCCGGCCTGCGCAGCCCGCTCGCGGTCGAGCGTGCGCACCGCCAGCGACTCCTCGAGCAACGGTCGCACGTGGGCGTCGACCGCCTCCGGGCTGAGGCCGACTCTGCGCACGAGCTGGTCGTACAGCTCGGCGAGGTCGACGGTCGTGACACCGCAGTCGCCCGTCCGGAGCAGCTCGGCGACCTCGTCTGCCGCTTCCTCGCCGGTGGCGGCGGCGAGGAGAGCGAAGGCGTCGAGGAGGATCACCGGCGGCGGCGAGCCTCGACGGCAGCCTCCTCGTCCCGGCTCCGCGTTCGGAGCTCCTCGCTCGCCGGCGCTCCGCGTCCGGCGGCGAACCCGACGAAGCCGTCGATCGGGTCCGCGAGCGGGCGCAGGAGCAGATAGTCGCCGTGGTCCTCGAGCGCGACCCGCTCCGTCTCCCACCGGCGCCGCACCGATGCGGGCACGGTCACCTGGCCGCCGCGCGAGATCCGCGTCATGATCGCTTTGGCCTTCATGAACCAAGTGTATCTCATGAGAACTGCTCGTCCATGGCGAGCCGGTCTGAACGTCGGGATCTAGGATCAGCTCGTGGCCGGCACACCCCTGCGCGTCGCCGTCGTCGGATCGGGGCCGGCGGGGTTCTACGCGGCCGGGCACCTGCTCGCGAGCGAGGAGCCGCGGGTCGAGGTGGACATGATCGAGCGGCTGCCGACGCCGTGGGGGCTCGTCCGGCTGGGGGTGGCGCCCGACCATCCGAACATCAAGGCGGTCTCGCGGGCGTTCGAGAAGATCGCGCAGCGGCCGGGCTTTCGCTTCCTCGGGAACGTCGAGGTGGGGCGGGACCTCGCGCACGGCGACCTCGTGCGGCTTTACGACGCGGTCGTCTACACGATCGGCGCGCAGACCGACCGGCGGCTCGGGATCCCGGGCGAGGACCTACCCGGCTCGTGGCCCGCGACCGCGTTCGTCGCCTGGTACAACGGCCATCCCGACTTCCAGGGCCTCGAGTTCGACCTCTCGGGCGAGCGCGCGGTGGTGATCGGCGCCGGCAACGTCGCGCTCGACGTCGCGCGGATGCTCGCCCTGACCCAGGAGGAGCTGGCCGCCACCGACACCACCGACGCCGCCATCGCCGAGATCGCCGGCTCCGGGATCGAGGAGATCGTCGTGCTCGGCCGCCGCGGCCCCGTCCAGGCGGCGTGGACGCCGGTCGAGCTCGGCGAGCTCGGCGAGCTGACGGGCGCCGACGTGATCGTCGATCTGGCGGACCTGGAGCTCGACGACGCGAGCGCCGCCGAGCTGGAGGCCGCGAGCCAGATCGTGCAGCGCAACGTCGAGATCCTGCGCGGCTACGCGGTGCGCGAGCCGCGCGGCGCGCCGCGGCGCCTGCGGCTCCGCTTCTGCTCCTCTCCAGTCGCGATTCTGGGCAACGGGCGTGTCGAGGCGATCGAGGTCGTCCGCAACCGGCTCGAGGTGGACGAGCGAGGAGCGATCCGCGCCGTGCCCACCGACGAGCGGGAGGTGATCCCGTGCGGGATCGTCTTCCGCAGCGTGGGCTACCTCGGCGTCGCCCTGCCGGACGTCCCGTTCGACGAGCGGCGCGCCACGATCCCGAACGAGGCCGGCCGCGTGCTCGACGGCGACGGCGCAGCGCTTGCGCGCGTCTACTGCGCCGGCTGGATCAAGCGCGGGCCCACCGGCGTCATCGGCACGAACAAGAAGGACGCCACCGAGACGGCGGAGCACCTCCTCGCCGACGCCCGCGCAGGGCTGATCGAGCGGGACCCGGCAGCGGGCACCGTCGACGAGCTGCTCGCCGAGCGTGGCGTCGACGTGGTCGTGTACGCGGGCTGGGAGGCGATCGACGAGCTCGAGCGCTCTCGCGGCGAGCCGCTCGGCCGCCCGCGCGTCAAGCTCGCCACCTGGGACGAGCTGCTCGAGGCTTCTCGGCGGCGGTGAGGGTGCCGCGGACTACACTCGGCGTGTGAGCGAGACGACGAGCGAGCGGCGCCTCTGGGGCGCCGAGACCGAGAAGGCGATCGCCAACTTCCCCGTCTCGGGCGAGCCCGTGCCGGTCTCCGTCGCCCGTTGGCTCGGGCGGATCAAGGCCGCCGCCGCGCGCGTGAACGCCGAGCTCGGGCTGCTCGACGCCGACCTCGCGCGCCGGATCGCCGAGGCGGGCGACCGCGTGGCAGCCGGCGAGCTCGACGACCAGTTCCCGCTCGACGTCTTCCAGACCGGCTCGGGCACGTCGTCCAACATGAACGCGAACGAGGTGATCGCGAGCCTCGCCGGCGAGGACGTGCACGCGAACGACCACGTCAACATGGGGCAGTCGTCGAACGACGTCTTTCCCTCCGCGGTGCACCTCGCGGCGCTCGACGGGTGCGTCAACGACCTGATCCCCGCGCTCGAGCAGCTCGCGGGCTCGCTCGAGGTGAAGGCGGCGGCGTTCGACGACGTCGTCAAGTCCGGCCGGACGCACCTGATGGACGCGGTGCCGGTGACCCTCGGCCAGGAGTTCGCCGGGTACGCCGCGCAGGTCCGGCAGGGGATCGCCCGCGTGCGGGACGCGCTGGGGCGGCTCGGCCAGGTTCCGCTCGGTGGCACTGCCGCCGGCACCGGCCTGAACACCCACCCCGACTTCGCGGAGCGGGTCCGCGAGCTCCTGCGCGCCGAGACCGGGCTCCCCGTCTCGCCGCCGGCGGACCCGTTCGAGGCCCAGGGCGCCCGTGACGGGCTCATCGAGGCATCGGGGGCGCTGAAGACCGTCGCCGTCTCGCTGACCAAGATCGCGAACGACCTGCGCTGGATGGGGTCGGGGCCGCGCGCCGGCCTCGCCGAGGTCTTCCTGCCCGAGCTGCAGAAGGGCAGCTCGATCATGCCCGGCAAGGTCAACCCCGTCATCCCCGAGGTCGTCACGCAGGTCGCAGCCCAGGTGATCGGCAACGACGCGGCGGTCACCGTCGGCGGCCTGCAGGGCCACTTCGAGCTGAACGTGTTCGTCCCGCTGATGGGGCGGAACGTGATCCAGTCGATCGGCCTGCTCGCGAATGCGTCGCGGCTCCTGGCCGAGAAGTGCGTCGACGGCATCGAGGCGAACCGCGAGCAGTGCGAGCGCTACGCCGAGCTCACCCTCTCCGCCGCGACGGCGCTCAACCCCTACATCGGCTACGACAAGGCGTCGGACATCGTGAAGGCCGCCGCGGCGAGCGGCCGCTCCCTGCGCGAGGTCGCGCGGGAGGCCGGCGTCGAGGACAGCGTTCTCGACGAGGCGCTCGACTACCGCGCCATGGCCAGACCGCACAGCTGACATGACAGTCACGGTGTTGCTGGACTCGAACGGCGTTCCGGCGATATAACATCGGTCGCCGTTATGGGGGCATGGGGTGCTGCCCATCCGAAAGGGGAGATACATGCGATTGCTCGTGGTAACCACGGTCCTCGTGGCCGCCCTGGTGGCGGTCTGGACCGGGAGCGCGTCCGCGGTGACCGGCAACGGCCAGGTCACTCGCGGTGACGTGATCATCGGTGTGCCGGCCACCGCGAGGACGTTGCCGGTGCAGGGGCTCGAGGCCGCTCTGGGCGCCCGGAGCGTCGGGGCCGGCGCGACCGCGGCTGCAACGCCGGCCGTGGGCACGGTTCGCCCGTGGGTGGCTCTCGACGACTTCCAGGGGTTCCTCTACCTCAAGCCGTTCACGCTCCGCGGCGTCGGGGAGCACAGCGAGGTGTGGGTCGCCAACGACACGAACTTCCCCGTGGGCGACTGCCGGAACGGTGTGCGCACGGAGATCACCGATCAGCAGGTCGCGTACTTCGTCGACCAGTTCGAGTCGAACATCTATCCCAAGGAATCGGAGGCGTTCAGCGTCGCGCCGCCTCGCGACGGCTCGAACTCGCTGCTGCCGCTCGACTTCACGGGCGAGGGCGACAACATCGTCATCCTGATCGACAACGTCCGCGATCAGAACTACTACGACCTCCAGGCCTCGCCGACGTACATCGCGGGCTTCTTCCATCCGGCGTTCACGATCTACAACGATCGCAACGTCATGACGATCGATGCCTTCGACTGGCTCCATCGAACGGGGGCGACGCCGCCGGACGAGCCCGTGCCCGGCGATCTCTGCAACAGCGCGCCCGCCAGGCCGTTTCTCTACGAGGGCGTGTTCGCGCACGAGTACCAGCACCTGCTCGAGGGCGACGAGGACCCGGACGAGCAGTCGTGGGTCAACGAGGGGCTGGCGGACTGGGCCCAGACGCTGACAGGCTACGTCGTCCCCGCAACGCCGATCACGGAGTCGGGCTTCGACGGGCACATCCAGTGCTTCCTCGGGTGGGGCGAGGTCCAGACGCCCGTCAACCCGAATCCCAGAAAGGGCGGCCCGGAGAACTCGCTCACGCTCTGGGGCGACCAGGGGGACGGCGAGATCCTGTGCGACTACGGAGCGGCGTACACGCTGATGGAGCTCCTTGCCGGCCGCTACGGCACGGGCTTCATGTCGGAGCTGCACCGCAACGACGCCAACGGCCTCGAAGGTCTCCAGGCCGTGCTCGACGGCGCCGGCGCCGGCACGGATGCGATGAGCGTGCTCCACGACTGGAACCTCGCGGTCGCGCTCGACGGTCTCCTCGACGACGGCGCCAAGCTCAGAGGCGCCGACGCGGGGGCGCTCAGCGTGCCCACGCTCGACGCGACCATCAACTGGAAGAACGACGACGCCTACGAGTCGCCCGGCGCGCCGCCGAACGGCTCCGACTACGTCCGCCTAATGCGGGACGACAACGACTGGGCGCAGACGCCCACGATCGGGCGACTGGCGTTCGACGGCGCGGAGCGGCTGCCCTCGTTGCCGCTCGAGTGGACCGTCGACGCGACGCCGCCCGCCGACAGCGCCGGCCTCGTCTGCGGGGCGGCACCTCCGGCGACGGTTGCCAACGCAGCGTTGTACTCCGGCTGCGCCGACGACCTGGATCGGAGCCTCGTCTACGAGGTCACCGTGCCCGACGACGACCCGACGCTGAGGTTCCGCACGTTGTTCTCGACCGAGGTGGCCTGGGACTACGGGTTCGTTCAGGTCTCGACGGACGGCGGCGCGACGTACACGAGCCTCGACGACGTCGGCGACCTGATGGGCATCCCGCCGGACCCCGCCGCCATCGCGGCCATTCAGGCGAACCAGCCCGGCTTCACGGGACTGTCGGGCGGCTGGCAGGACGTCGAGTTCGATCTGTCCGCCTACGCGGGTGACACGGTGCTGATCGCGTTCCGCTACATCACCGACCCCGCGGTGACGGAGGCGGGCTGGTGGGTCGACGACGTCGCTGTCGGCGGCACCGCGATCTCGGACGGCTCCTCGCTCGAGGGCGGGAGGTCGGCGACGGAGGTCTATCCGACGCCGGTCGCAGGCTGGAAGGTGCGGCTGATCGGCTATCGCGAGAAGCCGCTGTTCGGCGGGCCGCTCCGCGTGGCGGTCTACGACCTGCCGCTCGACGCGGAGTTCCGCGGGACGATCTTCCTGCCGCAGCTGCTGTTGCGGCTCGGTCTCTCGGACTTCGTCGCGGCGGTTGTGACCTACGACGATCCGAGCGAGACCTCCACGCAGTACGCGCCGTATGCCCTGACGGTCAACCGCACGACGCAGCCTGGAGGCGGAGGCTAGGCTCCTCCACGGCTGTCGGAGCCGGCCCGGCGCAGCGACGCCGGGCCGGCTCCAGTCTCAGTACGCGACGGCGCCGCGGCCGGTCTCGGCCGCGTGGCGCTGCTCGTCGGCGCGGTAGCTCGAGCGGACGAGCGGGCCGGCGAAGACGGAGCCGAACCCGAGCGCCTCGCCCTGCTCGCGCAGCCACCGGAACTCGTCCGGGTGCACCCAGCGGTCGATCGGAGCGTGCTTCGACGAGGGCTGCAGGTACTGGCCGATCGTGACGACGTCGACGCCGTGCGAGCGGAGGTCGCGCATGGTCGCGACGATCTCGTCGTTCGTCTCGCCGAGCCCGGCGATGATGCCCGACTTCGTCATGACGTCGTAGCCGGCGACCTCCCTGGCCCGGCGCAGCAGCCAGAGCGCCTTGTCGTAGCTCGCCCGCGCGCCGCGCATCCGGCGATGGAGCCGGCGCACCGTCTCGATGTTGTGGTTGAAGACCTCGGGGCGGGCGCCGAGCACCGTCGCGAGCGCCTCCTCCTCCACGTCGAGGAAGTCGGGCGTCAGCACCTCGACGCTCGCCGACGGGAGCTTCGCCTTGAGGGCCCTGATCGTGGCGGCGAAGTGGCCGGCGCCCCGGTCGGGGAGATCGTCTCGGTCGACCGAGGTGACGACCACGTGCGAGAGGCCCATCTGCTTCGCCGCCTGCGCGAGCCGGAGCGGCTCGAGCGGGTCGGGCGGGCTCTCGGGGCGGCCCGAGTGGACGTAGCAGTAGCGGCACGCCCGCGTGCAGGTGTCGCCTAGGATCTGGAACGTGGCGGTGCCGCGGCCCCAGCACTCGCCGATGTTCGGGCAGCGCGCCTCCTCGCAGACCGTGTGCAGGCTCGCCCCGTGGATGAGCTTCCGGACGTCGTAGTAGCGACCGTCCGAGCTCGGCGCCCGCACCTTCATCCACTCGGGGCGGCGGGGCCGCCCGGCGACGGGCAGCGAAGTCTCCATTCCGGTGGAGTGTAGTCCCGCTACCTGGCGAGGCCGCGCGCACGTCCGAGCGGACGCACCCAGGCCAGCCAGGCGCCGAGGGCGCATCCGATCGCGCCGCCGCAGGCGGCGAGCAGCGCATCGCCGGCAATCGGATGGCGCCCGGCGACGAAGGCCTTGACCAGCACCGTGGCGATGGCGATCAGGGCCACGGCCAGAAGCGTCCAGCGCGCCCGTGACCAGCGCCACTGGATCGCGGCGCCGAGCGGGACGAACGCGAGCAGCCGCAGGAGACCCACGGGCCAGCTGTCGCCCGGCTCGAGGTGGAGCAGCCCGCGTGCGCGCTCGCGTACGACGAGGTCGCTGCGCGGCCGCAGAACGCCCGTGGCCAGCAGATCGACCGTCCGGCCCGGCGTCGAGACCGTTGCCCTCCGCAGGTCGCCGGCCCAGCCGCGGTCCCCGAGCGGCTCGTCTCCGAGCGCGACCCGGTAACGCGGGTCCCAGCTCAGGAGCGGGCGCGCGCCGACCGGCTCGGACTGCGCCCGCCTCCCGTCGGCGACCACTGCCGCTCGCCCGCGGTCGACGACCACCGTGACGCGATGCCATTCTCTGTCCCTCAGCAGCCCGGCGACGCGCAGCGCGGGCTCTCCCAGCGCCGTCGACCCGGGCCGGCGAAGCCGGACGACCAGGTCGGATCCGTCCTGCCCGACGGTGAGGTCGCTACGGAGATAGTCCCGCGCGATCGTGAGCACCCGCGCGGGCCCTTCCTGATCCGGGCTCGCCGTCTGCAGCTCCAGCGAGACGGCGAGGGTGCCGCTCCGCCGGGCAACCGCCACCCACCCCGCGGAACCGCGGCTCTCGAGGATCGAGGAGCCGTCGAAGCTGACGATGCCGGTCGCCGCGTGCTCCGGGCCGTGTCGTGCCAGAACCGGCAGCTCGGGCCTGAAGGGATACGCGGCCTCGGCCAGCAGCAGGATCGCCGCCAGCACGACGACGAGCACGAGCGCGCGCGACGCCCACTCCCGTGACGTCGGGACGCCGGCAGTCCGCGAGCCACCGGCCGGCAGGGGCCCTAGCCCTCCGGACGATCCTGGTGTCCACGCGCCGCGCTGGACGGGCTCCCCGTGACGAGCGGTCGAGCCTCCTCGCGGCGGCGAGAGCCCGGCGGGCCCGCCCTGCGGCCGCGGCTCAGGCCGCTGCCGGCAGGCGGCTCCTCCAGCGCGAGCTCGAAGACCTGCGCCAGCGCCGCTGCGGCGGCAGGGCGGACGTCGTCGACCGTGAGCGGGTGGCCGAGCTCCCGCGCCATCGACGTGAACTGCGCGTCCGCCAGCCCGCAGGCCGTGATCCACTCGGTGAACGGCGCCGGGTCGAG
>DATBMD010000032.1:0-46959 GCA_036555085.1 Gaiellaceae bacterium
CGCTCGTCTTACCATTGGCACATGCCGTGGGGAGACGCAGCGGCGCTCGCGGCGGAGCCGAACGAGCGCTTCGGGCGCGCGACGGAGGTCGCAGAGCGCCTGCTCGCCAACGTCGAGTCGGTCGTCCACGGCAAGACGCACGAGATCAAGCTCGTGCTGGCCGCGCTCGCGTGCGGCGGGCACGTGCTCTTCGAGGACGTGCCCGGCACCGCGAAGACGGTGCTCGCCCGCGCGATCGCCCAGTCGGTGGACGGGGCGATTTCCGCGCGGATCCAGTGCACGCCCGACCTGCAGCCGACCGACGCGACCGGCCTCTCGGTCTACGACCCGCGGACGCGGGACTTCGAGTTCCGGGCCGGCCCGCTGTTCGCCAACGTCGTCCTCGTCGACGAGATCAACCGGGCGATGCCGAAGACGCAGTCGGCGCTGCTGGAGGCGATGGCCGAGCGGCAGGTGACGGTCGGCGGCGCCACGCGGCCGCTTCCGAAGCCGTTTCTCCTGCTCGCGACCGAGAACCCGATCGAGCACGAGGGCACGTTCCCGCTCCCCGAGGCACAGCTCGACCGTTTTTTCCTGAAGACGGCGCTCGGCTATCCGGGGCTCGACGACGAGCGCCGCATCGTGCTGGAGCAGCGGCACGGGCATCCGCTCGGGGAGCTCGGCGCCGCCGTCACGGTGGGGGAGCTCGAGGAGCTCCAGGAGGCCGTCGAGGACGTCTACATCGATCGCCTGCTGGTCGACTGGCTGCTCCAGCTCGTCCGCGGCACCCGGCAGCTCGAGGGCGTGGGGCTGGGCGGCTCGGTGCGGGCGACGCTCGCGCTCGAGCGCGCGGCGCGCGCCTGGGCGCTGCTCGCCGGCCGCGCCTACGTCGTGCCCGAGGACGTCGAGGCCCTGTTCCTCCCGGTCGTCGGGCACCGCATCCTGTTCACGCCGTCGTACCTCGTCGAGCTGCGGCGCGAGGGCCCGGCGGCCGCGCTCGAGCGGTTCCGGGCCGCGTGCTTCGAGGCGGCGCCGCGTCCGGAGCCCTCACCCGTCAGGTCCCTCTGAGCGCGGGCCCGTCCCAGGAGTCGGTGCGCGTCCCCGCCGCGGCCGCGATCGCCGACGACGCGTTCCCGCTCGTCCCCCGGCACCGCCTCCAGGGGCTCGAGCTCGGCCCCTTCCGGAGCGTCCGCCGCGGCAGCGGCTCCGACCCGGCGGGCTCCCGCCCGTACGAGCCGGGCGACGACGTCAGGACGATCGACTGGGGCGCCTCGGCGCGCCTGTCGGCCGCGCGGAACGCCGACGAGTTCGTCGTTCGCGAGCGGTTCGCCGAGCAGGCGCCCCGCGTCGTCGTGGTCACCGATCGGCGGCGGGGCATGGCGCTCTACCCGGAGCCGTGGCTGTCGAAGCCGTCGGTGCTCGCGACGTGCGAGCGGCTGATCGGCGAGAGCGCGTTCCGCGCTCGCGGACTGCTCGGCGGCCTCCACTTCGGCAGCGGCGACCCGAGCTGGCTGGCCCCGAGCGGCAATCCGCGCGCCTGGCGCACGCGCGACCTCGAGCCGGGCTTCGGCGCTCCCGCCGGCTCGCTGGCGGACGGCCTCGACCGGCTGGCCCACTCGCGGACGCTGCGCGCCGGCAGCTTCGTCTTCGTCCTCTCGGACTTCCTCGACCCGGTTCCCGACGAGGCGTGGCTCGCCGCCGCGGCCCGCGGCTGGGACCTGGTCCCGGTGATCGTGCAGGACCCGACCTGGGAGGCGAGCTTCCCCGTCGAGACGGGCGGGCTCGTCCTGCCGCTCGTCGACGCAGGCACCGGCACGCCGTCCCTCGTGCGGCTGACGACCGAGGACGCGCGAGCGCGGCGCTCCGCCCACGAGAGCCGCCTGGCACGCCTCGTCGGCGGGCTGGCGGAGCTCGGGCTCGACCCGATCCGATTGACCTGCTCCGATCCGGACGCGATCCTGGCGGCGTTCGTCGCATGGGCCACGGCGCGCCTGGCTCCCGCGGGGAGGGCGTGGTGAGACGGCTGCTCCCCTGGGCTGCGCTCGCCGTCGGGGCCGCCCTGCTCGTCGCCGCGGCGCTCGACCGCGACGGCGGCGTCACGCTGCCGCAGGTCGACGCCGTCGAGGCACGCGCGGATCTCGCCGTCGAGGGCCACCGGTTCGGGGATGCCGTCCCCGGCCGGCTCGACGTGCTCGTCCCGAACGACCGCGTCGACCCCGGCACCGTCACGCTCGACGCCGACTTCGCTCCCTACGAGCTGACCCGGCCGCCGCGCGTCGGCCGGCTCGAGGACGGGGCGACCACCCTGCTCCGCTTCGACTTCGAGCTCCGGTGCCTCGCGCACGAATGCCTGCCCCGAAGCACGGGCGGGGGCGGCCTGCTGCTGGCGCCGGCGACGATCCGGTACACGGGCCCCAGAGGCGCGCCCGCAAGCGTCGGCGCGGGCTGGGAGACGCTGCCGGCGGGGACGTGGCTCGACGACGACGCGCCGGAGCTGCTCGCGTGGCGCACGGCCCTCGAGCCGCTCCCGGCGCTCGACTACCGGGTACCGCCGCGGCTGCTCGCGGTCCTGCTGCTGGCCCTCGCGCTCGCCGCCGCCGCGGGCGGCGCCGCGCTGCTCCTGCCGCGGATCCGCGACGCGCTGCCCCGACCGCGGCCGGCGGGGGACGACCGCAGCGTCCTGGAGCGGGCGCTCGCCGCCGTGCGAAGCGCCGCCGGCGGCGGGGACGCCGCCGAGCGGCGCCGGGCGCTCGACTTCCTCGCCCGCGAGCTCCGAGCCGGAGCGAGGCGCGGCGAGGCGCGCGCCGCGCGCCGTCTCGCCTGGTCGCGGCGGGCGCCGCGACCGAGCGAGATGGAGGCCCTCGCGGACCGGGTGGAGGGCGCGGCATGAGACGGCTGGAGCTCGCCGACACGTCGGATCTCGCCGGCGCGGCGCAGCGCACGAAGCTCCTCCGCCTCGGTCTCGCCCTGATGCTGGTCGGCCTGCTGGCGGTCGGCGTCGCGGTGGCCGCGCGCGGAGATGCGGGCAGCCCGCCGCTCGCGGAGGCCGGCCGGACGACGATCCTGGTCGTCGACGTCTCCTCGAGCATCCAGCCGCGGGTCTACCGGCAGATCGGGGAGACGCTCGGCCGGGCGATGGAGGAGGGAGGCCGCTTCGGCGTCGTGCTGTTCTCCGACATCGCCTACGAGATGCTGCCGCCCGGCTCGCCCGCGGCGGAGCTGGCGGGGCTGCGGCGCTACTTCACGCCGATCGAGCGGCGCGTCCCCGGCGAGCCGACCGTGGCGGTCGGCGGGACCAGGTTCCCGGAGGCGCCCTGGCACGACACGCTGTCGAGCGGCACGAAGATCTCGACCGGCCTCGAGCTCGCGCGGGAGCTGCTCGAGCGGGAGGGCGTGGCCAACGGCAAGGTCGTGCTCGTCAGCGACCTGGAGGACGAGTACCTCGACATCCCCGACCTGGGCAACGTGCTCGCGGGCTACGCGGACGTCGGGCTGCCGCTGCGGGTCGTCGCGCTGTCGCCGACGCCGGACGACCGCCGTATCTTCGAGCGCCTGCTCGGCAGCCGCGGCGCCGTCGAGGACGCGGCCGTGCCGGGGTCGGCGGCCCGGGTGGTGGCGGCCGTGCCCACGCCGCCGTTCCCGCGCGCGCTCGTGCTCGCCGGTCTCGCGCTCGCGCTCGTCCTCGCCGCGAACGAGCACCTGCTCGCACGGCTGCCGCTGCGAACGAGGGGCGCAGCCCGATGAGGAGGTTCCGCCCGACCGTCGCCGGCCTGGCGCTGATCGTCCTGGCCGTCGTGCTCGCCGCGGCCGCCTTCGAGGCCTGGCGCCTCCCGGGCGCATCGGAGCGCCAGGACGCCCTCCTCGCCCGCACGCCGCCTCCCGCCACCACCTGGGCCGAGCGCGGCGGCCCGGTCGCGGCGATGGCCGGCTCGCTCGACGACGCGACGTTCCGGCGTGCGATCGCCCTGTTCCTGCGCGGCCGGCCGGACGACCCGGCCGGCGAGCGCACGACCGACCAGATCGTCTCGTCGATCGAGGCCGGCATCGCGCTCGCCGCCATCGGCCGGGGCGACGGCCGCGCGGCACGGCGATCGCACGCGCTCAACCTGCAGGCGATCCTCGTCGGGGAGCTCGCCATCTTCGAGCCGGACGGCGCCGCGAGAATCGATCGGGCCGCCGAGCTGCTCCGCCGCGCGATCGAGCTCGACCCGGCGAACGACGCCGCCAAGGCCAATCTCGAGCTCCTGCTCGGCCTGACCGGGATCGGCGGCGGCGACGTCACGGAGACCGGCGGGGTCGGCGGCTTCGGCGAGGAGTCGGGCGCCGGCGAGGGGGGGAACGGCTACTGAGCAGGATCGACTTCCTGACCCCGCTGGGCGCGGTCGCGGGCCTGGCGGCGCTCGCGCCGCTCGTGCTGCTCGCGCTCGCCGGTCGCCGCGCGGAGCGCGCCCGCGTCGCGATCGGGCTCGGGCGGCTCGGGCCGCGGCACGTCGCCGGGCCCGCCGCCGCGGTCGCGGCGATCGGGGCGCTCGTCGCCCTCGCCGCCGCCCAGCCCGTGTGGACCTCCCGCGACCGGGCCCGCGTGCGCACCGACGCCGCCGCGTACGTCGTCCTCGACACGAGCCGTTCGATGCTGGCCGCCCGCGGCCCGTCGTCGGAGGACCGGCTCGAGCGCGCTCGCCGCCTCGCGCTCCGGTTCCGGCGTGCGCTCGGCGACGTGCCCGTCGGGCTGGTCTCGCTCTCCGACCGGACGCTGCCGCACCTGTTCCCCTCGCCGGATCGCGACGCGTTCGCGAGCACGCTGACGCGCGCGCTCCGCGGCGGCAGCCCCGCTCCGATCGGCTTCGGGGAGTCGGGCACGGACCTGACGGCGCTCGGGTCGCTGCCGACGGCGAACTACTTCGCGCCGTCGACCGCGCGCCGCCTCGCGGTCGTGCTCACCGACGGCGAGAGCAGGCAGGTCGACCCTACGGTGCTGGACAGCGCCTTCCGCGCCGTTCCCCGAACGGCGCTCGTGCTCGTCCGCGTCGGCCGTGACGGGGAGCGCGTCTTCGACGACCAGGGCCGCGCGGAGGCGGCGTACGAGCCGGTCCTCGGCGCGGCGGCGATCGTCGACGCCGTCGCAGCGGCGACCTCGGGGTCCGTGTACTCGGAGCGCGAGGCCCGCGCGGCCCTCGGGGCCGCGGTCGCCGCGGTCGGCGCCGGCCCGACCGGCTCGTCCGGCCGCGGGGCCCGGCGGCTGCCGCTCGCGCCCTGGGTGCTCGCGGCCGCCGCGCTGCCGCTCGGCTACCTGATCCGGCGACGGAACCTCGACCGAGAAGGGTGAGAACCGCCGCAATCGCCCCTGCTACACTGCGACCCGGCGCGGCGGCGTAGCTCAGTTGGTTAGAGCAGCGGAATCATAATCCGCGTGTCGTAGGTTCGAGTCCTACCGCCGCTACCTCGCACGCTCTCATCGCACCGACGAGAAGAAGAAGACACAATGGCCACCGGAGTCCGAGTCGCGATCACGCTCGCCTGCACGGAGTGCAAGCGGCGCAACTACCAGACCCAGAAGTCGAAGCGCAACACGCCCGACCGGGTCGAGTTCAACAAGTACTGCCGCTGGTGCGGCCGGCACACCGCGCACCGGGAGCATCGCTAGTGGCCAAGGAGACCCGCAGGCAGCGGCGTGACGCGAGGCGCGCCGCCGGTGACGGCGCCGCCGCGCCCGCATCGCCGCCCGCGCGCGCCCAGACCGTTCCCGCCGAGTCGGCGGTGACGCACGAGCGCGGCGGGTTCATCCGGGAGTGCTGGGGCGAGCTGAAGAAGGTCGACTGGCCGAACCGCGCGCAGGTGATCCAGGGAACGATCGTCGTGCTGATCGCGTGCGCGATCGTCGGCGCGTTCCTCTGGGGGGTCGACCAGGTGCTCCGCCCCTTCGTCCGCGACGTTCTCCTGGGGTAGCGGCGATGTTCCAGTGGTACGTGATCAACACCTACTCGGGGCACGAGAACAAGGTGAAGGCCAACCTCGAGCACCGGATCGAGTCGATGAACCAGAAGCCGCGCTTCCGGCGCGTCGTCGTGCCGACGGAGCAGGTGATCGAGACGAAGGACGGGCAGAAGGTGCAGACCGAGAAGCGCGTGCTGCCCGGCTACGTCCTCGTCTACATGGACCTGAACGACGAGGCCTGGACGGTCGTCAAGGGCACGCCCGGCGTCACCGCCTTCGTCGGCGCGACGAAGCCGGTGCCACTGTCCCAGAACGAGGTCGACCGGATCCTCCACACGGGCGCGGCGGCCGGGGCTCCCGCCGCGAAGGCGCAGGTCCAGTTCACGCTCGGCGAGTCGGTGAAGGTAACCTCCGGCCCGCTCTCGGACTTCGACGGCGAGATCGTCGACGTCAACCCGGACCAGCAGAAGCTGAAGGTGCTCGTCTCCATCTTCGAGCGCCAGGTCCCGGCCGAGCTCGGGTTCGACCAGGTGAAGAAGATCGACTGATGGCGAAGAAGGTCCTGACACTGATCAAGCTGCAGATCCCGGGCGGGCAGGCCAACCCGGCGCCGCCCGTCGGCCCCGCGCTGGGCCAGCACGGGGTCAACATCATGGAGTTCACGAAGGCGTTCAACGCGCAGACGGCGCAGGAGAACGGCCGCATCATCCCCGTCGAGATCACGGTCTTCGAGGACCGCTCGTTCACCTTCATCACGAAGACCCCGCCGGCGGCGGTGCTGATCAAGGAGGCGCTCGGGATCGAGTCGGGCTCCGGCGAGCCGAACCGCAACAAGGTGGGCCGGCTCTCGCAGGCGCAGCTCCGCTCGATCGCGGAGGCGAAGATGCCCGACCTGAACGCGCACGACGTCGACCAGGCGATGAAGGTGATCGCGGGCACCGCGCGCAGCATGGGCGTGGAGGTCGAGGCATGACCCGTGCGTCTGAAGCAGCGGCCGGCCGCGCCAGCGGCCGCTTCAGGGATTTTCGCGAGCTCGGATCTGCTTCCGCAGATTCGAGCTCTGCGGGAAAGAGCGGCGTGGAGGTCGAGGTCTGATGGCGCAGCACGGCAAGCGCTACGCGGCCGCGCGCGCACGCATCGACCGCGAGCAGCTCTACTCGCCGCTCGAGGCCGTGCGGATGATCAAGGGGCTCGAGGGGGCGCGCTTCGACGAGACGGTCGAGGCGCACTTCCGGCTCGGCCTGAACGTGCGGCACGCCGACGAGCAGCTGCGCGGCACGCTGATGCTGCCCCACGGCATCGGCAAGGACGTGCGCGTCGCGGTCTTCGCCGAGGGCGAGAAGGCGCGCGAGGCGGAGGAGGCCGGCGCGGACGTCGTCGGCGCGGCCGACCTCGCGCAGCGGATCGAGGAAGGCTTCACGGACTTCGACGTGGCGATCGCGACGCCCGACCTGATGGGCGTCGTCGGCAAGCTCGGCCGCATCCTCGGCCCGCGCGGGCTGATGCCGAACCCGAAGACCGGCACCGTCACCTTCGAGATCGAGAAGGCGGTGCAGGACTCGAAGGCGGGCAAGCTCGAGTACCGGACCGACCGCGGCGCGAACGTCCACATGCCGATCGGCAAGAAGAGCTTCCAGGAGCGCGCGCTGCTCGAGAACTACGCGGCGCTCGTCGAGGAGATCGTCCGCTCGAAGCCCGCAGCCGCCAAGGGGCGCTACATCAAAGGCATCACGCTGACGACGACGATGGGCCCGGGCGTGCACGTCGACCCGCAACGTGTCAGGGGAATCGCCGACGAGCTGGAGGAATCGGCTGACGCCAATTCCTCCAGAGAGGCAGCTACAGTAGCTAGCTGAGAGATCGACTAGTCGCCGAAGAAAGCTGGCAGCCACCCGGCAGAAGCCCAGCAGAGGCGAGGTCACGTGCGACGCTCTGCGTTGTCGTCGACCCGCCTCCGGCGGGTCTAGTCATTTCCGGAGGAAATGACATGCAGAAATCGGACAAAGAGCGCGTGGTGGCCGAGCTCACCGAGCGGCTGCGGGCTGCGGACACGCTGATCGTCGCCGACTACCGCGGCCTGACGAACAAGCAGTTCGAGGCGCTCCGGGCGAGGCTGGTCGAGCACGGCGCCCGGCTCAGCGTGGTCAAGAACACCCTCACGCGGCGCGCCGCCGAGGCGGCCGGCGCCGACGCGCTGCTCGCGATGCTCGAGGGGCCGACGGCGATCGCGTTCATCGAGGCGGAGGGCGACCCCGCCGCGGTCGCGAAGGCGCTGTCGGACGCGGCCCGCGACACCAAGGTGCTCGAGCTCCGCGGCGGCGTCCTCCAGGGACGCACCCTGAGCGGGGCGGACGTCGACGAGCTGGCGAAGCTGCCGCCGGTCGACGTCCTCAAGGGGCAGGTGATCGGTGCGATCCTCGCGCCGCTCGATCAGCTCGTCGGGCTCCTCAACGCGCCGCTGCGAAACCTCGTCGGTCTCATCGACGCGCGGATCGAGCAGCTCGGCGGGTCTGCTGACGCAGAACCGCCCGAGCCGGAGGCCGAGCCTGCGGCAGCAGCGCAGCCGACGGCGACGGAAGCGCCCGGAGCCGGCGAAGCGACGGAAACGGAAGCAACGGACACGGTGGAGCCAACGGCTCTGGAGGATCCCGCGCCAGCGGAATCCTCACCGGAAGAGGAGGCCTGAGATGGCAGCAGTGGACACGGTGTTCGAGCAGCTGGGGAGCATGACGGTGCTCGAGCTGGTCGAGCTGAAGAAGAAGATCGAGGACGAGTGGGGGATCACCGCCGCGGCGCCGGTCGCGGTCGCGGCGCCGGGCGTGGCCGCCGGCGGCGACGGTGCGGCCGCCGCCGCGGAGGAGAAGGACGCCTTCGACGTCGTCCTCACGGGCGCCGGCGACAAGAAGATCCAGGTGATCAAGGTCGTCCGCGCCGCCACCGGGCTCGGGCTCAAGGAGGCGAAGGACCTCGTCGACGGCGCTCCCGGCACCGTCAAGGAGGGCCTGAACAAGGACGAGGCCGACAAGCTGAAGTCAGAGCTCGAGGAGGCGGGGGCCTCCGTCGAGCTGAAATGACCCTCCCGTAGGGGCCGGACCTGTCCGGCCCGCTGGCGCTGGCGCCCTCTCGCTGCCAGCCGCGACGGCGCCCTTGCGCCGGTTGGTACACTGCAATGCGGATGTCTCCACCGCAACCCGGCGGTTGCGGTGGAGCGTACGTGTCCGTTATCCTTCGGGGTTCCGCCGAGCGCCCGCTCCTCCGACTCTGCCCGCAACTGCACGCCGCCAAGGGAGGCTGTCACATTTGAGCAGCACCGCTGTCGCGCCGCGCGCGCGCAAGAGCTTTTCGCGCCTGAAGCACGTCCTCGACCTCCCCAACCTGATCGATATCCAGAAGGCCTCGTTCCAGTGGTTCCTGGAGGAGGGCCTGCGCGAGACGATCGACGACATCTCGCCGATCGAGGACTACACGGGCACGCTGGCCGTCGAGTTCGGCGAGTACGAGTTCGGCGAGCCGCAGTTCACGATCCAGGAGTGCCGTGAGAAGGACCTGACGTACCAGGCTCCGCTCTCGATGACGGTCCGCTTCGTCAACACCGAGACGGGCGAGATCCGCGAGCAGCGGGTCTTCATGGGCGACTTCCCGATGATGACGGAGTGGGGCACGTTCATCATCAACGGCACCGAGCGCGTCATCGTGACGCAGCTCGTCCGCTCGCCCGGCGCCTACCTGATGGAGCCGAAGGACGCGACGAAGCAGGTCTTCACCGCGAACCTGATGCCTTCGCGCGGCTCCTGGCTCGAGCTCGAGATCGACAAGAAGGGCATCGTCTACGCCCGCATCGACCGCAAGCGCAAGCTGCCGATCACCACGCTGCTGCGCGCGCTCCCCGCCGAGGACCCGACCACGGGCTTCGTGCTCGACACGAGCTCGAACGAGAAGATCCTGGCGCTCTTCGACCAGGGGCAGGTCTACATCCAGAACACCCTCGACAAGGATCCCTCCACCCGCGAGGAGGAGGCCCTGATCGAGGTCTTCAAGAAGCAGCGCCCCGGCGAGCCGCCGACGCTCGACAACGCGCGGAACCTGCTGCGGGCGCTCTTCTTCGACCCCAAGCGCTACGACCTGACGAAGGTCGGCCGCTACAAGCTCAACCAGCGGCTCGGCGTCCAGGTGCCCGAGGACACCCGGGTGCTGACGACCGAGGACATCATCGCTCTCGTCCGCAAGCTCGTCGAGCTGCCGGCTCGCCTGGGCGTGCCCGAGGACTCGAAGGACTACGCCGCGGACGCGGCCGGCCTCCCGCGCGACCCGATCCGCGCCGAGCTCGACGAGTACGAGCACTTCGGCAACCGGCGCCTCCGCACCACCGGCGAGCTGATCCAGGAGGCGTTCCGGGTCGGCCTCTACCGGATGGAGCGGGTCGTCCGCGAGCGGATGACGACGGAGGACGTCGACACGATCACGCCGCAGACGATCATCAACATCCGCCCGGTGGTCGCGGCGCTGAAGGAGTTCTTCGGCTCGTCGCAGCTCTCGCAGTTCATGGACCAGACGAACTCGCTGGCGGGGCTCACCCATCGACGCCGGCTGTCGGCGCTCGGGGCCGGCGGCCTCACGCGCGAGCGGGCGCCGATCGAGGTCCGCGACGTGCACCCGACGCACTACGGGCGCATGTGCCCGATCGAGACGCCCGAGGGCCCGAACATCGGGCTGATCGGCTCGCTCGCGTCGTTCGCGACCGTGTCGGAGTTCGGGTTCATCCAGACGCCCTACCGCGTCGTCAAGGGCGGCCGCGTGAGCGACGAGATCGTCTATCTCGACGCGGCCGAGGAGGCTCAGTACACGATCGCGCAGGCGTCCGAGCCGGTCGACGAGAAGTCCGGCAAGTTCCTCCACGACCACGTGCTCTGCCGGTCGCGCGACGGCGAGGCCGTGATGGCCGAGGCGAGGAACGTCGAGTACATGGACGTCGCGCCCGCGCAGATCGTCTCGGTCGGGACGGCGCTGATCCCGTTCCTCGAGCACAACGACGCCAACCGGGCGCTGATGGGCGCGAACATGCAGCGCCAGGCGGTGCCGCTGATGATCCCGCAGGCGCCGCTCGTGGGCACGGGCATCGAGTATCGCGCCGCCGTCGACACCGGCGACGTCGTGCTCGCCCGGGCCGACGGCGCGGTCATCGACGTCGACGCCGAGCGCATCGTGGTCGAGGGCCGCGGCACCCGGGACGAGTACGCGATGACGAAGTTCATGCGCTCCAACCAGGGCACGCTGATCCACCAGAAGCCGGTCGTGAAGCTCGGCGAGCGGGTCCGGGCGGGCCAGGTGCTCGCCGACGGCAGCTCCACCGACGGCGGCGAGCTCGCGCTCGGCGCGAACCTGCTCGTCGCGTTCATGCCGTGGGAGGGCTTCAACTTCGAGGACGCGATCGTCATCTCGGAGCGCCTCGTCAAGGACGACGTGCTCTCGTCGATCCACATCCACGAGTACGAGATCGACGCGCGCTCCACGAAGCTCGGCGACGAGGAGATCACGCGCGACATCCCGAACCGCTCGGAGGAGTCGCTCGCCAACCTCGACGAGCGCGGCGTCGTCCGCATCGGCGCGGAGGTGGGCTCGGGCGACCTGCTGGTCGGCAAGGTGACGCCGAAGGGCGAGACCGAGCTGACCGCCGAGGAGAAGCTGATCCGCGCGATCTTCAAGGAGAAGGCGCGCGAGGTCCGCGACACGTCGCTCAAGGTCCCGCACGGCGAGGGCGGCAAGGTGATCGGCGTCAAGACCTTCTCGCGCGACGCCGGCGACGACCTGCCGCCGGGCGTCAACGAGCTCGTCCGCGTCTACGTCGCCAAGAAGCGCAAGATCGCGGAGGGCGACAAGCTGGCCGGCCGCCACGGCAACAAGGGCGTGATCGCCCGGATCGTCGCCGACGAGGACATGCCGTTCCTCGAGGACGGGCGCTCGGTCGACGTCGTCCTCAACCCGCTCGGCGTGCCGAGCCGGATGAACATCGGCCAGATCCTCGAGACGCATCTCGGCTGGGCCGCGGCCCACGGGGTCTTCGCCGCCGACGACGCCGCGAACGGCGCCGCCGGCGTCAACCCGAAGGCGCCGATCAACGCGCCGAACCCGCACCCGGTCGCGACGCCGGTGTTCGACGGCGCCACCGAGGCGGACGTCGACGCGGCGCTCGTCGAGTGGGTGCGGCAGAACGCCGACTCCCCCATCGCGATGAACGTCGACGACTCCCGCCCTGCGGGTCGCAAGTGCTCGGGCAAGGTGCGGCTGTTCGACGGCAAGTCCGGCGAGCCCTTCGAGCAGAAGGTCACCGTCGGCTACATGTACATCCTCAAGCTGCTCCACCTCGTCGACGACAAGATCCACGCGCGCTCGACGGGGCCGTACTCCCTCGTCACGCAGCAGCCGCTCGGCGGCAAGGCGCAGTTCGGCGGCCAGCGGTTCGGCGAGATGGAGGTGTGGGCGCTCGAGGCCTACGGCGCCGCGTACACCCTGCAGGAGATGCTGACGATCAAGTCCGACGACACGATCGGCCGGGTCAAGGCGTACGAGGCGATCGTCAAGGGCGAGAACATCGCCGAGCCGTCGATCCCCGAGTCGTTCAAGGTGCTGCTGAAGGAGATGCAGTCGCTGGCGCTCGACGTCCACGTGCTCTCGGACGAGGGGCGCGAGGTCGAGGTGCGCGAGGAGGACGACGAGCTGCTGCGGGCCGCCGAAGAGCTCGGCATCGACCTCTCGCCCGCGACGATGCGCGCAGCCGGTCGCGAGCCGACCGCCGAGGAGGTGGAGGAGGGCGCGGCGCCGGCCGACGAGTCCGGCGACGTGCTGATCGCCGCCGACGAGGAGCTCGGCGACGTCGAAGCGATCGCCGAGGACGACGAGGAGGAGTTCGCGCCCGAATCGGAGCTGGCGGACGTCGAGGTCGAGGAATGAGCTTCGAATGGAAGGGTGAGAAGTGATCGATATCAACGAGTTCGACGCGATCCGGATCGGCCTCGCGTCGAGCAAGCAGATCCGAGACTGGTCGTCCGGCGAGGTGACGAAGCCGGAGACGATCAACTACCGCACGCTGAAGCCGGAGCGCGACGGTCTCTTCTGCGAGCGCATCTTCGGCCCGACGAAGGACTGGGAGTGCTACTGCGGCAAGTACAAGCGCGTCCGCTACAAGGGGATCATCTGCGAGCGCTGCGGCGTCGAGGTGACGCGCCAGAAGGTGCGCCGCGAGCGGATGGGGCACATCGACCTGGCCGCGCCCGTCTCCCACATCTGGTTCTTCAAGGGCGTCCCGAGCCGGATCGGCTACCTGCTCGACATCGCCCCGCGCGAGCTCGAGAAGGTCCTGTACTTCGCGGCTTCGATCGTCACGGCGGTCGACTTCGAGAAGCGACAGGCCGATCTCCCGGAGCTCGAGGACAAGGTGCGCGCGCAGTCCGAGCAGATCTACGTCGATCGCGACGAGCAGCTGACCGCGCTCGAGGACCGGCTCTCGCGCCGCCGCGAGTACTTCGCCTCGGGCAAGGAGCGCGACTTCGACGAGGACGACGACTTCTGGAGCCGTGGGCTCTCCAACTGGGCCGAGGAGCAGGGCCTGCCGCCGCTCGAGGAGGTGCGCAGCCTCGGTAAGAGCATCTTCAAGAGCCTCAGCGGGTCGATCACGGCGGAGGACGCGAAGAAGATCCGCGAGCTCGTCCGTCAGACGGCGACCCGCGACGACCGGCGCCTCGCGCCGCGCGAGATCGAGACGGTCGCCGTCGCCGCCCAGCAGGTGCACGAGGCGCTCGACGGGCTGCGCGCCGAGATCGACAAGGCCTCGGGCTCGAAGAAGGGCGCCCTGACGAAGCGCCTGCACAAGGTGCAGGACGCGCTCGTCACCGGCGGCGAGCTCGCCGGCGAGGACCTCGAGCTCACGGCCGGCGTCGACCCGAAGAACATCGAGCGCGCCCGGGAGGTCGGCAACGGCCTGCTCGCGGACGTGCTCGGGGCCGCGAGCCCGGACGACAGCGCGGAGCAGGTGCGCGAGCTCGCGTACGACCTCTGCCTGGTCGAGGGCACCCGCAAGGAGGACCTCGACGCGCTCACCCAGTGGGCGACGAAGGTGCGCGAGATGTACGCGGACATCGAGTCCCGCCGCGCCGACGCCCGCGACAACGCGGTCGAGAGCGTGCGCCGGCTCGAGGACGTCTGGAAGCGCTTCCGCGAGCTCGAGGTCAAGTACGTCGAGAACGACGAGCAGCTGTTCCGGGAGCTGAAGGACCGGTTCGGCTCGCCCTACGGCTTCGGCGTCTACTTCCGCGGCGGCATGGGCGCGGAGGCGATCCGCGACCTGCTCCGCGAGCTCGACCTCGGCGAGGAGGCGCGCTCGCTGCGCGACACGATCAAGACGTCGAAGGGCCAGAAGCAGCAGCGGGCGATCAAGCGGTTGAAGGTCGTGAACGCGTTCATCACCTCGGAGAACCGCCCGGAGTGGATGATCCTCGAGGCGATCCCGGTGATCCCGCCGGAGCTGCGGCCGATGGTCCAGCTCGACGGTGGCCGCTTCGCGACGAGCGACCTCAACGACCTCTACCGCCGCGTGATCAACCGGAACAACCGGCTCAAGCGGCTGCTCGACCTCGGGGCTCCCGAGATCATCGTCAACAACGAGAAGCGCATGCTCCAGGAGGCGGTCGACGCCCTGTTCGACAACGGCCGCCGCGGGCGCGCGGTCACGGGCCCGGGCAACCGGCCGCTGAAGTCGCTCAGCGACATGCTGAAGGGCAAGCAGGGCCGGTTCCGGCAGAACCTGCTGGGCAAGCGCGTCGACTACTCCGGCCGCTCGGTCATCGTCGCCGGGCCGTACCTGAAGCTGCACCAGTGCGGCCTGCCGAAGCTGATGGCGCTCGAGCTGTTCAAGCCGTTCATCATGAGCCGGCTCGTCGAGCGCAAGTCGGTGCAGAACATCAAGGCGGCGAAGAAGCACGTCGAGTCGATGGTCCCGGAGGTCTGGGACGTGCTCGAGGAGGTGATCGCGGAGCACCCGGTGCTGCTCAACCGCGCACCGACCCTGCACCGCCTCGGGATCCAGGCGTTCGAGCCCGTGCTCGTGGAGGGCAAGGCGATCCAGGTGCACCCGCTCGTCTGCTACGCCTTCAACGCCGACTTCGACGGCGACCAGATGGCGGTCCACCTGCCGCTCTCGGCCGAGGCGCAGGCGGAGGCGCGGACGCTGATGCTGTCGTCGAACAACATCCTCTCGCCGGCGCACGGGCGCCCGCTCGCGACGCCGACGCAGGACATGGTGCTCGGCTCCTACTTCCTCACGTACTGCCCCCAGGACCTGGACGGGGCGACGGCCGAGGAGGTCGCGAAGGCGCTGAAGCTCAAGGGTCTGAGCCGGTATCGCACCGAGGAGGAGGTCGAGTTCGCGCTCGAGTCCGGGCAGGTGTCGCTGCAGCAGCCGATCGAGTACCTGTGGCGTGACGAGCTGATCGCGACGACGCCGGGGCGCGTCATCTTCAACGCGGAGATCGACCGGGCGCTCGTCGACGCGGTGCGGACCGACGACCACGACTTCCCGTTCCAGAACCGGGCGCTGACGAAGCGCGAGCTCGATGCCTTCATCGCCGAGCTCGTCGACCGTCACGGCGCCTACGCGATCGCCGTCGTGCTCGACGTGATCAAGACGCTCGCGTTCCGCTACGCGACGAAGGCGGGCATCACGATCTCGAAGAACGACATCGTCATCCCGCCCACGAAGGAGGAGATCCTCGCCCGCTACGAGGACGAGGTCGGCAAGGTCGAGCGCGAGTACGAGCGCGGCCTGATGACGGAGGAGGAGCGCAAGGAGCGCGTGACCGCGATCTGGACGGAGGCCACCGACGTCGTCGCGGACGCGATGAAGGAGACGCTGTACGAGACGAACCCGGTCTACATGATGGCCAACTCCGGAGCCCGCGGCTCGTTCAACCAGATCCGCCAGCTCGCCGGCATGCGCGGGCTGATGGCGAACCCGAAGGGGGAGATCATCGAGCGTCCGATCAAGGCGAACTTCATGGAGGGCCTGTCGGTGCTCGAGTACTTCATCTCGACCCACGGCGCCCGCAAGGGCCTGGCCGACACGGCGCTGCGGACAGCCGACTCCGGTTACCTGACGCGGCGCCTGGTCGACGTCTCGCAGGACGTGATCATCCGCGACGAGGACTGCGGGACGAAGGACCACATCGAGCTGCCGGCCGTGCTGGACGGGCAGCTGAACAAGAGCGTTGCCGGCCGGAACCTGGCGATCGACATCCACAAGCCGCTGAAGGACGGCAAGCCGGGCAAGACGGTGCTGGCCGAGCGCGGCGAGGAGCTGACGCTGCCGCGGCTGCGCGAGATCCTGGACGGGTTGGAGGAGCACGCGGAGGGCTTCCACGTGCCGGTCCGGTCGGTGCTGAAGTGCCGCAGCGAGTTCGGTGTCTGCCGCACGTGCTACGGCACGTTCCTGGCGACCGGCGAGGGGTGCGAGATCGGCGACGCGGTGGGGATCATCGCGGCCCAGTCGATCGGCGAGCCGGGCACGCAGCTGACGATGCGGACGTTCCACACGGGCGGCGTGGCCGGCGCGGACATCACGCACGGCCTCCCCCGGGTGGTCGAGATCTTCGAGGCGCGCAACCCGAAGGGGGCGGCGACGCTGGCGGAGACGGCGGGCCGGATCGAGGTCGAGGACACCGACCGCGGGCCGAAGGTGACGGTCGATCCGGGCGTGCTGGACGAGAACGGGGAGCCGTTGCCGGCGAAGGAGTATGCGTTCCCGCGGCGGACGCGGCTGCTGGTTCGTCACGGCGACACGGTCGAGGCGGGCGACGCCCTGAACGAGGGCTCGTTGAACCCGTCGGAGCTGTTGATGCTGAAGGGCTCGACGCCGACGGAGCTGTACCTGGTGGGCGAGGTGCAGAAGGTCTACAAGTCGCAGGGCGTCGACATCCACGACAAGCACATCGAGCTGATCGTGCGGCAGATGCTGAAGAAGGCGCGGGTGGATTCGGCCGGCGACACGGAGCTGCTGCCTGGTCAGCTGGTCGATCGGGTGCAGCTGGAGCGGGCGAACGAGGCGGCTCGGAAGGCGAAGGGTGAGCAGGCGACGTTCGAGCCGTTGATCCTGGGGATCACGAAGGCGTCTTTGGCGACGGAGTCGTTCCTGTCGGCGGCGTCGTTCCAGGAGACGACGAAGGTGCTGACCGACGCCTCGATCGAGGGCAAGGTCGATCACCTGCTCGGTCTCAAGGAAAACGTGATCATCGGCAAGCTGATCCCGGCCGCGACCGGCCTCAAGCGCTACCGGGGGATCGAGATCGAGCCCTCGGAGCCGCTGCCGACGCTCGGCTACTCGCCCGAGACGGAGGCGGAGCTGTTGGCGGCGCTGGAGGAGATCGGCGATGGCGACGGGATCGACCTGTCCGCGCTCGGGCTGGCGTTCGAGGAGGAGCCGGCGCCGACCGACGGCGACGGTAGCGAGCCCGACGAGGCGTAGGCCGCACGACATCGAGGCAACTGGGAGGGCGGCGAGAGCCGCCCTCACCGCGTCCTGGCCCGTCTCTTTCGGGCTCTTGGCCGGCCGAATGTAATCAGATACTCTGATTTCGTGCCCAGCCTGACCGCCACCGACGCAGCCCGCCGCTTCTCTGACGTCCTCGACGCCGTCGAGCACGCGGGGGAGAGCTACACGATCACGCGGCACGGCCGCGCGGTCGCGCGGCTGGTCCCGGCCGCGCGCACGACGGGCGCCGAGCTCCTCGCCTTCCTCGAGCGGCGGCGGCCGGACGCGGGCTTCGCCTCGGACGTCGAGGCCGTCCGGGCCCTGCTGACCCTCGACGAGCGCTGGCCCGCCTGATCCTCGACACCTCGGTGCTCGTCTCGGTCGAGCGGGGCGGGCAGCTCGGGAAGGTCGTCGCGCCGGACGACGAGCCGGCGATCGCGGCCGTCACGGCCGCGGAGCTCCTGGTGGGCGCGGAGCTCGCCGCGGGCCGACAGCGGGCCGCGCGGCGGCGGTTCGTCGAGGGGCTGCTCGAGCGTGTCGCGGTCGAGCCCTACGACCTCGCCGTCGCACGCGTGCACGCCGAGCTGCTCGCCCACGTCCGGCGGACGGGCGCACCGCGCGGTGCACACGACCTGATCGTCGCCGCGACGGCGCGGGCACGCGGCTGCGTCGTCGTCACGCTCGACCGGCGCGGCTTCGACGTGCTGCCCGGCGTCCGCGTCGTCGCGCCGTAGGCCTCCGCGGCGAAGGGGCTGCGTCCTTGCTAGAGTAAGGACATGGCAAGGGTAACCAGCAAGTACCAGGTCACGATCCCCAAGGCGATCGCCGACCTCTATGGCATCGCGCCGGGTCAGGAGATCGACTGGCTTCCGGCCGGGGAGGCGATCCGGGTGGTTCCGGAGCGCGCTCGCGATCGTGCGCCCGACCGCAGCCGGAGGCTCGAGCTGTTCGACAGGGCATCCGCCCGTCAGCGCGAGCGCGACGCCGCCGTGGCCACGCTGACCGGCGAGCGGGGCTGGCGCCGCGACGAGCTGTACGGTCGTGGCCGCCCTCGCTGACACGAACGTCCTCGTCTACCGCTTCGACGGGCGTTTCCCGGAGAAGCAGAGGATTGCGACCGACCTCCTGCGGGCCGGCATCGAGGACGGGACGGTGCTCGTCCCGCACCAGGCGATCGTCGAGCTCGTCGCCGTCGCCGGCCGGCCGCTCGACGACGGGCACGTCCTGCTCGGGCCGGAGGAGGCCAGGCGGGAGGCAGAGGAGCTCCTGAGCCAGTTCGAGGTGCTCTACCCGGACGAGGAGCTGCTGCGCATCGCCCTGCGGGGCGCGGCCGCGTACCAGCTGTCATGGTTCGACGCCCATCTGTGGGCCTACGCCGAGCGCTACGGCCTCGCCGAGCTGCTCTCCGAGGACTTCCAGCACGGCCGCCTCTACGGCACCGTCGAGGCGGTCAACCCGTTTCTGACGGCGTGAGCGGCGCCTCTGCCTAGGCGCGCCAGGGAGTCAGCACAGAGACTCCGGCGGCGCCGATCGACTCGTCGCGGGTGACGAGGGTCAGGCCGTGGACGACCGCGGTCGCCGCGATGAGGCCGTCGACGGCCGACAGCGGAGCCCTCGCGGCCAGACGGCCCCACGCGTCGGCCACCGATCGGTCGACCGGCAGGAGCCGGTCGGCGAACTCCGTCTCGACGCCCCCGGCGGGTGACGATCTGCGGCCCTTCGGCGAGCGCCCGCTCGATCACCTCGGAGAGTTTCTGCTTGGCCGTCTGCAGCTGCCAGACCACATGCGTCTTTTCTATCTAGACGGTCTAGGCGGTTCCTCTACGCGGCGCTGCCGCGGCCCTTGCCCTCGGACTTCGCGCGCCGCAGGGCCTCCTCCGCGCGCTCGAAGAACGTGATCGCGTCGTCGTCCGGCCGCAGCTCGGCGATGCCGGCCGAGAGCCCGAGCTGCTCCGCCTGCTCCGGCGGGCGCCGCTGCAGCGTCGCGACGATCCGGGCGAACAGGCCTTCGGCGTCGGTCAGCGACGACTCGGGCAGGATCACGGCGAACTCGTCGCCGCCCCAGCGGCAGACGATGTCGGCGGCGCGTGCGACGTCCCGCAGCCGCTCCGCGACCTCCGCCAGCACGGCGTCGCCGACCAGCAGGCCGTGGCGCGTGTTCACGTCCTTGAAGTCGTCGAGGTCGAGCAGCAGGAGCGCGAGCCGCCGGTCGTAGCGCTGTGCCCGCGCGACCTCGCGCTCCATCGTCTCGTGGAACGCCCGGCGGTTGAACAGCCCGGTCAGCGGGTCGGTGTCGGCGGCGCGGCTCAGCTCACGGACGCGGAGCGCGTTCTCGATCGCCGGGCCTGCCTGGTGCGCGACCTCCTCGAGGTCGGCGACGAGCCTGTCGTCGGCCTGCCAGTCGGCGGTCTGCGAGAACACGGCGAGATGGCCGAGGCGCTCGGTCTCGCCGTCGAGCGGAACGACGACGCCCGCCCGCAGGGCCTCTGCGGGCTCGTCGTCCGCGTCGTACGCGTACGCGAGCGACAGCGTCCGCACCCGCGCGCCGTCGGGCGCCTCCGACGGCACGAAGTGCTCCGCCGTCTCGGCGGGAAGGCCGAGGGACGCGACGACGGGCGCGCCGTCGGGCTCGTGCGTCCGGATGATCGCCGCGTCGACGCCGGCGAGGGTCGTCGCCGCCTCCACGGTCCGTGCGAGCACCTCGTCGAGGTCGGCGACCGCGCCCAGCGCCCCGATCGTGCGCAGCCGGCGGCCCTCCTCCTGGGCGCGCGTGATCGCATCCGCGAGCTCGCTCGACAGGCTGTCCATCCGCGCGCTGACCTCGCCGAGGGCGTGCGTGATCCGCTCGTCGGACGCTCGGCGCGAGCGCATGCCGACCGTCGCGATCCAACCGACGATCAGCAGTGCCGCCAGCGCGGCGAGAGCGATCACCGCAGTCGTCAACGTCTCCCCTCCAGGTCCCTGCGCGCACTGTAATCCGGTTGGCGCCGGTCGCCTATCCCGTGGAGTCGAGTGTTAGCCCAATCTGCGACGGTTTCCGCTACCATGGCCCTTCCTGGTTGGCAGGGCTGACCCGGCCCGGCCAACTTTTCCGTGTGAGAACGTCTATGACGAGGTCTTCCAGGAGCGTCTGAAGCACCGTGCCCACCGTCAATCAGCTCGTACGCAAGGGCCGCAAGGCCCCGCAGGCGAAGACCAAGACGCCGGCCCTGCGCGGCGCGCCGCAGAAGCGCGGCGTCTGTACGCGCGTGTACACGACGACCCCGAAGAAGCCGAACTCGGCGCTGCGCAAGGTCGCGCGCGTCCGGCTCACGAACCAGATGGAGGTCGGCGCCTACATCCCGGGTGAGGGGCACAACCTGCAGGAGCACTCGGTCGTCCTCATCCGCGGCGGGCGCGTGAAGGATCTGCCGGGCTTCCGCTACAAGGTGATCCGCGGCGGCCTCGACACAGCCGGCGTCTCCGAGCGGAAGCAGGCACGCTCGAAGTACGGCGCGAAGCGGGGCTCGTGATGCCTCGCCGCGCCGAGATCCAGCCGCGGACGCTGGAGCCCGACCCCGTGCACGGATCGCTGCTCGTCGCGCAGCTGACCAACCGCGTCATGCTCGACGGCAAGAAGTCCGTCGCCGAGAAGATCGTCTACGACGCGCTCGCGCTCGCCGCCGAGCGCTCCGGGAAGCCGGCGACCGAGATTCTCGAGCAGGCCGTGAAGTCCGTCACCCCCGTGCTCGAGGTGCGCTCCCGTCGGGTGGGCGGCGCCAACTACCAGGTGCCCGTGGAGGTACCGCAGCGCCGCGCCCGCACGCTCGCGCTCCGCTGGCTCGTCCAGTTCGCCCGCGAGCGGCGCGAGAAGGGAATGCCCGCGAAGCTGGCCGGCGAGCTGCTGGACGCGGCGGGCCAGCAAGGCGGCGCCTTCAAGCGCAAGGACGACATGTACCGGATGGCGCAGGCCAACAAGGCCTTCGCCCACTATCGCTGGTAGGAGAGATGAGCACCACGGAAACCCGCGTCGCCCTGGACCGTGTCCGAAACATCGGGATCATGGCGCACATCGACGCCGGCAAGACCACGACGACCGAGCGGATCCTCTACTACACCGGGCGCACCCACAAGCTCGGGGAGGTGCACGAGGGCGCGGCGACGATGGACTGGATGGCGCAGGAGCAGGAGCGCGGCATCACGATCACGTCGGCGGCGACGACCGCGTCGTGGCGCGACTTCCGGATCAACATTATCGATACGCCCGGGCACGTGGACTTCACGGTCGAGGTCGAGCGGAGCCTGCGCGTGCTCGACGGCGCCGTCGCCGTCTTCGACTCCGTCGCCGGCGTCCAGCCGCAGTCCGAGACCGTCTGGCGCCAGGCCGACCGCTACGGCGTCCCGCGGATCGCGTTCATCAACAAGATGGACCGCACCGGCGCGAACTTCTTCGCGGCCGTCCAGTCGATGCGGGAGCGCCTCGGCGCGCGGCCGGTGCCGGTCCAGGTCCCGATCGGCCAGGAGGAGCACCACCGCGGCGTGGTCGACCTCGTCGAGATGAAGGCGATCGTGTACGAGGACGACCTCGGCATGAAGTTCACGGTCGGGGAGATCCCGGCCGAGCTGCTCGAGCAGGCGGAGGAGTACCACCACGCGCTGATCGACGCCGTCGCGGAGTTCGACGACGAGCTGACCGAGACCTACCTCGAGGACGAGCGCTCCGTCACCCCCGAGCAGATCCGCCGGGCGCTGCGCGCGGGCACGCTCGCCGACGCGATCACGCCCGTGCTCCTCGGCTCGGCCTTCAAGAACAAGGGCGTCCAGCCCCTGCTCGACGCCGTGGTCGACTACCTGCCCAGCCCGCTCGACGTGCCGCCGGTGCAGGGCATCGACCCGAAGACGGACGAGGAGTCGACGCGCCCCGCCTCCGTCGAGGCGCCGTTCTCGGCCCTCGTCTTCAAGATCATCTCCGACCCGTTCGTCGGCAAGCTGACTTACTTCCGCGTCTACTCCGGCCAGGTCAAGGCCGGCGACCGCGTGCTGAACACGACGAGCGGCAAGACGGAGCGGCTCGGCCGCATCCTGCAGATGCACGCGAACCACCGCGAGGAGCGAGAGGAGATCGGTGCCGGCGAGATCGCGGCCGCGGTCGGGCTCAAGCAGTCGACGACGGGCGACACGCTCGCGGTCGACAACGCCCCGATCGTGCTCGAGTCGATGACCTTCCCGGACCCGGTCATCTCGGTCGCGATCGAGCCGAAGACCAAGGGCGACCAGGACAAGCTCTCGCAGGGCCTCCAGCGCCTGGCCGAGGAGGACCCGACCTTCCGCGTCACGAGCGACGAGGAGACCGGGCAGACCCTCATCGCCGGCATGGGCGAGCTGCACCTCGAGATCATCGTCGACCGCCTTCAGCGCGAGTTCAAGGTCGACGCCAACGTCGGCCGGCCCCAGGTCGCGTACCGCGAGACCGTCTCGAAGCCGGTCGAGCGCATCCAGGGCAAGTTCGTGCGCCAGACCGGCGGCTCGGGCCAGTACGGCGACGTGATCATCAACGTGTACCCGCAGGAGCCCGGCGCCGGGTACGAGTTCGTCGACAAGATCGTCGGCGGCAAGATCCCGCGGGAGTACATCGGCCCGGTCGATGCGGGCATCCAGGAGGCCATGGACTCGGGCATCCTGGCCGGCTACCCCGTCGTCGACATCAAGGTCGAGCTGATCGACGGCTCGTACCACCAGGTCGACTCGAGCGAGCGCGCGTTCAAGATCGCCGGCTCGATGGCCTTCAAGGAGGGCATGAAGCGGGCGAGCCCCAAGCTGCTCGAGCCGATCATGGCCGTCGAGGTCGTCACTCCCGACGATTACCTCGGCGACGTCATGGGCAACCTGAACAGCCGCCGCGGGCGCGTGGAGCAGTTGGAGCAGGTCGCGGCGTCCCAGTCGATCAAGGCGAGCGTCCCGCTCGCGGAGATGTTCGGCTACGCCACCGACCTGCGCTCCATGACGCAGGGGCGGGCGACCTTCACCATGCAGTTCGACCGGTACGAGGAAGTGCCGCAGTCCATCGCGAGCGAGATCGTCGACTCGCAGGCCTCGTAGGGAAAAGGAGATCGGAAGGAATGGCTAAGCAGAAGTTCGAGCGCACCAAGCCGCACGTCAACGTCGGCACGATCGGCCACATCGACCACGGCAAGACGACGCTCACCGCTGCGATCACGAAGGTGCTCGCCGAACAGGGCACCGGCACGGCGGTGACCAGCTTCGACGAGATCGACAAGGCCCCCGAGGAGCGCCAGCGCGGGATCACGATCAACACCGCCCACGTCGAGTACGAGACCCCGAACCGGCACTACGCGCACGTCGACTGCCCCGGCCACGCCGACTACATCAAGAACATGATCACGGGCGCCGCGCAGATGGACGGCGCGATCCTCGTGGTCTCGGCCGCGGACGGCCCGATGCCGCAGACGCGCGAGCACATCCTGCTCGCCCGGCAGGTCGAGGTGCCCGCCATGGTCGTCGCGCTGAACAAGGCCGACATGGTCGACGACGAGGAGCTGCTCGAGCTCGTCGAGATGGAGGTGCGCGAGCTGCTCTCGAAGTACGAGTTCCCCGGCGACGACATCCCGGTCGTGCGCGTCTCGGCGCTGAAGGCGCTCGAGGGCGACGCCGAGTGGACGCCGAAGATCCTCGAGCTGATGGAGGCCGTCGACTCCTACATCCCGGAGCCGACGCGCGACGTCGACAAGCCGTTCCTGATGCCGATCGAGGACGTCTTCACGATCACCGGTCGCGGCACCGTCGTCACCGGCCGCATCGAGCAGGGCCAGCTCAAGGTCGGCGAGGAGATCGAGATCGTCGGCATCCACGACGAGACGCAGAAGACGGTCGTCACCGGCCTCGAGATGTTCCTCAAGACGCTCGACTTCGCGCAGGCGGGCGACAACGCCGGCGCGCTGCTGCGCGGCGTCAAGCGCGAGGAGGTCGAGCGCGGGCAGGTGCTCGCGAAGCCGGGCACGATCACGCCGCACACGCACTTCAAGGCCGAGGTCTACGTGCTGTCGAAGGACGAGGGCGGCCGCCACACGCCGTTCTTCAACGGCTACCGGCCGCAGTTCTACTTCCGCACGACCGACGTGACCGGGTCGATCAAGCTGCCCGAGGGGCAGGAGATGGTCATGCCCGGCGACAACACGAACATGGAGATCGAGCTGATCCAGCCGATCGCCATGGACGAGGGCCTGCGCTTCGCCGTCCGCGAGGGCGGCCGCACCGTCGGCGCCGGCGTCGTCACGGACGTCATCAAGTAGGGGCGGGACCTGTCCCGCCCAAGTCACGGCACTCACGCACACTCACACACGTACATGGCACAGCAGAAGATCCGCATCCGGCTGAAAGGCTACGACCACCAGCAGGTCGACCGCTCGGCGTCGCAGATCGTCGAGACGGCGCAGCGGACCGGCGCCACGATCACCGGGCCCGTGCCCCTGCCCACCGAGAAGAACGTCTACTGCGTGATCCGCAGCCCCTTCAAGGACAAGGACTCGCGCGAGCACTTCGAGGTGCGCACGCACAAGCGGCTGATCGACATCCACAGCCCGACCCCGAAGACGGTGGACTCGCTGATGCGGCTCGACCTGCCGGCCGGCGTCGACATCGAGATCAAGCTGTGATGCCGCTTCGCGCCATCACAGCGTCGGGCGGGACAGGTCCCGCCCCTACGAGGATGCGTGCCGGGAGGCGCTCGTGAAAGGCATCGTGGGCAGGAAGCTCGGCATGACCCAGGTGTTCGACCCCGAGACCGGCGCGGTCGAGGCCGTCACGGTGATCGAGGCGGGGCCGTGCCCCGTCGTGCAGGTGCGCACGCTGGACACCGACGGCTACGAGGCGGTGCAGCTGGCTTTCGGGCAGGTCGTCGACCGCAAGCTCTCCAAGGGCGAGCTCGGCCACCTGAAGAAGGCCGGCGCCGCCGCGCACCGCCACCTGGTCGAGTTCCGCGGCCCCAGCGAGCTCCAGGTGGGCGAGACCGTCACCGTGGAGGCGTTCCAGCCGGGCGACGCCGTCAAGGTCGCCGGGACGTCGATCGGGAAGGGCTTCCAGGGCACGATCAAGCGGCACAACTTCAAGCGCGGGCCCGTCACGCACGGCTCGCACAACGTCCGCAAGCCGGGCTCGATCGGCGCCTCCGCCACGCCCTCGCGCGTCTTCAAGGGGATGCGCATGGCGGGCCGGATGGGCGGCGAGCGGGTGACCCAGGTCGGGCTCGTCGTGCACGACGTCGACTCCGAGCGCAACCTCCTCCTCGTGCGGGGCTCGGTGCCCGGGCCGAAGAGCGGCATCGTCGAGATCAGGGAGGCGTAGCGGTGGCTCCGACGGCACAGGTGCTCGGCGGCTCGGCCGGCAAGGACGTCTCTCTCAGCGAGGCGGTGTTCGGCGCGGAGGTCAAGCCGCACCTCGTCCACGAGGCCGTGCGCGCGGAGCTGAACGCACGCCGTGCGGGCACCCGCGGCGCGAAGAGCCGCGGCCTGGTGGCCGGCGGCCGCTCCAAGCCGTGGCGCCAGAAGGGCACCGGCCGGGCGCGTCAGGGCACGATCCGGGCGCCCCAGTTCGCCGGCGGCGGCGTCGCCTTCCCGCCGACGATGCGGAGCTTCGATCTGAAGGTGAACCGCAAGGCGGCGCGGGCAGCCCTGCGCGGAGCGCTGACCGCGCACGCGCAGAACGAGACGCTCGCCCTCGTCGACGCCGCGGCCTTCGACTCGCCGTCGACCAGGCAGGCGGCGGAGGTGCTCGCCGCGTGGGGGCGCGACACGCCGACGCTCGTGATCGCACACGAGGACGAGGAGATCGTGATCAAGTCGTTCCGCAACCTCGAGCGCGTGCTCGTGACCGTCCCGGGCGAGCTCGAGGTGGCCGCGGTCGTCTGGGCGCGCTCCGTCGTCCTGACCGAGGCGGCGCTGCCGCTCGTCGAGGGGAGGGCCGGCTGATGGGCCTCGACCCCAACAAGATCCTCGTCGCGCCGGTCGTCTCCGAGAAGAGCTACCGGCAGATCGAGGATCGCAGGTACACGTTCAAGGTGCACAAGGACGCGCACAAGACCCAGGTCCGCCAGGCGGTCGAGCAGCTGTTCGGGGTCGAGGTCGAGGCCGTGAACATCGTCAAGGTGCAGCCGAAGCCGAAGCGGCGGGGGCTCGTCCGCGGCGAGCGGCCGGGCTGGAAGAAGGCGATCGTCCAGGTGAAGGAAGGCCACACCATCGAGATCTTCGGAGGAGCGCAGGTCTGATGCCCGTGCGCAAGTACAAGCCGACGAGCCCGGGCAGGCGCTTCATGTCGGTCTCGACGTTCGACGACGTCACGAAGACCGAGCCCGAGAAGTCCCTGCTCGAGCCGCTGAAGAAGACCGGCGGCCGCAACAACCGCGGCCGGATCACGACGCGGCACCAGGGCGGCGGCCACAAGCGCCGGTACCGGGTGATCGACTTCAAGCGCCGCAAGGACGGGGTGCCCGCACGGGTCGCCGCGATCGAGTACGACCCGAACCGGTCGGCGCGGATCGCGCTGCTCCACTACGCCGACGGGGCGAAGGCCTACATCCTCGCTCCCGCCGGCCTGCGCCCCGGCTCGCGCGTCGAGTCCGGGCCGGGCGCCGACATCAAGCCCGGCAACGCGCTCCCGCTCGAGAACATCCCGACGGGAACTCTCGTCCACAACGTCGAGCTGAAGCCGGGTCAGGGCGGCAAGATGGCCCGCTCCGCCGGCTCCGGGGTCCAGCTCGTGGCGAAGGACGCCGGCTACGGCGTGCTCCGCCTGCCCTCCGGCGAGATGCGCCGCGTGCTGCTCAGCTGCCGCGCCACCGTCGGCCAGGTCGGAAACGCCGACCACGCCAACGAGCAGAGCGGCAAGGCAGGGCGCAGCCGCTGGCTCGGCAAGCGGCCTGCGGTGCGCGGCTCGGCGATGAACCCCGTCGACCACCCGCACGGCGGCGGCGAGGGCAAGTCGAAGGGCGGCCGGCATCCCGTGACGCCGTGGGGCGTGCCGACGCTCGGCAAGCGCACCCGCCGCAAGCACAAGGAATCAGACACGTTGATCGTCCGCGGCCGGCGCCGCGGCAAGGAGAGGCGCTAAGTGTCCAGATCGAGCAAGAAGGGGCCGTTCGTCGACGATCGGCTGCTGAGCCGCATCGAGGCGATGAACGCCGCCAACGAGAAGCGACTCGTCCGCACGTGGTCGCGCGCATCGACGGTCTTCCCCGAGATGGTCGGGCACACGATCGCCGTCTACGACGGGCGCAAGCACGTGCCGGTGTTCGTCAGCGAGCAGATGGTCGGGCACAAGCTCGGAGAGTTCGCGCCCACCCGGACCTTCCGGGGGCATGCCGGCGACCGGACGACGCAGGTGAAGAAGCGCTGATGGCGGCCGCGACCGACACCTCGACGGTTCGTGCCGAGGCGCGCTGGGTGCGCATGTCCGCCCGCAAGGCGCGCGTCGTCCTCGAGCACATCCGCGGGCGCAGCGTCCCCGAGGCGCGGACGATCCTCGCGTTCACCCCGCGCGCCGCCGCACGGGACATCGAGAAGGTGCTTCGCTCGGCCGTCGCCAACGCCGAGGCGAACCACGGCCTCGACGGCGACGAGCTGGTGATCGCGGCCGCGTACGCCGACGAGGGCCCCACGCTCAAGCGCTGGCGGGCCCGCGCACGCGGGCGCGTCAACCGGATCCGCAAGCGGACCTGCCACATCACGGTGATTCTCGAGCAGGCCGAAGAGGCACGCGAGCCGAGGAAGCGACGGGCGCCGAAGGCCGACAGCTCGAGCGCGGAGCCGAAGGCTCGGCGCGCGCGGAAGCAGAAGGAGGTTGCTGCCTGATGGGTCAGAAGGTTCACCCCGGTGGCATGCGCGTGGGCGTCATCCACGACTGGAAGTCGAACTGGTACACGGGCAAGAAGGAGTTCCCTGCATACATCCTGGAGGACGTCCGGATCCGCGAGCACATCCGCGGCAAGCTCCACCACGCCGGCCTCTCGGACATCCTGATCCGCAAGGACAAGCAGCGGATCACCGTGGACATCTACACGGCCAGGCCCGGGATCGTGATCGGCAAGTCCGGCGTCGAGGTCGACGCGCTCCGCAAGGAGCTGCACGCGATCACCGGCAAGAACGTCCACATCAACATCAACGAGATCAAGCGGCCGGAGCTCGACGCGCAGCTCGTGGCGCAGTCGATCGCCGAGCAGCTCCAGAACCGGGTCAGCTTCCGTCGCGCGATGAAGCGGTCGCTCGCCTCGGCGATGCGCTCCGGCGCCCAGGGCATCAAGATCCAGTGCGGCGGGCGCCTCGGCGGCGGCGAGATGAGCCGCTCCGAGCGCTACACCGAGGGCCGCATCCCGCTGCACACGATCCGCGCCGACATCGACTACGGCTTCGCCGAGGCCCGGACGACCTTCGGACGGATCGGCGTCAAGGTCTGGATCAACAAGGGCGAGATCATGCCCGAGGGCTTCGAGGGCGTGACCATGAAGGACACGCGCCTCGGCGACCAGGACCAGGCGCGGCGCCGGCGCGGCGGCCAGGCCGAGGGGCTCGGAGCCTCGCGCGAGGGCGGCCGGGGCCGCGGCCAGGACCGCGAGGGGCTCGGGCTCGTCCAGCGCCGCCGGCGGCCGGGCGGCCAGCGGTCGGGAGGCCGCGGCGGCCAGACGCGCGGCCGCGGGCCGGCACGCGAGACGGCGCCCGCACCCGCAGACGAGGTGCTGGAGACCGACGTGAACGAGGCCACCGGGGCCGAGACGACCCCGACCCCCGACGTCGTCGAGGAGACACCGTCGGCGGATGTCGACACGACGCAGGCCGACGCCCCGGAGAGCGGTGAGAGCTGATGCTCCTGCCTCGCAAGACGAAGCACCGCAAGCAGTTCAGGGGCAAGCGGACCGGCCTCGCCAAGGGGCAGACGGCCGTGCAGTTCGGGGACTACGGGATCAAGGCGCTCGAGGACGGGTGGGTCACCAACCGGCAGATCGAGGCCGCCCGCATCGCGATGACGCGGAAGATCCGCCGCGGCGGCAAGGTCTGGATCAACGTCTTCCCCGACAAGCCGTACACGAAGAAGCCCGCCGAGACGCGGATGGGCTCCGGCAAGGGCTCTCCGGAAGGCTGGGTCGTCGTCGTGAAGCCCGGACGGGTCATGTTCGAGCTCGCCGGCGTTCCCGAGCCGCTGGCCAAGGAGGCGCTCCGCCTCGCCGGCCAGAAGCTCCCGATCAAGACGCGGTTCGTCAAGCGGGAGGCTGATCTCTTTGAGAGCTAAGAATGCGTGGGGGAACCCATGGTTCCCCCACGAGCCCCCTCCTTCGCCGCTGCGCACGGCACGACTCTTCCCTGGCCTCCCGGCCGGCGGAGCCGGCCTCCGGCCGCGGGACCTCGGTCCACGGAGGCTGGGCTCATGAAGGCACGGCAGTTGAGGGATCTGACCGACGCGGAGCTGGACGAGAAGATGGCGGAGACGCGCCAGGAGCTCTTCAACCTCCGGTTCCAGTCGGCGACCGGGGCCCTCGAGAACAGCGCGCGGCTGCGCATGGCGAAGCGCGAGATCGCCCGGATCCTGACAGTCCAGAACGAGCGCGAGAGGCTACATGGCTGACGAGAACGTGAACGACGAGACCAACGGCGACGAGACGACCCCGGAGGATCTACCTGCCGCGGACGAGGCGGCCGAGCAGGTCGAGGAGCCCGCCGCCGCGGCCGCCGACGAGCCCGTCGAGGCGTCGGCGCCCGAGCCGGAGCCCGCCGACGAGCCTGCCGCGGAGGAGGTCGCGCCGGCCGCGCCGGCCGCGGCCGCTGCCGAGGCTGCCGCGACGCAGGCCGTGAAGAAGAAGCGGAAGCGCCTGCCGCGCTCCCAGCGGCGGCAGCGCACGAAGCCGAAGCGAGAGCAGCCGGCCGAGCGGCGCCCGATCGTGCGGCTGCCGAAGCCGGAGCACGAGCGCGGGCGCAGCCAGGAGCGTCAGGGGACGGTCGTCTCCGACGCGATGGACAAGACCATCGTCGTCAAGGTCGACGTGATCAAGGCGCACCGGAAGTACAAGAAGGTCGTGCGTCGCTCGACGAAGTTCCACGCCCACGACGAGGCGAACCAGGCGAAGATCGGCGACGTCGTCCGGATCGTCGAGACACGCCCGCTCTCGAAGCAGAAGCGCTGGCGTCTCGCCGAGATCCTCGAGGTCGCCAAGTGACGCGGGACGAGTGCCGGTGATCCAGCAGGAAACCCGCCTCAAGGTGGCCGACAACACCGGCGCCCGGGAGCTGCTCTGCATTCGCGTCGTCGGCGGCTCCCGTCGGCGCTACGCCCGCGTGGGCGACATCATCGTTGCTACCGTGAAGGCCGCCGCGCCGCAGGGCTCCGTCAAGAAGGGCGAGGTCGTCAAGGCGGTGGTCGTCCGGACGAAGAAGCCCTACGGCCGGGACGACGGGACGCTGATCGGCTTCGACGAGAACGCGGCCGTCATCATCGACAACCAGAACAACCCGCGCGGGACGCGCATCTTCGGGCCGGTCGCCCGCGAGCTGCGCGAGAAGAACTTCATGAAAATTGTCTCTCTTGCTCCTGAGGTGCTGTGACGTATGAAAGTGAAAAAGGGTGATCTCGTGCATGTCCTCTCCGGGAAGGACCGGGGCAAGCAGGGTCGTGTGATCGAGGCGCGCCCCTCGGAGCGCAAGGTGATCGTCGAGCAGCTCAACCTCGTCAAGCGCCACACGCGACCGCGGCCGATGCGCGACGCCAACCGGATGGGCGGGACCCAGATCATCCCGGGCGGGATCGTCGAGCGGCCGTCTCCGCTGGACGTCTCGAACGTGATGGTCGTCTGCCCGGTCTGCCACACGCCGACCCGGGTCGGTGTCGAGGTCAAGGAGGTCAAGGGCGAGGTCAAGCGCGTCCGCGTCTGCAAGCGGGACGGCTGTGGGCAGGAGATCGACGCATGAGCGCGACCGAGACCGAGACCTACTTCCCCCGGCTCAAGCACCGCTACGACGCCGAGATCCGGTCGAGGCTCAGGGGCGAGCTCGGGCTCGACTCGATCATGCGGGTGCCGAAGGTGAGCAAGATCACCCTCAACATGGGCGTCGGCGACGCCAAGACCGACGCGAAGGCGCTCGAGTCCGCCATCGACGAGCTGACGGCGATCTCCGGGCAGCGCGCCCAGGTGCGCCGGGCCCGCAAGTCGATTGCGAGCTTCAAGCTCCGCGAAGGAATGCCGGTGGGCGCCCGCGTGACCCTGCGCGGGGCGCGCATGTACGAGTTCCTCGACCGGCTCGTGTCGATCGCGCTGCCGCGGATCCGCGACTTCCGCGGCCTCAACCCCGACTCTTTCGACGGGCGCGGCAACTACTCGCTCGGCGTTCGGGAGCAGATCATCTTCCCCGAGATCGACTACGACAGCGTCGCGTCGATCCGAGGGCTGGACATCGCCATCACGACCACGGCGGAGACCGACGAGCACGCGCGCGCGTTGCTGCGCGAGCTCGGCCTGCCGTTCGCCAGCGAGAGAAGGGACGGCTAGGCATGGCCAAGAAATCGCTCGTCGCCAAGCAGCGGCGTGCCGCGAAGTACAGGACGCAGGCGTACTCCCGCTGTAACCGGTGCGGCCGCCCGCGCGCCGTCTACCGGAAGTTCGGCCTCTGCCGAATCTGCCTGCGCGAGCTCGCGCACCAGGGCGCCATCCCCGGCATGACCAAGAGCTCGTGGTGACGGAGGAACGATGCTGACCGACCCCATTGCCGACATGCTCACGCGGATCCGCAACGCCAACAAGGCGATGCACGACACCGTCGAGATGCCGACCTCGGGCATGAAGCAGGAGATCGCGCGGCTGCTCCAGGAGGAGGGCTACATCAAGGGCTTCCGCGTCGTGGAGGGCGATCCCTTCTCGACGCTCGTGATCGAGCTGAAGTTCGGTCGCAACCGGGAGCGCGTGATCACCGACCTGAAGCGGGTCTCCAAGCCCGGCCGCCGCGTGTACGCCCGCAAGGACCGCCTGCCGCGGGTGCTCGGCGGTCTCGGCACGGCCATCCTGTCCACGTCGACCGGCGTGATCACCGGCCGCCAGGCGCAGGAGCGCGGCGTCGGCGGCGAGGTCATCGCGTTCGTGTGGTAAGCGAGATCGAACATGAGTCGAATCGGTAGAAAGCCCATCGAGGTGCCCAGCACGGTCTCGATCGCGATCTCGCCCGGACGCGTGCAGGTGAACGGGCCGCTGGGCGAGCTCTCGCAGCACGTTCCGGCCCGGATGGGCATCACCCACGAGGACGGCGTCGTCACGGTCACCCGGCCGACCGAGCGGGGCGAGGATCGCGCGCTGCACGGATTGACGCGGACGCTGATCGCGAACATGGTCGAAGGCGTGACGCAGGGCTTCGAGAAGCACCTCGAGATCCAGGGAGTCGGCTACCGGGCCCAGCTCAAGGGCACCGACCTCGAGCTGGCGGTCGGCTACTCGCACCCGGTCACGGTCGCCCCCCGCGCCGGCGTCACCTTCGAGGTTCCCCAGCCGACCCAGATCGTCGTCAAGGGGACGGACAAGCAGGTCGTGGGGCAGATGGCCGCCGAGATCAGAAAGGTGCGCCCGCCCGAGCCGTACAAGGGCAAGGGGATCCGCTATCGCGACGAGCAGGTCCGGCGGAAGGTCGGGAAGCGAGCCTGATGGGCACGCTGACGACACGTGAGGCGCGCAAGCGCCGCCAGCGCCGGATCCGCGGCAAGGTCACCGGCACGGCCGCTCGGCCGCGGCTGGCCGTCTTCCGGTCGAACCGCGGCATCTTCGCCCAGCTGATCGACGACGAGGCGGGCGCGACGCTCGCGTCGGCCGGCTGGCTCGGGCTGAAGGGCTTCTCGGGCACGAAGACGGAGCAGGCCGAGGAGGTCGGCAAGGCGCTCGCCGCCGCCGCGAAGACTGCGGGGATCGAGGCCTGCGTCTTCGACCGGGGCGGCTATCTCTACCACGGACGCGTGAAGGCGCTCGCAGAGGGTGCCCGCGAGGGAGGACTCGAGTTTTGAGCACAGTCGAGGTCGCTGAGTCGAGAGAGCTCAAGGAGCGCGTGATCGAGATCAACCGCGTCGCCAAGGTGGTCAAGGGCGGCCGGCGGTTCTCGTTCACCGCGCTCGTCGTCATCGGCGACGAGGTCGACCGTGTCGGCGTGGGCTACGGGAAGGCGCGCGAGGTGCCACTCGCGATCTCGAAGGCCGTCGACGACGCGAAGAAGAACCTCTTCTCGGTGCCCAAGCACGGCACCACGATCACGCACGAGATCCTGGGCGAGTGGGACGCGGCCCGGGTCTTCCTCCGCCCGGCCAGCGAGGGTACCGGCGTCATCGCCGGCGGCGGCGTGCGCGCGGTGCTCGAGCTCGCGGGAATCCGCGACGTCCTCGCCAAGAGCCTCGGGACGACGAACCCGATCAACATGGCGAAGGCGACCGTCAACGGGCTCCAGCGGCTCCGCCGGCCCGAGGACGTCGCGCGCCAGCGCGGCCTGACGATCGCCCAGGTGCTGCCGCTCCCGAGCGCGCCGGCCGAGCCGGCGGCGCCCGCGGCCGCGCCGGAGCCGGTCACCGAGCCCGAGCCCGCTGCCGCGGACGCCGGGCCCGAGCCCGCCGACACCGTCGCGGAGCCCGAGACGCCCGTCGAGGCGGTCGAGCCCGGCGGCGACGAGGAGCCCGCGTGAGCGCCACCGTCCGGATCACGCAGGTACGCTCGACGATCGGGCAGACCAAGGCGCACGAGGGGACCCTGCGGGCGCTCGGCCTCGGCCGGATCGGCAAGAGCGCCGAGCACAAGGAGACACCCGAGCTGGCGGGGATGCTCCGCCACGTCCGCCACCTGGTCGAGGTCGAGGGGAAGGAGGACTAGGTGGCAGACGAGCTCAACCTCCACTCGCTCAAGCCGGCTCAGCCGCGCAAGGAGCGCAAGCGCGTCGGGCGCGGCCTCGGCTCCGGCAAGGGTCGCTACTCCGGCCGCGGGATCAAGGGCCAGAAGTCTCGTTCGGGCTCGCACAAGCTGCCGGCCGGGTTCGAGGGCGGCCAGATGCCGATCGACATGCGCCTCCCCAAGCTCCGCGGGAACACGTCCGCCGACGCGATGCCGATCGGCCCGTTCCGCACGTACTCGGTGCCGGTCAACCTGCGCGACCTCGAGCGCGTCTTCGCCGACGGAGACACGGTCGACGTCGAGTCGATGGTCGAGAAGGGCCTGATCAAGAACACGAAGTCCGACGTCAAGGTCCTCGGCCAGGGCGAGCTGACGAAGAAGCTGTCGGTCACCGCGCACGCCTTCTCGGCCGGGGCGCGCGAGAAGATCGTCGCGGCGGGGGGAACGGCGACCGCGCTCAGGGAGCCCGTCGAGCGGCAGCAGAAGCGCCGCAAGGCAAAGCGTCCCGCTCCCGAGGCCGTCCCCGAGCCCGACGCGCCGGAAGCGACCGAGGACGACACGCAGGGGTCGGATGAGACGGATGCGACGTGAAGCTCTAGACCTCCTGCGCGGAGCGTAGAAGGTCGATGTTCTCCTGGCTCGCGAACGCCTGGCGGGTGCCCGAGCTCCGGCGGCGCCTGCTGTTCACCGCGTTCATCCTCGCCGTCTACCGGCTCGGGTCGTGGGTGCCCGCCCCCGGCGTCGACTCCGAGCAGATCGAGAACTACTTCAGCGGCCGCGGCGGCACGATCCTCGGCCTGCTCAACCTCTTCTCGGGCGGCGCGCTGTCGCAGTTCTCGCTGTTCGCGCTCGGGATCATGCCGTACGTCACCGCCTCGATCATCCTCCAGCTCCTGACGGTCGTGATCCCGCGCCTCACCGAGCTGCAGAAGGAAGGCGAGTCCGGGTACGCCAAGATCAACCAGTACACGCGCTACCTCACCGTCGTCCTGGCGGCGCTGCAGGCGATCGGCTACGCGGTCCTGTTCGAGCGCCAGGGTGCGCTGGAGGCGAACGCCGGCCGGATGGTCCTGATCGTCGTCACCCTCACCGCCGGCACGGTGCTCCTGATGTGGATGGGCGAGCAGATCACCAAGCGCGGGATCGGCAACGGCATCTCGATCCTGATCTTCGCGTCGATCCTGACCGGTCTCCCGCTCGGCATCAGCGCCTGGTGGAACGGCGGCCCGATGGAGCGGATCTTCTTCCCGCTGATCGCGCTGCTGATCGTCGCCGCCGTCGTCTTCGTGCAGGAGGGGCAGCGCCGCATCCCGATCCAGTACGCGAAGCGCATGGTGGGCCGGCGGCTCACCGCGGGCGGCTCCACGTACCTGCCGCTGCGCGTCAACATGGCGGGCGTCATCCCGGTGATCTTCGCGGCGGCGATCCTCGCCTTCCCGCCGACGATGGCGCAGTTCTTCCCCAGCACGCAGGGCTTCGTCAACGACCACTTCCAGCCCGGCGACATCACCTATCTGTTGATCGAGGGCGGGCTGATCATCCTCTTCACGTACTTCTACACGGCGGTCCAGTTCAACCCCGTCGACCAGGCGGACAACCTGCGCCGCTACGGCGGCTACATCCCCGGCATCCGGCCCGGGCCGCCGACCGCGCAGTACCTCGACCGCGTGCTGACCCGGCTGACCCTGCCGGGCGCGCTGTTCCTGGCGACGGTCGCCATCCTGCCGAGCCTGTTCATCCGCTACGGCGGCTTCTCCCAGGCGAGCGCCGGCGCCCTCGGCGGCACCTCCGTGCTGATCGCGGTCGGCGTCGCGCTCGACACGATGCGCCAGATGGAGTCGCAGATGATGATGCGCTCGTACGAGGGCTTCCTCAAGTAGCGCCGCCGATGAGCGTGAACCTGCTCGTTCTCGGGCCGCAGGGGTCCGGCAAGGGCACCCAGGCGAAGCGCATCGCCGCCGAGTACGACATCCCCCACGTCTCGACGGGAGAGATGTTCCGGACCGCGATCGCGGCGGGCTCGGAGCTCGGGACGCTGGTCGAGCCGATCCTCGCCGCGGGCGACCTCGTGCCCGACGACCTGACGGTGGCGCTGATCCGCGAGCGGCTCTCGGAAGACGACGCGCTCGCGGGCTTCATCCTCGACGGCTTCCCCCGCAACCTCGCTCAGGCGCACGCGCTCGACGCGACGCTCGCCGCGATCGGCCGTTCGCTCGACGCGGTGCTCTTCTTCGACCTCTCCGACGAGCTCGCCACCGAGCGGCTGCTCGGACGGTCGCAGGACGAGGGGCGCCCCGACGATGCGCCGGAGGTGATCGCGCGCCGGCTCGCGCTGTACCACGAGCACACCGAGCCCGTCGTCGAGCACTACCGCGCGACCGGCAAGCTCGTGCCGCTGCACGCCGAGCGGACCGTCGGAGAGGTCTTCGCCGAGATCCAGCAGGCGCTGGAGCAGGTCGAGGCCCGGGCATGATCATCCGCAAGGGCCGCGAGGAGATCGAGCGCATCGCGCGGGCGGGCGAGCTCGTCGCTGCGACGATTCGCCACGTCGGCGAGCGCCTCGAGCCGGGCGTCACGACCCGCGAGCTCGACCTCGTCGCCGACGCGTTCATCCGCGAGCACGGCGGCGTCCCCACCTCGAAGGGCTACAAGGGCTACCCCGCCGCGATCTGCATCTCGCCCAACGACCTCGTGGTGCACGGCATCCCGGGCCCGTACGTGGTCGAGGAAGGCGATCTGGTCACGATCGACGTCGGGGTGACGCTGAACGAGGCGATCGCAGACAGTGCGTTCACGTTCGGCGTCGGGGAGATCGAGCCCGAGGCGCAGCGGCTGCTCGACGCCTGCCGCGCCGGCCTGGCGGCGGGCATCGCGCAGGCGCAGGTCGACAACCGGATCGGCGACGTCGCGCACGCGATCCAGGAGGTGGTCGAGGGCGCGGGCTACACGGTGATCCGGAGCCTGGTCGGCCACGGCGTGGGGCGCCACTACCACGAGGACCCGCACGTCCCGAACTTCGGCGAGCCGGGCCGCGGGCCACGGCTCTCCGAGGGGATGACGATCGCGATCGAGCCGATGATCACCGCCGGCGACGGCGAGGTCTTCCTGCACGAGGACGGCTGGTCGATCTCGACGGCCGACGAGTCGCTCTCGGCACACTTCGAGCACACGGTCGCGATCGCCGGCGACGGCCCGCGCATCCTGACCCCGAACGGCCTCGAGAGCACGCGGGCGCCGCTCGGTCGAAGCAGAGAGCGTCTGCTACGATAGCCGTTCGCGGTGCGGCCGTTGCCGTCTGCCGGTGACTCGTGCCGCGGTTCTGTTTCTCCGAACGTTCACGACATCCGCGACGACAGGCGCGGTTCCAGCGCGAGGGAAAGGGTGGCGGTCAAGGAAGAGAAGATCGAGGCCGAAGGCGAGGTCGTCGAGGCTCTGCCGAGCACGATGTTCCGCGTCGATCTCGACGGCGGTCACAGCGTGCTCGCGACGATCTCCGGGAAGATGCGACGCCATTACATCCGGATCCTCCCGGGCGACCGCGTCAAGGTGGAGCTCTCTCCCTACGACCTCACGCGCGGCCGCATCACTTTCCGACTGAAGTAACCCGACTCCCGAGGACTCCCATGAAGGTTCGCCCCTCCGTCAAGCCCATGTGCGAGCGATGCCGTGTGATCAAGCGGCACGGGCGCACGATGGTGATCTGCTCCAACCCCCGGCACAAGCAAAGGCAGGGCTGAATTGGCACGCATCGCCGGCGTCAACCTTCCGAACCAGAAGCGGCTCGAGATCGGCCTCACCTACATCTACGGGATCGGCCACTCGACCGCGACGAAGATCTGCACGCAGCTCGAGCTCGACCCCAACGAGAAGGTCAAGGACCTGACCGACGAGGAGGTCACGAAGCTGCGCACCTACATCGACCAGAACCTCGAGGTCGAGGGCGAGCTTCGCCGCGAGCGCGGCCAGGCGATCAAGCGCCTCTCCGAGATCGGCTGCTACCGGGGCATCCGGCACCGGCGCGGCCTCCCCGTCCGCGGGCAGCGCACGAAGACGAACGCGCGCACGCGTAAGGGCCCGAAGAAGACGGTCGGCCGCGGGAAGAAGGCGAAGTAATGGCCCCGCCTCGAAAGGCCGCGGCCAGAGGTCGCACGCGGCGTCGCGTCCGCAAGAACATCGCCGTCGGGCAGGCGCACATCAAGACGTCGTTCAACAACACGATCGTGTCGCTGACCGACGGCGAGGGCAACGTGATCGCCTGGGAGTCCGCCGGCTCGGCCGGCTTCAAGGGCTCGCGCAAGTCGACGCCGTTCGCGGCGCAGGTCACGGCCGACAACTGCGCGCGCAAGGGGATGGAGCACGGCCTGCAGAAGGTCGAGGTCTTCGTGAAGGGCCCGGGCTCGGGCCGCGAGACCGCCATCCGCTCGCTCCAGGCGGCCGGGCTCGAGATCCTGGGCGTGCGCGACGTGACGCCCCAGGCCCATAACGGCGTCCGCCAGAAGAAGCGCAGGCGCGTCTGATGGCCCGCGATCTCGGGCCGAAGTGCCGTGTGTGCCGCCGTGAGGGGATCAAGCTCTTCCTCAAGGGCGAGCGCTGCCTGACGGAGAAGTGCGCGATCGAGCGCCGTTCGTACCCGCCGGGAGAGCACGGTCGCGGCCGCGTCAAGCAGTCGGAGTACCTGCTGCAGCTCCGCGAGAAGCAGAAGGCCCGCCGGTACTACGGGCTGCTCGAAAAGCAGTTCCGCAACTACTACGAGAAGGCGACGCGCGGCACCGGTGCCCCGGGCGAGAACCTGCTCCGGATGCTCGAGACCCGGCTCGACAACGTCGTCTACCGGCTCGGCTTCGCCGGCTCGCGCGCGCAGGCCCGCCAGCTCGTCCGGCACGGCCATTTCAACGTCAACGGCCGCCGCGTCAACATCCCGAGCTACGGCGTGCGCCCCAACGACGTGATCATTCTCAACCCGGCCAGCTCGGCCGCCCCGATCGTCCGCGACGCCACCGAGCTCACCGCTACGGTGGCTCCGTGGCTGCAGGCCGACCACGACGGCTTGACGGGCAAGATGCTGAAGTGGCCGGAGCGCTCGGAGATCGACACGCCCGTCCAGGAGTCTCTGATCGTCGAGCTCTACTCGAAGTAGCGGAAGCAGCCGCTTCCGCCCAGTGAACAGGAAAGGACCGCATTGGCCACTCGCACCAGCCTGATGGAGTTCCAGATCCCGCGGATCGTCCACGAGGAGTCGGACGAGAATCGCGGCATCTTCGTGATCGAGCCGCTCGACCGCGGCTTCGGCTACACGTTCGGGAACTCGCTGCGCCGCGTGCTGCTCTCCTCGCTCGAGGGCGCCGCGGTGACGGCCGTCAAGATCGAGGGCGTCGCCCACGAGTTCACCACGCTGCCGGGCGTGCGTGAGGACGTCACCGACCTGATCCTCAATCTCAAGAACCTGATCTGCCTGCTGCACGGCGAGTCGCCCGAGATCGAGGTGCACATCTCGAAGAAGGGCCCCGGCACCGTCACGGCCGCCGACATCGAGGCCCCCGCCGACCTCGAGGTCCTCAACCCGGGCCTCGAGCTCGCGAACCTCGCCGACAAGGGCAAGCTGGAGATGACGCTGACGATCGGCCGCGGGCGCGGCTACGTGCCGGCCGAGCTGAACCGCGGGCCGGAGACCACCATCGGCGTGATCCCGATCGACTCGATCTTCTCGCCGGTGCGGCGCGTCGCGTACGACGTCGAGGCTGCCCGCGTCGGCCAGCGCACCGACTACGACAAGCTGCGCCTGGACGTGACGACCGACGGCTCGATCGAGCCACGCGAGGCGATCAAGCAGGCGGCGGACATCCTGATCCGGCAGCTCGCGATCTTCACCGACATCGACTCGATCCTCCCCGACGGGGACAGTGCCGTCGCGGAGGCCGCCGAGGCCGCCGTCTCGCACGGCATGGAGAACTTCCCGATCGAGGAGCTCGAGCTCGGCGTCCGCTCGTACAACTGCCTCAAGCGGGTCGGCATCGAGACGATCGGCGACCTCACCTCCAAGAGCGAGATCGAGCTCGCCGCGATCCCCAACTTCGGTCGCAAGTCGATCGAGGAGGTGCGCGAGACGCTCGCCGCCCACGGCCTGACGCTGCGGGGCGAGGAGCTCGTAGGGTGAGGCACCAGCGCGCCGGCAAGAAGCTCGGGCGCGACTCGTCGCACCGGAAGGCGCTCTACTCGAACCTGGCCGGGGCGTTGATCCAGCACGGCCGCATCGAGACGACGGAGGCGAAGGCGAAGGCGGTGCGGCCGTTCGCGGAGAAGATGATCACGCTCGGGAAGCGCGGGGATCTCGCGGCCCGCCGCCAGGCGCTCGCGGCGCTCCGCTCGAACGACGTCGTGCATCAGCTCTTCGCCGACGTCGCTCCCCGCTTCGCCGAGCGCCCGGGCGGCTACACGCGCATCGTCAAGCTCGGCCCGCGTCACGGGGACGCAGCCGACATGGCGTACCTCGAGCTCGTCGACTTCGACGCCGCCACCGCGGGCGTCTACTAGGCCGTGCGCGTCCGCGGGGTGATCGCGGGCAGCGAGCACGGTAGCGTGCCCGCCGAGCACGCCTGACCCGCGGTGGACGCGGTTGCCAGAGCGTGCGGGCGGGCCGTCGACGCGCTCTGGTTCCAGGTCGCGGTCGTGGTCGCGATCCTCGCCAACGCGCTGCTGCTCGGCCTGGAGACATACGACGGGATCGAGGACCGGTACGCGGGCGCCCTGAACGCGCTCAACGACGCGTTCCTCCTCCTCTTCACGGTCGAGATCCTGATTCGCATCCTCGCCTACGGGCGACGGCCCTGGGCGTACTTCCGCAGCGGCTGGAACGTGTTCGACTTCGTCGTCGTGGGGCTCGCGTACCTGCCCTTCGTGCGAGAGAGCGTCACGCTGTTGCGGCTGGCGCGCGCGTTGCGGGTCGCTCGGCTGATCACCGTCCTGCCCGAGCTGCGAGTCGTCATCGGCGGGCTCGTCCGCAGCGTCGCCCCGCTGATGAGCGTGGCGCTGCTCACCTTCTTCCTCCTCTACATGTACGGCATGGTCGGCTGGCTCTGGTTCGGCGACCACGACCCGGAGAACTTCGGCAACATCGGACGCGCGATGCTCACGCTCTTCCAGCTCCTGACGCTGGAGGGCTGGAACGAGGTGCTCGACACCGAGCTGGAGTACTCGCGCTGGTCGTGGATCTACTTCGTCAGCTTCATCCTGGTCGCGAGCTTCATGGTCCTGAACCTCGTGATCGCGATCGTCCTCAACAGCGTCGAGGAAGCGCGCGAGGACGAGCGCAGGCGTCGCCGGATGGTGCGGGCCGAGGCCGCCGGCCTCGAAGGGCAGGCTGGAGCGAGGGGGCACCCGGCCGTGCTCGAGGAGCGGCTCCGCGAGGTCCGGGACGCCCTCGAGGCGCTGGAGGCCGAGCTCGCGCGCGAGCCCGAGGGGCGTGACGAGGGTCGCGCCGGGACGGCCTCCGGGGCGCGCGCGTGATCACGATCATCGCCCTGATCCTCGCGTTCTTCCTGCTGCCCGCGCCCTGGAACGTCGTCGTGCCGATCGTCGCCGCGGTCGTGGACATCGCCGAGACCGCGCTCTTCCTCTGGTGGTCGAAGCGGCGCCGCACGTCCGTCGGCATCGAGACCCTCGTGGGTCGCCGCGCGGTTGCCGTGTCCCGGCTGGCGCCCCGAGGGCAGGTCAAGCTCGACGGCGAGATCTGGGAGGCGCGGAGCGACGAGCCGGTCGACGCGGGCGCCGAGCTCGTCGTCCGGCGGGTCGACGGCCTCGTCCTCGGCGTCGAGCCGGCCGGCGATCCCTCGTGACACAGTGTCACAAGGCGTGATCGTCCGCGTCGTCCTCGAGTACGACGGCACGGGCTTCCGCGGCTGGGCCCGCCAGCCGGGGCAGCGGACGGTCGAGGGTTGCGTTCGTGAGGCGCTCGACGCCGTCTTCCCGCGCTGGCACGGGCTTGCCGTGGCCGGGCGCACGGACGCAGGCGTGCACGCGACGGGGCAGGTCGCATCGGTGGAGGTCGACGGCGGCCCCCCGACGGATCGCGCGGCCGAGGCGCTGAACACCGTGCTCCCCGCCGACGTCGCCGCCGTCGCGGTCGAGCCCGCTCCGACCGGCTTCCACGCCCGCTTCTCGGCCCGCTCGCGCACGTACCGGTACCTCGTGCTAGACCGTCGCGAGCGCTCGCCGCTCGAGGTTCGCCGCTCGCTCTGGTGGCCGCGACCCGTCGACGAGGCCACGCTCGCGTGCTCCGCGGCGCTGCTCCGCGGCGAGCACGACTTCCGGGCGTTCACCCCGACCGAGACGCAGCACCAGGTCTTCCGCCGCGCGGTGACGGAAGCGGCGTGGAGCCGGCGTGGGGACCACCTCCACTTCACGATCACGGCCGACTCGTTCCTGCGCCACATGGTGCGGACGCTCGTCGGGACGATGCTGGAGCGCGAGCCGGAGGCGATCGCGCGGCTGCTCGAGGGGCGCCCGCGCGACGAGGCCGGCTCGACGGCGCCGCCCTGGGGCCTCTACCTCGAGCGCGTCGACTACTGACCGTTGCCGCTCACCGCGGCTTTGCCGCTCGCGGCTACGATCGCGTCCGTGCGCTTCCCCGTCGTCCTGTTCGACCTCGACGGGACGCTGATCGACTCGGGCCCGATCATCGTCGCCTCGATGAAGCACGCCGCAGCCACCGTGCTCGGGCGGGAGGTGGACGAGCGCCTGCTCACGGCGGCGATCGGCGGCCCCGGGCTCGTCGCCCAGATGCGCTCGCTCGACCCGGACCGCGTCGACGAGCTGGTCGACGCCTACCGGGAGCACAACGAGCCGCTGCACGACGAGCTGGAGGCGTTCTGGGAAGTCGTGGAGGTGCTGCCGCGCCTCCGCGCCGAGGGGCGCCAACTCGGGATCGTGACCGCGAAGCGACGCGCCACCGTCCAGCTCGCCTTCGACCGGTTGCCGGGGCTCGAGGAGAGCTTCGACGTTCTCGTCGGCGCCGAGGACACCGAGCGTCACAAGCCCGACCCGGACCCGGTGCTGGCGGCCCTGCGCCGGCTCGGCGCCGCGGCCCGCGACGCGGCCTACGTCGGCGACTCGCCGTTCGACGTGCGCGCCGCCAGGGCGGCCGGCGTGTTCGCGGTCGCCGTCGGCTGGGGCGGGATCCACGGCGAGGACGTCCTGCGCGCCGAGGAGCCGGACGCGTTCGTCGACCGCGCGGAGGACCTGCTCGGTGTCCTCTAGCGCCCCGGCTGCCGTCGAAGCACGCGCTGCCGAGCTGCGGCAGCTGATCGAGCATCACAACTACCGCTACCACGTCCTCGACGATCCCGAGATCTCCGACGCCGCGTTCGACGCGCTCTTCGACGAGCTGAAGGCGCTCGAGGAGGCCCAGCCCGAGCTCGTCACCGCGGACTCGCCCACCCAGCGCGTCGGCGGGCCCCCGGCCGAGGGCTTCCGCAAGGTCGCGCACCTGCTGCCGATGGGCTCGCTCGAGAAGGTGACCACCGAGGAGGCGCTGCGCAAGTGGGCAGAGGACGTCCGCAAGCGGCTCGGCACCGACGAGCCGGTTGCGTACGTGATCGAGCCGAAGATCGACGGCTCGGCGGTATCGCTCCTCTACGAGGACGGCACTCTCACCCGCGGCGCCACCCGCGGCGACGGCGAGCGCGGCGAGGACGTGACGGCGAACCTGCGCACGATCGAGGCGCTCCCGCTGCGGCTGCTGCTGCCGACAGGCGAGCGGCCGCCGGCCTCGCTCGAGGTTCGCGGCGAGGTCTACTTCCCGTTGTCGGGCTTCCGCCGCTTCAACGAGGCCCAGGTCGCGGCGGGGAAGAGCCCGGCGCCGAACCCCCGCAACGCCGGCGCGGGCTCGCTGCGGCAGCTCAACCCGGCCGTCACGGCCGAGCGGCCCCTCTCGATCTGGGTCTACGGCGTCGGGGCGCGCGACGGCGCCGGCCCCGACTCGCAGGCGGCGATGCTCGAGTGGCTGCGGGAGCGCGGCTTCCGCACGAACCCGCACGTCCGCCGTCTCGGGACGATCGACGAGGTCGCTGCCGCGTGCGCGGAGTGGGAGGCGCGTCGCGCCGAGCTCGACTACGAGATCGACGGGATCGTGATCAAGGTCGACGACTTCGGCCAGCAGGAGCGGCTCGGCGCGCTCCACAGCCGGCCGCGCTGGGCCCGGGCGTACAAGTGGGCCCCGATGACCGCGACCACGACGCTGCAACAGATCCTGATCCGCGTCGGCCGCACGGGCGCTCTCAACCCCTGGGCCGTCCTGGAGCCGGTGGAGGTTGGCGGCGTCACCGTCTCGCGGGCGACCCTCCACAACGAGGACGACATCAACCGCAAGCAGATCCGCGAGGGCGACCTGGTGATCGTCCAGCGGGCCGGCGACGTGATCCCGCAGATCGTCGGCCCGGCGGGGCGGCACCGGCCGGGGACGAAGCCGTTCCGGATGCCGGGCCGCTGCCCCCTCTGCGACGCCGAGATCGTCAAGCCCGTGGGCGAGGTGATGCACCGGTGCCCGAACCGCGCCTGCCCTTCCCGCGGCCTGGAGACGCTGATCAACTGGGTCAGCGGAGCGATGGACATCGAAGGGGTCGGGGAGCAGTTCGTGCGCAGGCTCTGGGACGAGGGGCTGCTCCGCTCGATGCCGGACCTGTACCGGCTCACCGCCGAACAGCTCCAGGGGCTCGACGGGTACGGCGCGGTCTCGGCCGCCAAGGCCGTGCAGGCGATCGCGGAGTCGAAGCAGCAGCCGTTCGCGCGCGTGCTGTTCGGCCTCAACATCCCCGACGTGGGCTGGGTGACCGCGCGCAACCTCGCCCGCCACTTCGGCTCGGTCGACCGGCTGTTCGAGGCCGGGATCGAGGACATCCAGGCCGTCGAGGGGATCGGCCCCGACCGCGCCGAGTCGATTGCCGACTGGTTCGCGGACGAGCAGAACCGTGTGCTCGTGGAGGAGTTGCGCGCGCTCGGCCTCACGCTCGAGGCCGGTGAGGCCGAGCGGCCCGTGACGGGCCCGCTGACCGGGCAGGCCTACGTGATCACCGGCACGCTCGAGCGCTACAGCCGGGACGAGGCGAAGGCCGCGCTCGAGGCGCTCGGAGCGAAGGTGTCGGACTCGGTCTCGAAGCGGACGACGGGGCTCGTGGTCGGCGAGGAGCCCGGGGCGTCGAAGCTGGCGAAAGCGCAGAGCGCCGGCGTGCCGGTCCTCGCCGAGGCTGATCTGGACGAGCTGCTGGGCTCCGCCGGCTAGCTCGCCCGCGCGAGCACCGTCACGAACCGGTCCTGAGCCGCACGGGCCGTCCAGGTCGGGACGGGACGGCCTGAGTGCAGGATCGCGAACGCGTAGCGCCCGCGGACGAAGCCGGAGAGGGACGACGCGAGGCTCGTCGTCCCGGTCTTCGCGATCACGCGGCCGTACGTCGGGCGCCGTGCGAGCCGGCGTTCGAGCGTTCCGTCGACCCCGGCGACGGCGAGCGAGCCGAGGAAGGCATCGCGCTGGTCCGGGTCGCGCTCGGCCGCCCGCAGCAACGCGACCAGCGACGCGGCCGAGAGGCGATCGAGGCGCGAGAGGCCCGAGCCGTCGGCGAGCACGAGGCCGTCGAGCGGTACGCCCGCCTCGGCGAGCGCGTCGCGGACGACCTCGGCGCCGGCGGCCGTCGACCCGCGCGCGCCGACCGTCGCGCCCAGGTGCTTGAGGAGCATCTCGGCCGTGAAGTTGTCGCTCTCGCGATTCATGAAGCGGATCAGCTCGTGCAGCTCCGCCGAGAGGTGCTGCGCCAGCGGGATGCCGTCCCGGCGGGCGCGGCCGGTGCGCGGTTCGCCTGCGACCCGGACGCCGCGGCGCTCGAGCGCGGCGCGGAAGCGCTGCGCCGCCTCCAGCGCGGGCTCGAGCGAGGGCCAGCGCTCGGCGTGCTCGACGACGAGCGCCGAGAGCGGAGGGCTCTCCTCGCCCAGGAAGCCCTGCTTCCAGCCGCGGACGTCGCGGCGCCGGTCGAACCACGACTCGTCTCCGACGACTGAGCCCGTGACCCGCCGGATGCCCCAGGCCCGGACCTGGGCGGCGAGCGCGTCGAGGCCGGCCGCCGCGAGGGAGGGATCCCCGAAGCCCACGAGGTAGAGGTCGCCCTGCCAGACCCGCCCGGTGAGCTCGCCGTCGCCCACCACCTCGGTGCGAAAGCGGTAGCCGCGACCGAGACGCTCGAGCGCCGCGTAGGCGACCGTCAGCTTCTCGTTCGACGCGGGCGCGACGGCGAGCCTCGGGTTCAGCGAGTAGACGACGCTGCCGCTGCGCAGGTCGACGGCGAGAGCCGACGTGCCCGCGGGCGACACGCCGGCACCGGCGAGCGCGCTCGCGAGCTCGCTTCGCAGCGACGACGTGCTGCCCGCGGCGGTCGCCGCCCACGCCAGCGCCGCGACGGCCGTCGCCGCGAGAATCCGCGCCCTCATCGGCTCAACCGTAGATCGTGATCGTGACGGTTCGACGTCCCCAGTCGAGCGCGTGCGGCGTGCTCGGCATCCAGAGGTCGATGATGTTGCCCTTGATCGCCGAGCCAACGTCGGCCGCGACCGCGGGGCCATAGCCGGGCACGAAGACGCGGGTGCCGAGCGGGATCACGGTCGGGTCGAC
>DATBMD010000044.1:0-3095 GCA_036555085.1 Gaiellaceae bacterium
CTGGCAACGAGCCGCGACAAGATGGCAACCGTCGAGCTGGCCACGGAGCTGGGGATCCCCGTGCCCCGGACCGAGCTCGTGGACGGAGTGGACGCCGCGCTTCGAGCCGCCCCTGCGCTCGGCTGGCCCGTCGTGCTCAAGCCCCGCTTCTCGCGTGTCGTCCGGGAAGGCCACGGCATCGCGCGCTACTCGGTCGCCTATGCCGAGAACGAGGACGCGCTCGCCGAGCGAATGAGACCCTTCGAGGGACGCTGCGACGTCCTCCTGCAGGAGTACTGCGGCGGCGAGGCGCACGGCGTGGAGGTGCTCGCCCACGAGGGCCGCACGCTGGCCGCGTTCCAGCACCGCCGGCTGCGAGAGGTCCCGATCACGGGAGGCGCGAGCTCGTTCCGCGAGAGCGTGGCGCTCGATCCGGCGCTCCTCGACCATGCCGCGCGACTCCTCGGCGCGCTCGGGTGGACGGGCCTTGCGATGGTCGAGTTCAAGGTGGGCGAGTCGGGGCCGAGGCTGATGGAGCTCAACGGCCGCATCTGGGGATCGCTTCCGCTCGCCGTGAAGAGCGGCGTGGACTTCCCGGCCGGCCTCGTGGACGTCTGCCTCGGGACGGCGCCGGCCCCGGAGGAGCCCCTGCGCGCCTCGTACGCGCTCGGGGTCCGCTCCCGCGACCTCGGCCTCGAGGTGGTCTGGATCGGATCGACGCTCCGCCGGGCGCGGCGCTACCCGTTCATCCCCACGCCCGGTCGCCGGGAGGCCCTCGCCGCCGCCGTCCGTCTCCTCTATCCGGGAGACGGCTTCGACATCCTCGCGCGCGAGGACCCGCGCCCCGGTCTCGTCGAGCTCGCGAACGTGGCCGGCAGGGTGCGCCGGAAGCTGGGCCGTGAACGGTAGGGCGGCGCTCCAGCGCTCGGCGCGGCGCGCCTCGCGGAGCCCGGCGCTCGCAGGGGCCGTCGGCGTCCTCGAGCGGGCGTCGCGCCCGCTGCCGGGGATGCTCCCCGTCCACACGTACCACCGGGTCGACGAGCCGGAGGGCTCGCCCGGCCTCTACCCCGGCCTGATCGGCGCGACGCCCGCGGAGTTCGACGAGCACATGCGCTTCCTCTCGTCGGTCCACACGCCCCTTTCTTTGCCGGAGCTTCTGGCCGTCCGTCGTGGGGAGAAGGCGCTCCCGCCCCGCGCGGTGATGGTGACCTTCGACGACGGGTACCGGTCCGTCGCCGAGCACGCGTGGCCGACGATGCGCCGTCACGGCGTGCCGTTGACGCTCTTCGTGCCGACTGCGTATCCCGGCGAGCCGGGGACGGCGTTCTGGTGGGACCGGCTCTGGAGCGCGCTCGGAGGGAAGCGCGCCGTCGCGCGGACGCCTCTCGGCGAGCTGCGGGTGCGGACTCCGGGCGAGCGGCTGCGGGCGTACCGGCGCCTGCGCGGGCTCGTGCAGTCCCTGCCTCACGAGGAGGCGATGGCGGTGGTCGACGACGTGTGCCGCGACTCCGGTGCGGAGGCTCCGGTCGCGTCCGTGCTCGACTGGGACACGCTCAGACGGCTCGCGGCCGAGGGGGTCGCCCTCGGGCCGCACTCGCGCACGCACGCGCTCGTCCACCGGCTGTCTCGCGCCGACGCGCACGAGGAGATCCTCGGCTCGCTCCGAGACCTCGAGCGCGAGGTCGGACCGATCCCGCGCGTGTTCGCGTACCCGGGCGGCGGCGTCGACCGGGAGGCGACGTCCTTCCTCCGCGACGAGGGGTTCGAGCTCGCCTTCGCCACGAGACGGGGAGTCAACGACCTGGGCCGGTCCGACTGGCTGCGGCTGCGGCGCATCAACGTCGGGCGCTCGTCCGGCCTGACGGGGGTCCGTCTGCAGCTCCTGCCCCAGTGGGCCCGGCTCCAGCGGATGAGGGAGAGAAGTTCACGTCTTCCTTACGATTACCGGCTTGGGGACCAGGAGCCGGCGTGGTAGGCTCGGCGGCCTTCGATCCGTGTTCGACTGCGGCAACGACGACGGAAAGAGAGGATTCGGGATGAGGGGTTCGGCGCGCGTTCTGACAGTCATTGCCGTGAGCGTCGCGGCGCTTGCGCTCTGCGGCGTCGCGAGCGCAAACACCGGGTTCAAGGGTCCCGCTTACCCGGTCGGGACGAGCGGCTCGCCGACGACGTCGAAGCCGGAGAGCAAGCTTTGGTTCCGCGACGGCTTCTGGTGGGCGATCATGTTCGACCAGAGCGGCGTCTACCGAATCTTCCGGCTCAACCTGCGCTCCCAGCACTGGGTCAACACCGGCGTCGGCGTCGACCCCCGCAACAGCACCCGCCAGGACGTCCTCTCGATCGGGAACACCTTGTTGGTCGCCTCGCACAAGTTCCAGCCCATCACCCACGAAACGGCAGGGCCGGGCGACCAGATGAACCTCTACCGCTTCAGCTACAACCCGGGCTCGAACACCTACTCGCCGGACTCCGGCTTCCCGGTCACGATCGATCCGCAGCGGGCCGAGGCGCTCACGATCGCGAGGGAGGCCTCCGGCTCCGGGTTTGTCTGGGCCACGTGGGTGCAGGAGGAAGGCGGCCAGCACAAGGTGTTCGCCGCCAGGACGACCGGCGACTGCGTCGGCGGCGGGAGCGGGGCCTGCGCCTTCCCTCAGAAGATTACGCTCGACCAGGCCGTGGGGGCCGACGACATCTCGGCGATCGTCCGCTTCGGGAACAAGGTCGGGGTCATGTGGAGCGACACCGTCTCCTCGAACCTCTGGTTCCGGGTCCACACCGACGGCGCCGGCGGCCTCGAGAGCGACTGGTCCACCCGCGAGAACGTGATCGGGGGCCCGAAGCGGGTCGACGACCACATCAACCTGAAGGCCGACGCGGCCGGTCGCGTCTACGCGGTCACGAAGACGAAGTTCAGCTCGGCCGCCAACCCGGGCATCATGCTCCACCGACGGAGCGCGGCCGGGAACTGGTCCTCACACGAGGTCACGGACGCCTCGTTCGACAGGACGCGGCCGATCGTCGTCCTCGACCCGCAGCACAACGCCATCCGCGTCTTCGAGGGCGAGACGGGCAGCTCCGTCTTCATGGTGAAGTCGCGGCTCGGCAACATCAACTTC
>DATBMD010000060.1:0-5350 GCA_036555085.1 Gaiellaceae bacterium
TCTGGCTCATCCCGGACAGGATCTCCTCCCCGGTCTGCTGGTCGCGCCGCAGCCGCAGCGTCGGGTCCTCCTCCGCGAGCCGCCGGATCGCGGTCGCGACCTTCTCCTCGTCGCCCTTGGACTTCGGCGTGATCGCGAAGCTCATCACGGGGTCGGGGAAGCCGAAGTCGGGGGCCTCCAGGTCGACCTCGCGGTCGAGCAGGAGGTCGCCGGTCTGGACGTCCTTCAGCTTCGCGACGGCGCCGATGTCGCCCTCGCCGAACTCCTTGACGCCCGCGTGCTCCTTGCCCTGCAGCTGGAGCAGCGTGCCCATCCGTTCCTTCGCCTTCTCGCGCGTGTCGATCAGCGTCGAGTCGGCGGTGATCGTCCCGCCGAGCACCCGGAAGAGGTTGATCTTGCCGGCGAACGGGTCGGCGATCGTCTTGAACACGAATGCAGCCGTCGTCGCGCCGTCCACGTCGATCGGCGCGCCCCGCTTGGCCGGCGACGGCACGCCCTCGACGATCAGGTCGAGCAGCGCGTGCGTGCCGAGGTTCTTCGTCGCCACGCCGCACGCGACCGGGAAGACCTCGCCGCGCGTCATCGCCGCCTTCAGCGCCGCGGCGACGTCGTGCGGGTCGAGCTCCTCGCCCTCGAGGTAGCGCTCCATCAGCGCCTCGTCGGTCTCGACGACGGCGTCGAGCAGCTTCTCGCGGTACTCCTCGGCGACGCCGGCCATGCTCTCGGGAATCGGGCCGGGGTCGCCCTCCTTCTGCCCCTCCGGGCTCGTGTAGGCGCACATGTGGAGCACGTCGACGATGCCGGTCAGCTCGTGCTCCGAGCCGATCGGTAGATGAACCGCGACGCACTGGGGAGAGAGCTGCGCCTGCAGCTGGGAGAGCGCGCGGTAGAAGTCGGCGCGCTCGCGGTCGAGCATGTTGACGAAGAGGACCCGCGCGAGCCCGAGCTCGTCGGCGAGCTTCCAGGCCTTCGTCGTGCCGACCTCGACGCCCATGACGCCGCTGATCACGAACAGCGCGCCCTCGACCACGCGCAACGAGCACCGCACCTCGCCCTGGAAGCTCGGGTCGCCGGGGACGTCGAGCAGGTTGATCTTCCGGTCCTGCCACGTCGTGTGGCAGAGCGAGAGCGCGATCGACATCGCGCGCTTGTGCTCGTCCTCGTCCCAGTCGCCGACGGTCGTGCCCGCCTCGATCGTCCCCAGCCGGTTCACCTCTCCGGTCTGGTACAGCAGCGCCTCGACGAGGGACGTCTTTCCCGTCCCGCGGTGGCCGACGACGGCGACGTTGCGGATCTTGGCGGGCTCGGTTCCGGCCATCTGCGCGTGCTCCTCCTCGTGACGATTCCGGCGGGAATCCTAGTCGCCGCGATCGGGACGCCCGCGCAGGATCAGTCGAGCGCGGCCAGGTCGCGCCGGTAGCGCTCGGCGAAGCGGCGAAGGCCGCGCGCTTCGACGTCGTCGGCGAGCCGCCGGAGCCTCGCAGCGGCCTGGTCGCGGTGTCCCGCCAGCCGATCGACGTGCGCGGCGACACGCTCGAGCTCGTCGGTCACGACCAGCATGTCGATGTCACGCGCCCGCCCGCTCGCGCGGGCAAGGGCTCCACGGGCGGCCGGAAGCTCTCCGAGCAGCGCCCGGGCGTACGCCTCCGCGGTGTCGAGGGCGACCTGGTCGGCGACGTCCTCGGGCGCGGCGATGCTCCTGCCCCGCTCGACGGCCTCGAGCGCTGCCGTGCCGTTGCCGAGGTCGCAGAGCGCGGTCGCCCAGTGCGCGAGGAATTGCCCCAGGTAGAGGTGCCAGTCGAGGCGCTCGAGCGTCGCGATCTCGCGGCGCAGCTGCTCTTCGAGCCGCTCGCGCTCGCCCTCGAGGAAGAGCACCATCGACCAGAAGTGCCCGACGTCTGTGGCGGCGAGCTCGGAGCCGGTCTGGAGCAGCAGCTCGATCTCACGGTCGAACGCCGCCCGTGCAGTGGCCGCGTCGATGCGGCCCGCGACATAGAGGCTGCGGGCGTTCGCCGAGCCGAGTGCGGCGGCCAGGAGCGGGCCGCCGTCGGCCGCATCCTGCTCGAACTCCTCCAGCAGTCTCAGGACGTCGTCGACCGGCTCGCCGCCGAACCCGGCCGAGATCTGCAACCACTGCAACAGGTCGCGGTCCCAGGCACGCCGCCCCGCTCGCCGCAGGAGCTCGTACGCGCGGCGGTACGCGTGGTGGGTCTCACCGGCGCGGCACGCGCCCCACTCGAGCCATGCTCGGGCGCGCTCGCAGCGGGCGGCCCCGACGAGGTCGCCGCGCTCGAGCAGGACGTCGCGGGCTTCGGTCAGCCGTGCGGCGGCCTCCTCGTCGGACGCCATCCCGATCGGATCGGCGAGCACCCGCAGCGCGACCGCGTTCGCCCGGCCCCGCTCCCCGCTCGCCTCGACCTCGACGACGAGTTGCCGGACTGCCTCGGTCTCGCCGTGCTCGATCAGCACCTCGGCAAGCTCGACGGCGAGCTCGCTTCGCTCGGCTCCTGCGGGGAGCAGCGCGATGGCGCGCTCGAGCAGATTGCGGGCGGCGTGGCCGTCGTGTCGCTCGAACGCAGCCACCCCGGCCGCACCGAGGCGTGCCGCGGCCCTGACGCCGATCGCCGCCGCCCCGGCCTCGCCGCCGAGCTCCGCCCGGTAGCGGGCGGCCTGCTCGAGGTGGTAGCCGACGATCTCGTCCTGCTCGACCAGGCTCGCATGCGCGTCCAGCCAGCCGGCGAAGCGCTCGTGCAGCTCGGCCCGGACCGCCTTGGGGAGCGACTCGTACGCGGTGTCCCGGATCAGGAGGTGTCGGAAGCGGAAGGCGGCGTCGCCCGGAATCTGCGTGTGGTCCGGCCGGACGAGCTCCTTCCGCACGAGCGAGAGCAGCCGGGCGGCGACGTCCTCGCCTGCGGGTTCCGTCGCGAGCGCGGTCACCGCTCCGCGATGAAAGACCTTGCCCTCGACGGAGCCGCGCTCGATCACCGCCCGCTCCGGGTCTGTCAGCGTGTCGAGGCGCGCTTGCAGGAGCGCCTGGATCGTCGGCGGCACGTCGACGCTGCCGCCGGCCTCGCGCGCCAGCGCGGCCATCTCCTCCAGGAAGAGCGGGTTCCCCTCGGCGACCGCGAGGATGCGCTCGCGCACGCCTTCCTCGAGCTCTACCCCTTCGAGCAGCGCCTCGGCGAGCGAGGCCGCCTCGCCGTCGCCGAGCGGCTCGAGCAGGACCGACGTGGCGTTCGCCTTCCCTCCGCCCCACCCCGGCCGGACGTCGAGCAGCTCGGGACGCGCGATACAGAGGAGCAGGATCGGCGCCTCACGCGACCAGTCGACGACATGCTCGACGAGGTCGAGCAGCGGCGGCTCCGCCCAGTGCAGGTCGTCCAGCACGACGACCAGCGGCCGCTCCTCGGCCGCGCCTTCGAGCAGCGCGCGCGTCGCGAGCTGCGTGTCGGCCGGCGAGGAGCGGATCGCCTCGGCCGGATCGAGCCCGAGCTTCAGCAGCGCCTCGACGAGGGGCCAGTACGTGATCCCTTCCCCGTACGACAGCGCTCGCCCGGAGGCGATCGTCGCTTCGTCGCCGGCGTGCTCGAGGAAATCGGCGACGAGACGCGACTTGCCGACACCCGCCGGCCCGAGCAGCGTGAACAGCCGGCAGGTGCGCGCGGCGACCGCGTCCGCGAAGTCGGCGCGCAGCCGCTCCCGCTCGCGGACCCGCCCGACGAGCGGCCGGTCGAGCCGCCGGACGAGCCCGGCGGCCTCCGCGTCGAGCCGCTCGAGCCGGAACGCCGCGACCGGCTCCGGCTTGCCCTTCAGGGTCAGCTCGCGCGGCTCGGTCGCCACCGCGTCGCGCACGAGCCGCACCGTGTCGCCGCCGAGCAGGATCTCTCCGGGCGCAGCCGCCTGCTCCAGCCGCGCGGTCACGTTGACGGCGTCGCCGGTGACCAGCGTGTCCCCCTCCCCAGCCACCACCTCGCCCGTGTTGACGCCGATGCGCGCCTCGAGACCCAACTCGTGCACCGCCTCGCGGAGCTCCACCGCCGCTCGAACGGCCCGGAGCGCGTCGTCCTCGGTCGCAGCGGGGATCCCGAAGACGGCCATGACCGCGTCGCCCACGAACTTCTCGACGGTGCCGCCGTGCCGCTCCAGCACCGCGCGTGCAGCCTCGTAGTAGCGCGACATCAGCGCTCGCAGAGCCTCGGGGTCGGTGCGATCGCCGATCGCGGTCGAGCCGGTCAGATCGCAGAAGAGGACGGTGACGACCTTGCGCACCTCGCGCCGCGGCGCCTCGGCCGCCAGCGGCGCCCCGCACGCGCCGCAGAACGCGAACCCCTCCGGGCTCTCGCGACCGCATGCGGCGCAGGCCGTCATCGCGCGGAGTGTACGACCGGTGCGGCGGCGCTAGGTCTCGGCCGGCTGCTCGCGGATCCCGCCCGAGAGGCGGGCCTTCAGGCGCAGCACGGCCTTCGTGTGCAGCTGCGAGACGCGGGACTCGGTGACGCCGAGCACCTCGCCGATCTCTCGGAGCGTCAGCTCCTCGTAGTAGTAGAGCGTGACGACGAGCTTCTCGCGTTCGGGCAGGCGCGCGATCGCCTCGCCGAGCGCTTCCTTCAGCTCGGTCTGCTCGAGCGAGTGCTCGGGGTCCGGGCCGGTCGTGTCCTCGATCGTGTCGATCAGGGCAATCTGGTCGCCGCCCGCCGACGGCGTCCAGAGCTCGTCGAGGGCCGCCATCGAGGAGCGGGAGATCTCGGCGAGGCTGTCCTCGAGCTCCTCGCCGGTGATCCCGACCTTCGCGGCGATCTCCTCGTCGGTCGGCGCCCGGTGCAGCGTCCGCTCCAGCTCCGCGATCGCCCGCTCGATCTCGCGCGCGCGTGTGCGCACGGAGCGCGGCACCCAGTCGAGCGAGCGGAGCTCGTCGATGATCGCGCCCTTGATCCGGGCGATCGCGTACGTCTCGAACTTGATCTCCCGGTCGGGGTCGAACCGCTCGATCGCGCCGATCAGGCCCAGCAGCCCGTAGGAGACGAGATCCTGCTCGTCGACGTGCGCCGGCAGGCTCGCCCCGAGCCGTCCGGCGACGAACTTGACGAGCGGGGCGTACGTGAGGATCAGGCGGTCACGGAGCGCCTGGTCGCCCGTGCGCCGGTACTCGTGCCAGAGCGTGAGCGTGTCCCCCGCAGCTTTCGCCACGGTTGAGAGAATACGCCGCCGGAGGGCGAACTCCTCAGTATCGGCGCAAGCCCCGCCGCCCGAGATCCCCCAGCCAGAGGGAGAGCGCTCCCGCGGCGAGGGCGATCACCCAGGCGCGCCCGCCCTCGAGCGCGGAGAGCACGGCCACCACCGCCAGGGCGGC
>DATBMD010000155.1:0-3045 GCA_036555085.1 Gaiellaceae bacterium
ATCCCGGGCGGGCCGCCGATGCCCTGCCGGTCGAGGACGACGGCGCGGTCGCGGTCGACGGTCTCGCCGAATCCCGCCGCCACCGTCGCGTCGAGCCGCGCCAGCTCCTGCTCGACGGCGTCCACGTAGTCGGGCAGCACGTTCGCGCGCAGCGCCTCCAGCGCCGCGCGCAGCCGGCGCACCACCTGGATCGCATGGGTGCCGTACTCGCGGATCTCGGTGATGCCCAGCGCGAGGAAGTCCTCCCAGCGGTGCGCGGGGATCACGACCCGGAGGCCGCCGCCTGCATCCCGCAGCTCCCAGCGGCCGTGGAGGCCCGGCGTCGTGCCGATCGCCGTGAGGAGGTCCTCGAGGTAGTTGATCACCTGCACCGCCGTCGTCGGGTCGTTCACGGCCGGCGAGAGCGCCCTGATCGCGATGTCGACGAGGATCCGAAGCGCGAACGCCGGGTCCTGCTCGATCGTCCGCTCGTTGCCGAGCGCGATCAGCCCCCGGAGCTCGCGCTCGGCCGGCGCGAGGTCGGCGACGTCGCCGTGGACGCTCACGAGCCCCGCTCCCCGCAGGACGAAGTCGCCCGCGGCGTAGCGGAGCACCAGCACGCAGTCGTGCGCCGACGCCCAGCTCACGAGACCCCGGTCGTCGACGGCCTGGATGGCGCCCGACTCGCCGGACGTGACGCCGAGCGCGGGGGCGCCGAGCGGCCGTAGCTCCTCGGCCGCGCCGTGCCGGGCGGTCGACGACATGGCGGCCGTCGCAGCCAGCGAGCGGCGGCCGGCGTGCGCGACGAGCGACGCGACCGCCACCGGCCGGAGGCGATGCACGAAGCGGTCGAGGAAGACGAGGAACAGCAGCAGGCCGAAGCCGAGGAAGATGCCGGAGAGCGTGACGCCGAGGTCGGGGACCGAGTCGCCGATCCGGCGCAGCAGCGAGAAGGAGAAGGAGAACGTGCCGATGAGCACCGCCAGCACGGCCTTGAGCACGCGATCGCGGTACCAGAGCCGCATGTACCGTGCCGAGAACGTCCCCGTCGCCATCTGCACGACGAGCACGCTGACCGTGACGACGAACCCGGTCAGCCCGACGGTCGCCGCGATGACCGTGGTCAGGACGGTCAGCGCGGTCGAGGACGAGTAGTCCCACCCGTTGGGCAGGTCGATCCCCTCGACCAGGATGCTGGCGTTGGCGAGCGCGAAGCCGAGCAACCCGCCGGTGAGCGGGATCACCCACAGGCTGTTCGTCAGGTACTGGCGGACCCGGAAGCGGTCTGCCCAGGTCATCGCCGGGCCGATCCGAGCCACGTGGGAGCTGCTCCCTCCGGGGGCGGAGCAGCTCCCACGGCGCGTGTCAGCTCTCCTTGGGCGCGAGAGCTCGTGACACTGTGTCTCGAGGTGACGCGTTCGGTGCGCGGCCCGAGGGACGCGGCGCGTGCCGTGCTGCGAGGAGATCGCAGGAGAGCTCCTGTGGATGGGCGGTTGCGGCCGGAGGCCGGCTTTGCCGGCCGGGAGGCCAGCTGCGAGTCTTCCTCCGCGCTTCGGCGAAGGAGGGGGCCCGTGGGGGAACCATGGGTTCCCCCACGCTAACTCTCCGCCTCGGCCTCGAGCTCCGCGAGGTCGATCGCGGTGCCGAGCGCCCGCACGATGTTGCCGGTCGCCGAGGCGACGCGGGCGGTGCCGACGATCGGCGCGACGGCGGCCAGCACGCCCCGGACCTGCTCCGCGTCGAGGCCGACCTCGCCCGCGGCGCCGAGGTTCAGGAGATACGAGACCGGCGGCGCGTCCACCGCGACGAGGGCAGCGATGCGGACGAGCAGCAGCGACTCCGTGTCGAGGCTGGACGCCTCGAGGGAGTCGGCGGTCATGCCGGCCAGCAGGTCGAGGACAGGGGTCTCGCTCGTCGGATCTGGCATCTGGGCTCCTTTCCGTGGAGGGGCGGGTCCAGGGTCGCAGCCGACGATATTCCATCGCGGCGCGGCGCAGCCGCATCATCTCCCGCGGGCAACGGGCGAGGTCGTAGACTCGCCGTGACCGGCCAAAGCAACGGGTCGCGAGCCGCGGAACAGGGAGCTGGATGGAGAGAACCGAGCACGGCCGCCCGGTCGTCGTCGTCCTCGGCGGCGGCTTCGCGGGCATCGGCGCCGCCCGCAAGCTGAAGGACGCGGCCGTCGACGTCGTGCTCGTCGATCGCCATAACTACCACACGTTCCAGCCGCTCCTGTACCAGGTCGCCACCGACCTGCTCGAGGTGACGGCGGTGGGGCATCCGCTGCGCGACCTCTTCCACGAGCAGCCGAACGCCACCGTCCACGAGGCGACCGTGTCGGCCGTCGATCTCGACGCACGGCAGGTCCGGTTCGACGACATGGCGCCGCTCCGCTACGACTACCTCGTGCTGGCGCTCGGCGCCGAGGTGGAGTTCTTCGGCACCGAGGGCGCGGCCGAGCACGCCTTTCCGATGTACACGCTGAGCGACGCCGTTCGGCTGCGTGCGCACGTGCTCGAGCGCTGGGAGGCGGCGGACAAGGACCCGACCCTGGTGGCCGACGGGGCGCTGAACGTCGTCGTCGTCGGCGGCGGGCCGACCGGGGTCGAGAGCGCCGGCGCGTTGGCCGAGCTCTACCGCGGCGTGCTGGCCCAGGACTACCCGCACGTGCAGCCGGACCACGCACGGGTGACCCTCGTCGAAGCGGGGCCGCAGCTCTTCGCGATGTTCAAGTCCGACATCCGCAAGTACACCCTCGAGGTGCTGGAGAAGCTGGGCGTCGAGGTGCTCGTCGGCGAGCGGGTCGCCTCGGTCACCCCGACGCGCGTGACGCTGGGGTCGGGCACGGTGCTCGAGGCGCACACGCTCGTCTGGGGCGCAACCGGATCCCGGTCGGCCCCGACCTCAGCCTGGCGGAACGGCCGAACGTCTTCGCGGTCGGCGACATCGCCTGGATCACCGACACGAAGTCGAACGAGACCCTGCCGCAGCTGGGATCGGTCGCGCTGCAGTCGGGCGAGGCCGCGGGCGAGAACATCGCACGGCGCGTCGAGGGCAAGGACACGG